>CAMCRC010000008.1 GCA_945877175.1 Klebsiella pneumoniae | reverse complement strand
GGCTGCCAGCGCTACTTTGGCCTTGAAAGCCGGTGAGTGGTTACGTCGAGGTCTTCTGGTCATTTCATGCTCCTGTTTACGGGACAATCTTGCCCCAATCAGGACGCAAATTCACTTATGCGGTTGTCTTAAAAAGCGGAGCCACCTCTATCTGCCTTGCTTGATTAACAGGTGGACTTGGGATCGACTGAAACCGACACGCTCCTTAACTTCAGGCCAGCGTAAAAAACGGTCGTTAGATAGAGTTGATTGTCTTTGCGGGGTGTTAGTCATATTTGCGTCTCCTTGGCGCTACTAGAACTAACTCCCTATTATTGTCATAAAACTTTGCGAGTCACGGACATTAAAATTATTTTTTGTCCGCTTAGCTTGCAACGGATATTCTACTTTTGGCTATTCTTTACGCCATCGACGATAGCCCCTTAGAAACGTTTCGGGGTCATCATTATTTTCTTCTGAGAAGCTTGAGTTTAGATATGCTTCTGCTCGTTCAACTAATGATTTTCCTTTTAAGTCAATATCCAGACAACTATCAACATTTTCGAAAAAAAATTTGAATGTAAAATATTTACTTCGATTTGCCTGTAAATAAGAAGGGCTTGACAATTTTTTATGTGGCGCTCCGAAGAATATTTCGTCAAGGGATTTTGTGCCTTTAGAATTGAAGTAAATTTGAAAACAACTTTGAAGGCATAACAATATCTCAGGAGGAGGATAAAACCCTAAGTCCACGTTATAGCTAAAGGATTCTAGCGGGCTTTTGAAACTTGTTCTGTGTCGATCTTCCTCATGAAATTTGCAGCCTTCCTCTATAGACCTCCATCCGGATTCGAGTGCAGAAAAAAATGGAAAAGCATCCAGTTCGTATGCCGCTTTCGATGCCTCTCTAAAAAGCGCTGCTTTCTCATTGGTGTTGGGGCTAATTTCTGCCGCATCCAAATCGATACGAATGAGTTTTTCCAGTTGATCTAATGTCATGATGTACTTCCCCGTAATTTAATTTGGGCAGGAAATTGCGCTTTAGGAAATGATGCTGTTTGAAAGGAAATGGTTCCCAGCCATCCTGATTAGATCTAGAGGTTTTTCCAAGGACATTACCTAACTATCATTAAGCCTTTTCTGCCAGCAACAGACAAACTACCTGTAGCGGCTTTCTCAATATGATCTGACCACCATGCCATCATTACGCGTCGGCGTTCTAGGTATTGGGCGCGGTTGTAAGCGGCCCGTACTGAGTTTTTGTCGATATGCGCTAGCGCGGCCTCAATTACATCTGAGTCAAAGCCATGCTCATTGAGTGTAGTGCTGGCAAGTGCGCGTAGTCCATGTGAGACAAGTTGACCATGAAACCCCATACGCTTTATTGCGCGGTTAGCCGATTGTGAATTAGCTGATCTGCGGGGGTCGTGGTCCGAAGGGAAAACAAATTGCCGATGACCGCTAATAGGCTCTAAGACTTCAAGTATGCTTAGGGCTTGCGGGGACAACGGTATAACGTGAGGGCGGTTCTTTTTCATTCGTTCTGCGGGAATTGTCCAAAGGGCTTTCTTGCGGTCTATTTCTTCCCACCTTGTACCTGCGGCCTCACCGGGTCGCACCATCGTATGTAACTGCCATTCAATCAGACTACGGGTAACTATCTTTGTTTGAGAGCGATTGATAGCCGCCATTAGGTCAGGCAGCTGCTCGGGCTTGAGGGTGGGTAGGTTGACTACTTTAGGCGTACCAAACGCTTTGCCTATGCCAGCTAGAGGATTTGTTTGAGCGAGTCCCGTATTTACGGCATAGACCATGATTTCATTGATCCAACGGCAAAGCTTTTTTACCGTCTCAAGCTTTCCACGAGCCGCTAGGGGGTTAATCGTTTCGATAGCACGAACGGCGGTTACTTTATGGATAGGCAGTTTGCCAAGTTCGGGAAAGGCGTAAAGCTCTAATCGGTTCACCACCTTGCCATAGTAAGCATCGGAAACCTTTGCCTGTTTGAGGGAAAGCCATTTTCGGGCGATATGCTCAAATGTGTTTGCGTGGGCATCCTCTTTCTTGCGCTGCTGTTCGTCTCTTTGCTCTTTAGGGTCTAAGCCTTTGGCAAGCATTGTATTGAATGATCGAGCTTGGGCTCTAGCATCACCTAGCGATAGGTCAGGGTATGGGCCTAGTCCGAGATTAGAGCGTTTCTTAGTGAAGGGGTGGGAGTAGTTGAATATCCATTGCTTTGCGCCAGTGGGTTTTACTCGCAAGGATAGGCCCTTGCCATCACCCAAATTGAACTCTCGCTCTTTGGGCTTTGCCAGCCTTATTTCAGTGTCCGTGAGGGGCTTTGTAGTATTTGCCATTGTAACACCGAGCCTCGCTTTTGATGGAGGTGTTACATTGGATGTTACAATAGAATTCAGATGTTACAAAGCACTACTGGACGTAAATAAGCTATATAGCCCAGTGTTTTAGCAGGGCTAGGAGAGTTGTTGGACGATCTAGGAGAGTCTGAAACGTTGAATTGGTGCCCAGGAGAGGACTTGAACCTCCACGACCTTTCGATCACCAACACCTGAAGCTGGCGTGTCTACCAATTCCACCACCTGGGCAGGAGGGGCTAATGCAGGCGCGCACTTTAGCCGCGCGAAAAGCGTCTGTCAATTCCCAAGCGAGATTTCTCCGGGTAATGGCTGTGGCACCCGTGTATACTGGCCGCCAGCTTACAAACACATGGCAGGATATGGCTAAGAAACCGATCGAAACAGACAGCGTCAATGACCCCTTCGCAAGTCGGGAAGCGGAAAACTACGAGAATCCAATCCCCAGTCGTGAATACATCCTCGAATACCTGGAGCAGACCGGCGAACCGGTGAGCTACGAGGCGCTCTGCGAGCACCTGAGTCTCGAATCCCATGACCAGACTGAAGCGCTGCGGCGCCGGTTGATAGCCATGACGCGGGACGGGCAGCTTATCAGCAATCGCCGCGGCGTTTATGGTCTGGTCAATCGCATGGAACTGACCAAGGGCAGGGTGCAGGGCAACAAGGACGGCTACGGCTTTTTCATTCCCGTGGATGGTTCCGGCGACCTGGTGCTGCCTGCGACCGAGATGCAGAAAGTATTTGATGGCGACATCGTGCTGGCGCGAGTGTCCGGCGTGGACCGGCGTGGCCGCAAGGAAGGCATGATCGTGGAGGTACTTGAGCGCCGCTCACGGCAGATCGTTGGGCGTTACTACTACGAAGCGGGCTTCGGGGTTGTCGTTCCGGACAATCGCCGCAACAGCCATGAGATCATGATTCCCGAGAAAGAGAACAGGGGAGCCCAGGACGGCCAGTTCGTAGTGGCGGAAATCACCGCCTATCCGACTCAGCGCCGCAAGGCCGTGGGCTCCGTGGTAGAGATACTCGGCGATCACATGAAGCCAGGCATGGAAATAGATGTGGCCGTGCGCAGTCATGAAATTCCCCACGTCTGGCCCAGGGCCGTGCTGGAAGAACTGAAGGCGATTCCCGAGACAGTGCCGGAGTCCGATTCGGCCCATCGCGTTGACCTGCGTGCACTGCCGTTTGTCACCATTGATGGCGAAGATGCCAAAGATTTCGACGATGCCGTTTATTGCTCGCCTGAGAGCGATGGCGGTTGCCGGCTGTATGTGGCGATTGCCGATGTGTCCCATTATGTTGCCGTGCACTCGGCGCTGGATGAAGAGGCCATCAACCGTGGCAACTCGGTGTACTTTCCGGGCCATGTGATCCCCATGCTGCCGGAGGAGCTGTCCAATGGACTGTGCTCGCTGAAGCCGCAGGTAGATCGACTGGTCATGGTTTGTGAGATGAACATGAACAAGCTCGGACAGGTGCTGGATTACGACTTCTATGAAGGCGTCATCCACTCCCATGCGCGCATGACCTACAACGAAGTGGCCGATATTCTCGAAGAGCCGGAAACTGACATGCGGGTGCGCTCCAAAGAGCGGCTGCGAGCGAAATACGCTGCGCTGGTGCCAGCCCTGGAAACGCTTTACACGGTTTACAAGCGCCTTGCAAAACTGCGACAGCAGGCAGGGGCACTGGACTTCATAAGTACTGAAACACGGATCGTATTTGGCGAAACACGCAAGATCAGCTCCATCGTGCCAGTGGTGCGCAATGAAGCCCATCGCTTGATTGAAGAGTGCATGCTGGTGGCCAACGTCTGCACTGCGCAGTTCCTGTCCAAATCGTCGCTGCCAGTTCTGTATCGGGTACACGACGGCCCGAACATGGACAAGCTGGATAACCTCAAAGCCTTCCTGAAGGAGATGGGCATACAACTGACCCGCTCCGCCAGGCCTGAGCCGAAAGACTACCAGCGCGTGTTGCTCAAGATCGCCGACCGGCCGGATGCGCACCTGATCCAGACGGTGCTGATCCGTTCCCTGCTGCAGGCGGTTTACCAGCCCGAAAACATCGGGCACTTCGGTCTCGGCTTCACGGCCTACACCCATTTCACATCGCCGATCCGTCGCTATCCCGACTTGCTGGTGCACCGCGCGCTGCGCTTCCTGATCCGTCACCCCCAGCAGACTTTGCACGTGCGCAAGGTGCCGGGCGCGGGTTCGCTGGCGCGCAAGCAGATCTATCCTTACGAGCTCAAGCACATGCAGAGCTTTGGTGAAACCTGCTCCATGACTGAGCGCCGCGCTGATGCCGCAAGTTATGACGTAGTGGACTGGCTCAAGTGTGAGTACATTCAGGACCGCGTCGGCGAAGAGTTCAGCGGCACGATCAGCAGCGTGACCGCGTTCGGCCTGTTCGTGGAACTGAGCGACATCTATGTGGAAGGGCTTATCCACATCACGGCGCTGAAGAACGATTATTATCAGTTCGACCCGGTCCGGCACCTGCTGCGCGGCGAGCGCAGCGGCGTGACGTATCATCTCGGAGGAGTTGTCCGTGTGAAGGTGGTGCGTGTCGATCTGGACGATCGCAAGATTGATCTGGGAATGGCAGACGGGCTCCCTGCGGGTGGCAACTCCGGGTTACCTGTGGACGGTGCACCTGTCCCCCGAAAGCGGGCAGCCAAGGCGTCTGCATCTGAAGGTCGCAAAGGCAAGAGCAAGCCTCGCAGCAAGGGCGTGAAAGCAGGTTCCTCAGAAATGAGTCTGCGAGAAAAGCTTGCTGCAGGCCTTGTAAAGGCGCCTGTCAAAGACAAATCGGCACCTCTGGAAGTCAAAGTCGCGGGTCGCCGCAAGCGCAAGGCAGGGTAAGGCAGTGAGCGCCAAGGAATGGATGTACGGTTTGCATGCCGTTACAGAGCTGTTGAAACAGCATCCCGAGGATGTGCTTGAGTTGGTGTTGCAGGCCGACCGCGAAGACAGGCGGTTCAATGAACTGAAGGCCCTCGCCGCGACTGCGGGAGTCTCCATGCAGGCGCTGGAGCGCCGGGAATTTGAGCGGCGCCTCAAGAATCTGCATCCGGGAGCAGTCCACCAGGGTGTCATGGCTTTGTGCCGGTTGGGCGGCAGTGTGCTCGATGAGCGCGGTCTGGATGCCCTGCTGGATTCCCTGAGCACCCCTGCGCTGCTGTTGGTGCTGGATGAAGTGACCGACCCCCACAACCTCGGAGCCTGTCTGCGCACCGCTGATGCGGCGGGTGTTCACGCCGTCATCGTCCCGAAAGACCGCTCCGCCCAGCTCAACATGACGGCCCGCAAGGTCGCCTGTGGCGCTGCCGAGACCATTCCCTTCGTGGCCGTCACCAATCTAAGCCGCACGCTCGAGTCACTGCAGGAGCGTGGCATCTGGATTGCCGGTGCAGCAGGCGAGGCGCAGAGCACCCTGTACGAAACCGACCTGCGCGTGCCGATCGCCATCGTCATGGGCTCGGAAGGCAAGGGCCTGCGGCGTCTGACTCGTGAACACTGCGATTACCTGATGTCCATTCCCATGGCCGGCGCACTGAGCAGTCTCAATGTTTCGGTGGCAACCGGACTATGCCTGTTCGAAGCCGTGCGACAACGGGCGGGGCTGGGGCCAGGCGCCTAAATACTGATTGCATGTTCACCAGCCGTTCTCTAGAATGCCCGCTCTTTATTTTCGGGGGAACTCCCCCTTCACTCCTTGTCTTACCGCGCTTCAGGCTCTCAACCTGCTGTTTGTCGGAAGACTCAATCCGAAAGGAGTCTCTATGAGACATTACGAAGTTGTATTTCTGGTACATCCTGATCAATCCGACCAAGTACCGGTCATGGTCGAGCGCTACACCCAGATGATCAAGGACAGTGGCGGAACCATCCACCGTCTTGAAGACTGGGGCCGTCGTCAGCTCGCTTACCCGATCAACAAGATCCACAAGGCTCACTACATTCTGATGAATATCGAATGTGGCAGCGCCATTCTGGAAGAAATCACCACTCTGTTCCGATACAACGATGCCATCCTGCGCAACCTCGTCATGAAGATGAGCGGTCCCGTCACTGAGGAATCCCTGATTCTGAAAGGCGAGCGCGAGAGCCGTGAACGTCGTGCCCGTGCGGAACAGAAGCGCAAGCTGGAAGAAGACGCGGCAGCGCGTGAAGCCGGCACTGCGGAAGGTGAAGAAGATGCAGCAGAGGAATTCGACGGTTTTGAAGACGCCGATGATCTGGATGCGGAAGATTCCAAGGATTGATTGGTAACGCCTCAGACCTGATCTGACCCTCAACCGAATTTATTGAAAGGATATGACCATGGCCCGTTTTTTCCGCCGTCGCAAGTTCTGCAAATTTACTGCAGAAGGCACCATCGAGATCGATTACAAGGACATCGAAACGCTGAAGGCGTATGTGTCTGAAACAGGCAAGATTGTTCCGAGCCGCATCACTGGCACCAAGGCGCGCTATCAGCGTCAACTGGCGACAGCGGTGAAGCGTGCGCGTCATCTGGCTCTGATTCCATACACTGACAGCCACACCGCCTGATTCCACTTATGGTCGAAGGCCGCGAGCCGGCCTCTGACCGCTGTACTGGAGCAAGACGGAGAAGAGTATGAAAGCTCTGGCCGGGTTCGCGATGTCAGGCCGTCGCCAGGCAATACTGGCGGCGACGCTTCTTGGAATTCTGCCCTTGCTCAACTTCCTGAGCGCCCCGATCGTGGCGCTCGTGTGTCTTCGACACGGGAAGTCCGAAGCGTTGATTGTATTGGCGTGGGCTGTTTTGCCCGCAGCAGGCTGGGCGGTAGCGGGTGACATGATTCCGCTGCTGACTTTGCTGGGCAGTACGTTGCTGGCAGGTGTGCTGCGGAGCTTCGGTTCGTGGGAGTTTGCATTGCTGACAGCCATCGGCGTCGGCATTGGCGCTCAACTGGCGCTTGTCGTGCAGCCTGGCTTTGTGGAATTGATGCAGCAGCAGATCGCGCTCGTCATGGCAAACCCCGAATTGCAGGATCAGGTGAACGTACTTCCGGAAGATCAGTTGCAGCAATTGCTGCAGATGTTCTACGGCATGATGCTGATGCTGCTGGCGGTGTCAGTCTTGATGCTCGCAAGGTACTGGCAGGCCGCCTTGTACAACCCGGGAGGATTCAGGCAGGAGTTTCATCAACTGCGCCTGAGCTGGAAAACCAGTGCGATTCTGTGTTCCGTGTTCGTGCTGACGACGCTGGGTCCAGGCCAGCTGCAGCCATTCTCGATTCTGTTTGTGCTGCCACTGCTGATCGCTGGCGTGGCGCTGGTGCACGGAATCGCTGGATTGAAAAAGTGGCCAATTGCGGTAATGGCTGTTTTCTACGTGGCAACGATGAGCCCCGTGATGACACAAATTCTGGTGCTGGCAGCGATTGCTGACAGTTGGGTGGATTTCCGGTCCCGCGTGCCGCCGAAGGTGTAAGGCCACAGGCAGGATCAGGGCGGGAATCAGAATATTTGCAAGATTTGATGAGGAAACAAAAATGAACGTCATTCTGTTGGAAAAAGTAGGCAAGCTCGGTGCTGTTGGTGACAAGGCGTCAGTGAAGGCAGGCTATGCCCGCAACTTCCTGTTCCCTACTGGCAAGGCCATCCCGGCAACCCGCACGAATCTCGAGAGCTTCGAGGCCCGTCGTGCAGAACTGCTGGCAGCGCACAACGAGAAAGTGGCCGTAGCACAGACTCGCGCAGCCAAGCTGAAGGATCTGCGTATTGCGATCTCCGTGAATGCCGGCGAAGAAGGCAAGCTCTTCGGGTCCATCGGGACACGTGACATTGCTGACGCGCTGGTGGCTTCGGGTGCAAATGTAGAGAAAGCAGAAGTGCGTCTGCCCAACGGTGCATTGCGCGACATCGGCGAATACGTGATCACGATTGACCTGGGTCACGACGTCGAAGAGACCATTACGCTGGCCATCGTTCCGGCCTGAAACCTCTGATCGCTGGAAAGCCTCTGGCAGCAGTTGCGCCGGTTGCTTGTTCGCGAGACGTTGGAGGACAATGAGGCGCTGTCGCTCCGAGGAGTGAGAGCGCCTTTTTTCATGAATTCTTACCCGCGACCCTCTCCATGTCCGAGCTGTTCGAGAAAAACCGCAAAGCAGTAGATGCCGGCTCGCTGGCCTCTCTCAAGGTGCCCCCACACTCCGTCGAGGCCGAACAGGCCGTGCTCGGCGGTTTGATGCTGGACAATACGGTCTGGGACACGGTCGCCGAGAAGCTTATCGACGAAGACTTCTTCCGCCACGAGCATCAGCTCATATTTCGTGTGATGTTCAGCCAGACCGAGTCCAACAAGCCGCTGGATGTGGTCACCTTGGTGGAAGCGCTGGACAGTCGCGGCGAGCTGGATGGCGCGGGCGGCATTGACTACCTCAGCGATCTCGCCAGCAATGCCCGAGGTTCCACCAATATCTCGGCCTATGCCGACATCATTGCCGAGCGCGCCAAGCTGCGCAAACTCATCCGCGTTGCCTACGAAATTGCCGAGAGTGGCTACAACCCAGCCGGACAGCGTGCGGATGATGTGCTCGATGTGGCCGAGCAGAAGGTATTCCAGATTGCCGATGACAGGCCCAAGGATGGCGGACCCCAGGCGATCAATCCCCTGTTGCAGGCGGCCGTGGGGCGCATCGATGAACTCTTCCGATCTGATGGAGCGCTGACAGGGCTGCCCACGGGTTACAAGGATCTGGACGACAAGACCTCCGGGCTGCAGAAGTCCGACCTGATCATCGTGGCCGGGCGTCCTTCGATGGGCAAGACCTCGTTTGCGATGAACCTTGCCGAGAACGCGCTTCTGCTGAGCAACAAGCCAGTACTGGTATTCAGCCTGGAAATGCCGGCGGAAAGCCTGATCTTCAGGATGCTGAGCTCGCTGGGCCGCATCGATCAGAAGCGTCTGCGCACCGGCAAGCTGGAAGATGAAGACTGGCCCAAACTCACGGCGGCGGTCAGCAAGCTGAAGGACAAACCGCTGCTCATCGATGACAGTGTGGGTCTCAGTCCGATGGAGATGCGTTCGCGCGCGCGGCGCGTGGTGCGCGAATACGGTCAGCTGGGACTGGTTGTGGTGGACTATCTGCAACTCATGCAGATCAAGGGCTTCGGCGATAACCGCGTTGGTGAGATTTCTGAAATTTCCCGCTCACTCAAGACCATGGCCAGAGAGTTTGAATGCCCGGTCATTGCGCTTTCCCAGCTCAATCGCAGCCTTGAACAGCGTCCCAACAAACGCCCCGTCATGTCGGACCTGCGCGAGTCGGGCGCGATCGAGCAGGATGCCGACATCATTGCCTTCGTTTATCGCGACGAAGTCTACAATGAAGATACCCCCGACAAAGGCGTTGCCGAGATTATCATCGGCAAGCAGCGCAACGGCCCGATCGGCACGGTGCGTTTGAGTTTTGTCGGCCAGTACACGCGTTTCGAGAACCTTGCACGACAGGATTACGATGACAGTTACACGCGTGGCGGCTGAGTTCAGAGCCTGGGCAACGATTGATCTGCATGCCTTGCGGAACAATCTTGCACTCGCACGTGCTCGTCAGCCGGAGGCGTCTGTGGTCGCAGTTGTGAAGGCCAATGCCTATGGTCATGGCCTTCTGCCAGTGGCCAGGGCGCTGCAATCCCAGCTGCGCGCCGGCGACTGTTTCGGGGTGGCCACCCTGGAAGAAGGTCAGGCGCTGCGTGCGGCGGGGATCGCAGAAGACATCGTATTGCTCGAAGGGGTCGTGACGCCCGACGAGCTGAGACGGGCGGTTGCAGCCAGACTACAGCTGGTGCTGCACTCTGACTATCAGTTGCGGGATATGCTGGCACTGTTTGCGCTGGCGCCCCCTGCCGATGCCATGACTCTGTGGCTCAAGGTGGATACCGGCATGCATCGCCTGGGGCTGTCCCAGGACGAGTTCGCAACCGCCTGGAGCGCTCTGCACGGTCACCCTTCGGTGAGCAGACTTCGTGTCATGACCCACTTCGCCTGTGCCGACGACCCGGCCAGCGCGATGACCCGGCAGCAGCTTGATGCGCTGGGCGCCGCACTGGCGGGTGCGGGTGTTCAACCTGGCGATTGCGAGCTCAGCGTGGCTGCCTCGGCTGCCATTCAGCAGTGGCCCGATTCGCATTTCCAGTGGCTGCGGCCCGGCATCATGCTTTATGGCGGCGCGGCGATTCTTGCCGAGAATGCCGTCGATCGCGGCTTGCGGCCTGTCATGACCCTGCATTCGCGCATTATTGCGATCAAGCTCGTCAAGGCCGGTGAGACGCTGGGCTACGGCGCCAGCTATCGTTGCGAGCAGGATCAACGCATCGGGATCGTCTCAATAGGCTACGGGGATGGCTATCCGCGTCACGCGCCCAGTGGTACCCCCGTGCTTGTCATCTGCCGTCAGGATTCCCGCAAAGTGCTGCTGCGCGCCCCTCTGTGCGGCCGCGTGTCGATGGACATGCTGATTGTGGATCTGAGCGGGTGCGACCAGATTGAAGTAGGCGATGAAGTCATTCTGTGGGGCGAAGGCCTGCCTGCCGATGATATCGCCCGGCTCAGTGGCACCATCGCCTATGAATTGTTCTGTCAGGTCACGCCGCGGGTGCACTATGTCTACATTTAAGCGGAGCAGCTCCTGATGGCAAAGGCCAGGACCGCCTATGTCTGCACTGCCTGTGGTGCTGAGCATGGACAGTGGCAGGGGCAATGTGTCGCCTGCAAGGAATGGAACACCTTGTCCCGGGTCAGTCTTGGCAATCTTGCAGCTGCACCCGCAGCCAAGGCCGACTTTCGCAAACAGGGATATGCTGGCACCACCTCCGGCGTACAGGACCTCTCTGAAATCGATCTGGCGGCCGTGCCGCGCCTGTCCAGCTCACTGGAGGAACTTGACCGGGTCCTTGGTGGCGGGCTGGTGCCGGGTTCTGTCATCCTTATCGGGGGCAACCCCGGGGCGGGCAAGAGTACACTGCTGCTGCAGGTGATGTGCACGCTGGCGCAATCTGCGCGCGCCTTGTATGTCACTGGCGAGGAGTCGCTGCAGCAGGTGGGCATGCGGGCGCGGCGACTGGGTCTGCCGGAGAAGAATCTCAAACTGCTGGCCGAGACCAATGTGGAGAAGATCTGCCAGGTCGCGCAGGAGCAGCAACCTCAGCTGCTGGTGGTGGATTCGATCCAGGTGATGCACAGCAGCGACATCCCGTCCGCGCCAGGCAGCGTGTCACAGGTCCGCGAATGCGCTGCCTATCTCATTCAGTACGCCAAGCAGACCAACACCGTGCTTTTTCTGGTGGGCCATGTCACCAAGGACGGCACGCTCGCCGGCCCCAAAGTGCTGGAGCACATGATCGACTGCTTTCTGATGCTCGACGGCAGCAACGACAGCAAGTACCGCACCCTGCGCGGCCAGAAGAACCGCTTCGGCGCCGTCAACGAGCTGGGTGTCTTCGCCATGACCGAGAAGGGCCTGCGGGAAGTGAAGAACCCCTCCGCCATTTTTCTCGCCCGTGCAGAGGAAGAGAGCCCGGGTTCACTGGTCATGGTGCTCTGGGAAGGGACGCGGCCTTTGCTCGTTGAGATTCAGGCTCTGGTGGATGGCACGCAGCTTGGCAATCCTCGCCGGCTGGCGGTGGGTCTGGACCAGAACCGTCTGGGGATGTTGCTGGCCGTGCTGCACCGTCATGGCGGCGTGTTCATGGCCGATCAGGATGTCTACGTCAATGTGGTAGGCGGCGTCCGCGTGACCGAGACAAGTGCCGATCTGGCGCTGATCCTGGCCATCATTTCCAGCTTCCGCGACAAGTCACTGCCGCAGGATCTGGTGGTGTTCGGCGAGGTCGGGCTGGCCGGGGAAATTCGACCTGTCCCCAGCGGCCAGGAGCGGCTGCACGAGGCAGCCAAGCACGGCTTCAAACGCGCCATTGTTCCCAAGGCCAACGTGCCTAGGGGCGGCATTCCCGGTATGAAGATCATTGGCGTGGCGAGGCTTGCAGAAGCCATCGACGCTGTTGCGGAGATTTAGAACATGCAGGACGCGATCGTTTCCATACGCAATCTGTCCAAGACCTATGCGGGCGGGTTCCAGGCACTGAAGTGTGTCAACCTCGAAATCCGCAGAGGCGAGATCATTGCTCTGCTGGGGCCCAACGGCGCCGGCAAGACCACGCTTATCTCGACCATCTGCGGGCTTGTCAACCCGAGTGAAGGACAGGTGCTGGTCGACGGCTTCGACATCATCAAGGATTTTCGCAAGACTCGCTCCCTGATAGGGCTGGTGCCGCAGGAGCTGACCACCGATGCCTTCGAGTCAGTGCTCTCGACGGTGACGTTCAGTCGCGGCCTGTTCGGCAAGGCGCCGGATGCCGGGCATATCGAGAAAGTGCTGCGGGATCTCACGCTCTGGGAGAAGCGCAACAACAAGATCATCACGCTGTCCGGCGGCATGAAACGGCGGCTGCTGATCGCCAAGGCGCTATCCCACGAACCGCGTGTGCTGTTTCTGGACGAGCCGTCGGCCGGCGTGGATGTGGAACTGCGCAAGGACATGTGGGCACTGGTCCGCAAGCTGCGCGACTCGGGCGTCACCATCATTCTGACCACGCACTACATTGAGGAAGCCGAGGAGATTGCCGACCGTATCGGCATCATCACGCGCGGCGAACTGCTGCTGGTCGAGGAGAAAGCGGAGCTGATGCGCAAGCTTGGCAAGAAGCAGTTGCTCATGGATCTGCAACAGCCCCTGGCACGCCTTCCTGACACGCTGGCGCAGTACACTCTTGCCCTGTCGGCAGACGGTCTGCAGCTGATCCACACCTACGACAGTCAGGGCGCAGAGGCAGACATCACCACCCTTCTCGATGATCTGCGCAGAGACGGCATCCATTTCAAGGATATCCGCACGACGCAAAGTTCTCTGGAGGAAATATTCGTGAAGCTGGTGGAGGAATCCCGATGAACTGGTATGCAATCAAGGCCATCTACAAATTTGAAATGGCGCGCACGCGGCGCACCATCCTGCAGAGCATCGTGGCACCTGTGATTTCCACTTCGCTCTACTTCGTGGTATTCGGGGCGGCCATCGGCGGACGCATCCAGGAGGTTGAGGGAGTGACGTATGGCGCCTTCATTGTGCCCGGTCTGATCATGCTGTCGCTGCTGACCAACAGTATTTCGAACGCATCATTCGGAATCTACTTTCCGAAATTCAGCGGGACGATCTATGAGCTGCTCTCAGCGCCCGTGTCGATGTTCGAGGCTGTGCTGGGGTACGTGGGGGCGGCGGCCAGCAAGTCCCTGATACTGGGTGTGATTATTCTCGCCACATCCGCGCTCTTCGTGCCCCTGCAGATTGCGCATCCTTTCGTGATGATCCTGTTTCTGCTGCTGACCTGCATTACCTTCAGCCTGTTCGGCTTCATCATCGGAATATGGGCAGACAACTTCGAAAAGCTGCAGCTGATTCCCATGCTGATCGTAACGCCCTTGGTCTTCCTTGGGGGCAGCTTCTACTCTGCCAGCATGCTCTCGCCGTTCTGGCAGACAGTAACCATGTTCAATCCGGTGCTGTATCTCATAAGCGGTTTCCGCTGGAGTTTCTACGAATTGTCCGATGTCAGCATCGGCGTCAGTCTTGCCATGATTCTGCTGTTCCTGGCGGCCTGCTCGGCAACCGTCTGGTGGATATTCAAGACTGGCTATCACATCAAGAAATAAGGGTTTGAACATTCCAATGGATACAGGGTCTTTCCTGCAGCAGAACATCGGCAACCTCCTCGCGGTAGTATTTTTTCTGCTGTGCTTTCGCGGTTACTTCCGATACACGGCGCGGCGCAGTCACAACACGCCAACGCTTGCATTCGCCATGCACCGTCACCGCAGGCAATGGATCCGCAAGGCACTGCGGCGCGAGAACCGGATTGCGGACACCAACATCATCGCCAACCTGGAGCGCAATGTGTCTTTCTTTGCGTCCACCACCCTGTTCATCCTGGCGGGTTTGATGACGGTACTGGGCACCTCGTCCGAAGCCGTGATCATGATGCTCCGTGAAATCCCCTTTTCCGACCAGAACACCCGCGGCGAATGGGAGTCGAAGGTGCTGCTGTTGATCTGCCTGTTTGTGTACGCTTTCTTCAAATTCACCTGGGGGCTGCGGCAGTTCGGGCAGGTTTCCGTCATGCTGGGCGGCGTCCCTGAGCGCAGCGAGAATGCGCCCGATGAAGTGATTGAACTCCATGTTGAGTCGATTTCGAAAATGGCCTCCAAAGCGGCCGGCAATTTCAACAACGGGCTGCGGACCTACTATTTCAGCATGGCTGTACTGGGCTGGTTCGTGAACTTCTGGGTATTCATGCTGCTGTCGGCCTGGGTCGTCGGGGTGCTGTACCGCCGTGAATTCCGCTCCGACACCCTGTCCATCATGATGTCGAACCTGCCAGATTGACGCGCCAGCGTCAGACTTAATTCTTGTTTCGAAAACCCGACTGGTTTACTTTGACCCCCTCACAACAAGAAAGAGCCATTTCCCATGAGCCTTTACACCATCCTCAATCTTGCGGCCTTCTGTGGCCTTCTTTTCATCGTTCACATGGCGGGACGCAACAACTCCTCGCTCGCGCGCCGCGTGTTTACGGGCATGCTCCTGGGGCTGGCGTTCGGCTTCGTGCTGCAGATGCTGTACGGCAGCGGCACCGACGTGATGACGGAAACTCTGAACTGGACCAATCTTGTAGGCGACAGCTATGTGCGCCTGCTGCGCATGATCATCATGCCGCTCATTCTGGTGACCATGATCGCTGCGGTGCTGAAAATGGATGCCATCGCGTCGCTGGGCAAGATCGGCGGATCGGTCATCGGCATGCTGGTGCTGACCACTGCGATTGCCGCTCTGATCGGAATTGCAGTGACGCTGGTGACGGGACTGACCGCCGAGGGCATGGTGGCAGGCGCGCGCGAGGCAGCTCGGGTCGAAGTGCTTGAGGGGCGACTGGACACCGTTGTCAGCAGGCTCAGTCTTCCCGACATCATTGCGGGCTTCATACCAACCAATATTTTTGCCGATCTGACGGAGGCCCGTGACAACTCCATCATCGCGGTCGTGATTTTCGGCATTCTGTCAGGGATTGCAGCGCTGCTTGTCTGTCGCGACAAGCCTGAGCTGCGCAACTCCATCCACGGCTTCATCGACGCTGCGCAGGCGGTGGTGATGCAGCTTGTGCGCATGGTCATGAGCCTGACGCCTTACGGCATTCTGGCCCTGATGACGTATGTGGTGGCGAGCTCGAATGCCCAGGACATCCTCAACCTGATCGGCTTCGTGCTGGCATCCTATGTGGCCATCGCGCTGATGTTTGGCGTGCATGGGCTGTTCGTGATGTCGACGGGAACCAGTCCCGTCTCCTACTTCCGCAAGATCTGGCCAGTGCTCAGTTTCGCGTTCGCCTCACGAAGTTCCGCAGCGACGATTCCGCTGACCGTCAAGGCGCAGATAGAAGAGCTGAAGGTTGCATCACCAATCGCCAATATGGCTGCGAGCTTTGGCGCCACGATCGGCCAGAATGGCTGTGCCGGCATTTACCCGGCAATGCTGGCGGTAATGGTGGCGCCCACAGTGGGTGTGGACCCGACGGCCCCCATGTTCATCATCAGTCTGGTGGCCATCATCGCCATCAGCTCTTTCGGTATTGCAGGGGTAGGCGGCGGAGCCACGTTTGCGGCGCTGGTGGTGCTGCCCGCCATGGGCCTGCCCATCACGATCGTTGCCTTGCTGATTTCCATCGAGCCGCTCATCGACATGGGGCGCACGGCGCTCAATGTCAGCGGGGCCATAACCAGTGGCGTGGTCAGCAACAAGCTGCTCTCCCTCCCGGCGGAGGAAGGCAGCGTGGTGGAGTCCGCGTCAAGCTGATGGGGCTGGTCTGGCAGGAATGGCAGGGCACAGGGCCCTGCCTGCTTTACACGAAGTAGGAGCGCAGCGGCGGGAAGCCGTTGAATTCAATGGCACTGTAGCTCGTTGTATAGGCGCCGGTAGACAGCCAGTACATGCGATCGCCAATCGCCAGATTCAGCGGCAAGCCATACTTGTAGTGTTCGTACATGATGTCGGCGCTGTCACAGGTAGGCCCCGCGATCACGACTTCTTCCAGCTCCCCATGCTTCTCGGTGTAGATCGGGTATTTGATGCACTCGTCCATGGTCTCTATCAGTCCGGAAAACTTGCCAACGTCTGTGAAAATCCAGCGCTGCAGGGCGGTGTGAGACTTGCGTGAGATCAGCACTACTTCCGAGATCAGAATGCCGGCGTTGGAGATCAGTGAACGGCCGGGCTCCAGAATGATCTCCGGGAAATCATCCCCGAAGTCTTCTTCAATGAAGCGCGTGATTTCCTCTGCATAGGTGTCCAGCGTATTGGCGCGGGTGATGTAGTTGGCGGGAAAGCCGCCACCCAGGTTCACCATCTTGAGCGTAATATTGTCTTCTTCCTGCAGGCGTTCGAAGATCACCTTCACTTTGCCTATCGCCGCATCCCAGGCCCCGATGTCACGCTGCTGCGAGCCCACATGGAAGGACACGCCATAAGGCACAAGGCCAAGATCCCGTGCCAGTACCAGCAGGTCCATCGCCATGTCACTCTGACAGCCGAATTTGCGAGACAACGGCCAGTCGGCGGTGCCGCTGCCTTCAGTCAGGATGCGGACATAGATGCGTGAGCCCGGCGCGGCCTTGGCGATATTGCGGACATCTGCCTCGGAGTCAGTGGCATACATGCGCACACCCTTCTCGTAGAAGTACCTGATATCTTTACTTTTCTTGATGGTGTTTCCGTAGCTGCAGCGCTCCGGAGACACATCGTGAGAAAGCAGCTTGTCCAATTCGTAAATGGACGCTACGTCAAAATTGGAGCCCTTGTCGCGCAGAGACCTGATGATCTCGGGAGCGGGGTTTGCCTTGACCGCATAGTACACGCTCGCGTAGGGGAAGAGGTCCTTCAGCGTATCGTACGCTTTCTCGATCGTTGCGATGTCAATCACGACGAACGGAGTTTCCTTGGTATCAGCCAAGGCCTTGATACGCCGGAAGGTTTCCGGTTCGTAGAAGTCTTCCACACGAGTGTTTTCTGTGTTCATTGACGGTTTGGTAACCTCCAGGATGGTGCATTGAAAGGTGGGGGGCTGGTTAAACGGTGCGCTATTGTAGCAAACACATTCCTCACGTAAATGCGCAATTTCAGATTGCCCGGAATTAGTTCAGATTGCTGCGGGCCACGGCAATTGAAAACCCTGCTAGACTGCCGGCCTTCAGAGATTCGCGACGGGCGGCAGTGCCGGGTTCGACATGGCTTTGTTCATCAAGCTGGGGTGGTATTTCAGATTGCAGTGGCGCCGTTATATGGCCGCCATCCTGATGCTGATCGGCGTTGATCTCCTGGAGATGACAATTCCATGGATCACCGGACGCGTCATCGACCACGTCGTTGAAGGCACGCTGACGTCCCTCATTCTCTGGCGATTCGTTGCCACGCTGGTCGCCATTGCCATTGCGGTATATGTCATGCGCTATCTGTGGCGTGTTTTTCTTTTCTATTCCTCGTTTCATCTGGCAGAGACAATGCGTCAGCGTCTTTTCACGCACATGACAAGGATGTCTCCGCAATTTTTCAGAGAACACCGCACCGGCGACTTGATGGCGCGGGCAACAAATGATATTTCGGCACTGGAAATGACTGCCGGCGAAGGTGTGCTCTCTGGAATAGACGGTCTGGTTACAGGCATTCTCGTCATAGCAATAATGATGGTGTTGATCAGCTGGAAACTGACCTTGCTGGCGCTGCTGCCTTTTCCTTTCATGGCCTGGTATTTCATGATCATAGGCAAGCGACTGCATTCCGGATTCCGTGATGCGCAGGAGAGATTTTCCGATCTCAACGATCGCGTGCAGGAAAGTGTTTCGGGCATTCGCATGGTGCGAGCCTTTGGATTGGAGCAGCAGGAAGATCGCGAGTTTCTGAGAATTGCTGACCGAGCCGCTGAGGCCAATATCCGCGTTGCCGCGACTGACTCTCTTTACGATCCGGCGATCTTCATTACAGTCGGCTCTTCTTTTCTACTGTGCATCAGTGCCGGAGCCGTGCTGGTTGAAGACGAGCAGTTGACACTCGGGCAGCTCACCAGTTTCACCATGTATCTGGGCTTTCTCATCTGGCCAATGTTCGCCTACGGCTGGCTTCTCAACATTGTAGAGCGTGGTTCCGCCGCATGGGAGCGGATCGAATCCTTGCTGCAGACACCTTCGCCCGTCCAGGATACCGGACAGGTGTCACAGATTTCGGATGGCAGCGTGCAGATCGACATTACGACATTCGCTTATCCCGACAGCAGTTCGCCGGCTTTGCGCGACATTCATCTGCGGGTTGCGACGGGACACACAGTGGGCGTGGTGGGTGCAACAGGCGCAGGCAAGACCACGTTGATCTCATTGTTGTTGCGCAGTTTCGATGACCCGGCGTGCAAGATCAGCATCGGCGGTGTACCCGTGCAGGAAATCAGTCTTGATGCTCTGCGCGGCGCCATCGCGATGGTGCCGCAAGACCCCTTTTTGTTTACGGCATCGATAGCCGAGAACATCGCCATGGGGCGCCCCGGCGCCAGCCTCGCCGAGATTCGCGCAGTGGCGGAGCTGGCTGCCATCGACAAGGACATTCTGCGCTTCCCGGATGCCTATGACACGCTGGTGGGAGAGCGTGGAATCACCTTGTCAGGAGGGCAGAAGCAGCGCATCGCCATCGCCAGAGCCTTGCTGCTGGATGCGCCCATTCTTGTCCTTGATGACGCTCTGTCAGCTGTGGATGTCGCTACCGAGCGCAATATTCTGATGCATCTGCAACAGGTACGCGCCGGCCGAACGACCTTCGTACTCTGTCACCGCCTCTCTGCCGTCGAGGATGCCAGCGAGATCATCGTTATGTCCCGAGGCACCATTGCCGAGCGCGGCACCCATCAGGCCCTGCTGGCTCAAAGAGGCTGGTACGCGCGCATGCATGACTATCAGAAACTGGAGCGCACCGTTGAATCAGGACGATGAATTGCGGCAGGGCATCAACACCGCATCACTGGGCAGGTTGCTGCGCTACAGTCTGGCTTACCCGCGCCTTCTCTGGCAGGCGGCAGGCCTGTTGCTGCTGGCCACCCTTGGTCAGGTGATGGGGCCGGTTCTGGTAAAGATCTTCATTGATGACTACATCACTGCGGGTCGCTATCCGGCCCGGGACCTGGTGCAGCTGGGTGGCGCTTACGCCTTTCTGTACGGATTGTCTGCCTGGGCGGGCTATCAAAATGCGATGCGTTTCAATCAGATGGCATTCTCTGTCGTGCGGACGATTCGCTCTCAGGTCTTCGGAGCTGTGATGCGCAAGCCCTTGAGCTATTTCGATCACCGCCCGACTGGCAGCCTGGTATCCCGGATTACCAATGACACAGAGGCTATCAAAGAGCTGTTCGTGCAGGTAATGTCCACTTTTGTGCAGAACGTGACACTGATCATTGCCATCTTCATAGCCATGGCCTGGATGGATGTTCGGTTGATGCTCGTATGCAGCATCATTCTGCCCACCGTCATCTTGGTCATGTATTTCTACCAGCGTCTCAGTGCGCCGCGCTACCACGAGGCGCGCAGTGTGTTGAGCAGGATCAACGCGTCGCTCAGTGAGTCCATTCAGGGCATGCGTCTGATACAGATCCTCAACCAGCAGAAGCGCTTCACGGGACAATTCCGCAGCATCAGCCAGGACTTGTTCAATGCGAGAATGCGCAACCTGCGCCTCGATGCGCTTATGCTGCGCCCCCTCCCGGATCTGCTCAGAACGCTGACGCTGGCGGGGCTCCTGCTTTACTTCGGAACTCAGTCCTTCAGCAATACTGTCGAGGTCGGTGTGATCTATGCCTTTGTCAATTATCTGTCCAGGATCACGCAGCCCGTGGTCGAGATGACACAAAGGCTGAGCCTTCTGCAGCAGGCGGTTGTTGCCGGCGAGCGCGTCTTCGGCATCATGGATGAGCCTGGCGAACTGCAGGCAGCCACGGGACACAAGGAACTGCGCGGAGCCGTTGCTTTCGAGCATGTCGGCTTCAGCTATGACGGTCAGCAGCCTGTTCTTGGCGACATCAACTTTGCTGTTCCTGCCGGATCGTCCTTTGCCATCGTGGGGCATACCGGCAGTGGCAAAAGTACCCTGGTCAGCTTGCTGCTGCGATTTTACAGCCCGCAGACCGGCAGGATACTGATGGATGAAACTCCCCTCGACCAGCTGGATCAAGAGACCTTGCGACGCTGTGTGGGCGTGGTGATGCAGGATCCCTTCATCAGCGCTGGCTCGGTGCGCGACAATATCGCGCTGGGCATGGAATTGAGTGATTCCGACGTTGTCGAGGCTGCCCGCAAGGCGCAGCTGCATGACTTCGTCCTGACGCTGCCCAAGGGGTATGACACGCTGCTCGGCGAAAGAGGGGGCATGCTTTCCACGGGCCAGCGCCAGCTGCTGGCGCTCGCGCGCACGCTGGCCCGCAAGCCCCGAATCCTGATTCTCGACGAAGCCACTGCCAACATTGACAGTCATACTGAAGCAGTCATTCAGCAAGCTCTGGCAACGTTGCGCGGCACCACCACCATCATTACCATCGCGCACCGGCTCAGTACCATCATAGAGTCCGACCAGATCATCGTTCTGCATCACGGCCGGATCATGCAGCAGGGCACTCACAGCCAGCTGCTTGCCAGGGACGGACTGTACCGCCACATGCATGAACTGCAGCTCCGGAAATCGGCGGAAGAGCTCTCCTGAAAGGCGCACTGCAGGGGCCGCGCAAGTTACACAAAATGGCAAATTTACCGGGTCGCGCGGCCTGTTCCGGCTTGCTTGTAACAGGCAGATTGCTTATTCTTCCGGCTGCCTGATTCCGGGCCACTTTTGCACCATTTTCGCTATGTTTCCGGTGCAGAATCAGTGGTCAGTCAGAGCGGTCTACTCGATCGGAGAGTGCCCACGATTTCTAGAAGTAATATTGGGAGAGTTCAAGATGACAAGAAGAAAGGGCTTGATTCCATCATTCATTGCGAGTGTCGGAATCCTGGTGTGTGCCCCGGCGGCGTGGAGCCAGTCCGGCACTGACGTATCCGCCGGAGATTGGCCTGACTACAACGGCAACATGGCAGCCCAGCGCTATTCACCCCTGGACCAGATCAATGCCGAGAACGTTGGCTCGATGCAGATCGCGTGGCGCTTTGCCACAGAAAAATTCGGATCCTCAGCGGAATTCAACAATACCTCTACCCCGTTGGAAGTCGAAGGCGTCCTTTATGCCACTGCCGGCGACACGCGTAACGTTATTGCGATTGATGCAGCGACTGGCCAGATGCTCTGGATGTGGCGTCCGCAGGAAGGCGAGCGCTTTGATACTGCCCCGCGCAAGGGAGCCGGCCGCGGTGTGGCTTTCTGGCGAGATGGCGACAAGGCACGCATCCTGACCATTACACCAGGATTCCATCTGGTGTCCCTGGATGCAGCAACGGGTATCCCTGACCCTGAATTTGGTGAAAACGGCATCGTTGACCTGTTTGATGGTCTGCGCAATGCCTATGCTGACGGCTACGACGATGTGGATATCGGTTCCTCCATGCCCCCCTTTGTCATGAATGGTGTGGCAGTGGTTGGTCCTGCGCACCGCGTGGGCATGCGTCCCCGCTCCATGATCAACGTGAAGGGCGATGTGCGCGGCTATGATGTGCAGACAGGCGAACTGCTGTGGACATTCAAGACCATTCCCGAGCGTGGCGAAGTCGGCTTTGAAACCTGGCTCGACGACGGGGTGGACTTCACAGGCAACGCCGGTGTCTGGTCGCCAATGTCAGGCGACCCGGAGCTCAATCATGTCTACCTGCCGGTTGAATCTGCCACCGGTGACCGATTTGGCGGCGACCGTCCTGGAGACAATCTTTTCGCAAACGCCCTGGTGGCGCTGGACATCACGACTGGCGAACGTCAGTGGCACTACCAGCTGATTCACCACGACATCTGGGACTGGGATAACCCCTCTGCGGCAATTCTGGCCGATCTGCCCAATGGCCGCAAAGTCGTCATGCAGGTTACCAAGCAGTCATGGGTGTATACTTTTGACCGCGAGACTGGAGAGCCAGTCTGGCCAATTGAAGAGCAGCCCGTTCCCATCGGCGATGTTCCAGGCGAGTGGTACTCTCCGACTCAGCCATTCCCGACCAGGCCTGCGCCGTTTGATCGTCAGGGCGTGACCGAGGATGATCTGATTGACTGGACACCAGAGCTGCGTGCCGCTGCTGTGGAAGCCACCAAACGTTTCCGCATGTTTGACAACGTCTATGCCCCGCCCTCAGTGTCCACTGCGGCTGATGGCACAGTCGGAACGTTGAGCCTGCCGTCTGCCACGGGTGGCGCAAACTGGGAAGGCTCCGCACTGGATCCGGAAACAGGCATCCTCTATGTGCCTTCCAGAACAGCATTGGCCGTTCTGTCTGTCGAGAAGGACCCTGAGTCCGACCTCGCGTTCAGCCAGGCATTCGGCGTACGCGTTCCGCGTGTAAGCGGCCTTGAGATCATCAAGCCCCCTTATGGCCGCGTCACTGCAATCGACATGAACAGTGGTGACCACAAGTGGTGGATCCCCAATGCTGATACACCTGCCAACATTGCCAGCAATCCGGCACTGGCTGGCATCGACCTCGGTCGAACCGGTGTACCGACACGCGCAGGCGTGCTGGTCACCAAGACGTTGTTGTTTGTCGGTGAAGGCGTAGGCGGCGGCCCGGGCCTGTATGTACACGACAAAACGACTGGTGAAATGATTGTAAAAATTGAGTTGCCCAACACACAGACTGGGCAACCCTTCACTTACGAGCATGACGGCAAGCAGTATGTGGCCATGTTCGTGAGCGGATCGGGCAAGCCGACAGAATTGCTTGCTTATGCTCTGCCGTAATCAAAAAACAGGAGTAGTCACTATCATGCGTAAATTGTTCACAAAGGCGGCACTTGCGCCGCTGGTATTGCTCAGCGGAATGTCAGCCCAGGCTGCCGTATTCGAACTTGATCCGGCGGAATCCACCGTCATTTTCAAGTGGTCCTATGAAGGGACCCCTTATCAGGGCGAATTCAAGAATGTGCAGGCAAGTTTCGACATCGATCTCACCAACCCGGGTGGGTGCAACTTTTCAGTCACCATTCCGATTGCCGATATCGCCGTTGATGGTGCTGAAGTGAAGGACTATCTGATGGACATCGAGATGTTCGACGTCGATCAGTTCCCCACTGCCAGCTTCCAGGCTACCAAGTGCAGTCTGCAGTCTGTCAACAGCTTCACCGCTGAAGGCAGCCTGACCATCCGTAATCAGACGCATCCGTTGGCCTTCCCGTTCACTCTCGACATCGAGATGAACGACGGACAGCCACGTTTCCATCTGACCAGTGAAGTCACCGTCAAGCGACTGGAATTTGGTGTTGGTCAGGGTTACTGGGCTAACACATCGACGATTCCGAACGACGTGACCATTCAAGTCGACGTGTACGCCGGTCAGTAACTATCAACAGGGACAATCGTCCATAGGTCTATTCGATGACAAGTAAATTCGTTTCAAAATTGCGATGGGTTGCACTGAGCCTGGTGTGTTCTGTAGCGCTGGTGTCCTGCGAGCGCCTGCTGACGCCTGACTTCAACACTGAAGTCAGCGAGCTGCGTGGTGGTGCGTATGTGCTGGACAAATCTCACGCTGCGCTCATGTTCAAGATCAATCACCTGGGTTTTTCGACCTTCCTTGGACGCTTCACGAATTTTGATGCGTCCCTGGATTTCGATCCTGAGAACATTCAGAACTCCCAGCTGGAAGTGATTGTCGACATGAAAAGTCTGGACGTGAATCTGCCTGAGTTCGGCGAAGAGCTGATGGGCCCGAGCTGGCTCGATGCTGGTCAGTTCCCGCAGGCGATTTTCAGAACGACCTCCTTCATCGGTCAGACTGAAAACAACTTCCAGTTTCAGGGCGACCTGACATTCCACGGCGTGACCGCGCCGGTAGTGCTGAACGTGACCTTCAACGGTGGCGGCCGCAACTTCCTGACGCGCAGCTACACGCTGGGCTTCGAAGCCAGTGCGCAGTTCAAGCGTTCTGATTTCGGCGCGGATCGTTTCACCAATTTCGGCATCGGCGACGACATTGAACTGGAGATTCACGTAGAGTTCATGGAAGGCGGAGCGGCTGCTGAGACTGCTGCTAACTGATATTTGACGGGGCGGTCGACGCTTCGAACTGACAAGAAAGCCCCCGTGGATCGCGGATTCACGGGGGCTTTTTCGTTATTGGTTGTAGACCAGGGTGAAGTTGACAACGATGTTCGGGGTGATTGACGTGAGGTTCGCGATGACGCGCAACTGTTCCACTTCCTCTTCAAGACCGAATGCCGTAGCGCCGACAATCAAGGGACGAACCGTGCTGACCTGGATGCTGTCATCCGCCAGCTTTACAACCTTCAGATCTGCTACCAATTCCAGATTGATGCCATGCAGACTGACGGTGGCAGTGTAAGTACCAGTCATGCTCTCGCCTACAGTCAGTGAGTCCAGAGCCGCTGCATCCACGGGAACGCTCACAGTAGCTTCGGCGTGCTGTGCTACCTGGAACACGATGTCGCGCATGCGTTCGTTGCGAATATCGATTCCGGTGTCAACGCTTGCCAGGCTGATCGCAAGGCTTGCTGCGCCGCTGTCGGAGATTGCGCCACTCAAACCGGTGAACGAATTGACCTCTGATACTGCAGCGGCCTTGCTGGTGACGTAGTAAAACGAAGAGGCGGCGCCGTCCAATTCCCAGGCCGCTTGTGCAGTCATCGCGCCAGTCATCAGCGTTGCTGCAGTGATGGCTTTGAAAATTGATCCTGTCTTCTTGTGCATGTCGAATTCCTCGTAATGGCTTGAAAGTGCGGGTTCCACAGAGGGACCCGCCACGTGCATGTTAACTTGCAGTCGGTGTAGCAGAAGCGCAGGAAGTATAGCGTCATGCGGCGTTTTAGCCATTACTCGGTGAACTGATAATTACCGGTCAGCAAACCTGTAGCGAGTATGTGACCTTCCATAGCCTGCAGCAGATTCTGCTTGTTGTAGCCGTCGGGCAGATTCAGCTCATAGTCCAGTGCATAGAGGCGAAAGTTGTAGGTATGCACCTTGCCGTCAGCAGGAGGACGGGGGCCGAAATAGCCTGTGCGTCGCGTGCCGTTGGCGCCATTGATCATGCCCTCCAGTCCCGGGTAGGCCACGATGGCATCTGGAGAAAGTCCTTCCGGCAGGCCACTGGCGCTGACAGGAATGTTGTAGGCCACCCAGTGCACGAAGGCGGGCATTCCGAACACAGGATCATCCAGAATCAGTGCCAGCTGACGAGTGCCCTCTGGCAGATTGCGCCACGACAAGTCCGGAGACACGTTCTCGCCATAGGCTGAGTAGCGCAGCGGCATGTCTTCATTGTGGGCGAAAGCCTTGCTGCTGATGAGTATTGTCTCAGGAGCGTCGGCGGCCAGAGCGGGCGCGCGACTGAGCAGCAGCAGAGCAAGACTTGTGAGGATGCAGAACGCAGAGCGCAATTTTCTCATTTTTATATCTCCTTTATAAAACTGGCCGGCGCTTAGTATCGCTGTTTCAATCGGTCACCTCCAGTCCTCACGCTATTCGGGCGTTTCCTTTTTCGTGATTGCTGGTAAGGTAGCACCAGGATGTCTGCCGGGTGGCAGCACATCGCGACACTGAAATCGCGAGGATCAAATGGACAACAACAAGAAGAATTGCATTGCACAGAACCAATCTCAGGAAGGGGGCGGGCTCTCCCGCAGAGACCTGCTCAAGGGCGCCGGACTGACAGGCGCAGCGCTCATTGCTGCAGGCAGTGGAGCCGCCATGGCGCAGACGCCGTCCCTGCAGGCAGCGCCCTCTCGCATTCCGGTTGCTGAAGCCTTCGAGACGCTGACTTCTGCTGAGAGCGCCGCATTGGACGCCTTTGCGTCACGCATCATACCCAGCGATGACGGCACGCCCGGAGCCCGTGAAGCCCGGGCCGTTCACTTCATAGACCGCGGATTGACAGGCGCCATGGCCGTCTCACGGGATCAATATGCAGTCGGGCTTGCGGCACTGGACAGTCTTGCCATGGAGCGGGGAGGCGTTGCCTTCAGTTTTCTGTCCGCCAGTGAACAGGACGCCATCATCGAGGCCATGACCCAGAACGCCATCGCCGCCTACCCGATGCTGAATGCCGGCTTCTTCAATACCGTTCGTACGCACACCATCGAAGGGACGTTCAGCGACCCTTATTACGGTGGCAATCGCGACTTCGTTGGGTGGGCGCTGCTTGGCTATCCCGGGGTGAGGATCGCGTCGAGCGCAGACGATGTAAGTCAGGGCAGTGCCCTGGCACCCAGCCGCCAGTCGGCCTATGACATGCCTGCTTATACCAAGGATCCGGTCGCAGGCGTTCAGTCTGGAGGTGCCAACCATGGCCACTGAAATGCCAAGGACAGACGTTGTAGTAATCGGCCTGGGAGCGGTAGGCGGAGTGGCAGTGCTCCCGCTCGTCAATGCCGGACTGAATGTCATCGGACTGGAGGCGGGTGGCTGGATGGGCACCCGCGACTTCGCCCCGGACGAGATTCGCAACAACATCCGGGACTGGCCACAGGCAGTGCCCAAGGCCAAGAATGAAATTCCCACAACACGCGCCAACATCAACTTCGAGGCGGTGCAGGGCGGCGGCCATCCGATGATGAACGGTGTCGGCGGCACATCGCTGCATTATTGGGCGCAGAGCTGGAGACTCAATCCCTGGGACTTCAAGACGGTCAGTGAAACCACGCGACGCTATGGCGCGAATCGCATTCCGGAAGATTCCACAGTCGAAGACTGGCCGTTCTCTTACGAGGATCTCGAGCCCTTCTATGATCGGGTGGAATATGCCCTTGGTGTGTCAGGCAACGCGGGCAACATACAGGGCACTCTGCATGCCGGTGGCAATCAGTTTGAGGGGCCGCGGTCGCGCTCCTATCCCATGCCAGGCCTGCGAAGTTCCGGATTCACCGACATGATGGGTGAAGCGGCCCGCACGCTGGGCTGGCATCCCTTCCAGGGGCCGGCGGCAATCAATTCCGAAGTCTACGGTGACAGACCCGGCTGCTTCTACCATGGTTTCTGCGACAGAGGCGGCTGCCATGTGGCTGCCAAGAGTTCAACGGCGGTAACGACCATTCCGGAAGCCCTGAAGTCCGGGCGTCTGAAAGTGGTCACGCATGCGCGGGTGCTCCGGATCGTCAACAACGCCGACGGGCGGGTAACTGGAGTGGAGTATCTAAGCGGCAATCAGGTGATGTTCCAGCCTGCCGATGCAGTACTGCTTGCCAGTCACACCTACGAGAACTCGCGCCTGCTTCTGCTTTCCAGATCCAAGGAGTTTCCAGAGGGTCTTGCCAACAACAGCGGTCAGGTGGGACAGCATTACCTCAGCCATCATCAGGGAGCACCGGTCATCGCCCTGTTCCCCAGAAACCTGAACAACTGGTACGGATTGCCAGCGCAGGGCGTCGCCATCGACGAATGGGCGGATGACAATTTCGACCATGGAGATCTGGATTTCATTGGTGGCGGAAATCTCTGGGCCCACACAGATCGCAAACCCATTTCAGCGGCGAAGATGTCCACCTTTGACCTGGTACCGAACTGGGGGGCAAAGTGGAAGGCCTTCATCAGTGAGAATGCTGACAGGACCAATGCGTCCTACATCCAGAAGACGACGCTGCCGTATCGTGGCAACTATCTGGACCTGGACCCGCTCGTCAAGGACCGACTGGGCCTGCCAGTCATCCGGATCACGGCCGAGTATCGCCAGAATGAACTGCGGATCGCAGCGTTCACACAGGACCGGATGGAAGAGTGGTACCGTGCTGCAGGCGCTGTGCAGATCATTCGCGCGCCCCTGGGTTCAGCGATGGGCACTTCGACCCACGCTTACGGTGGAACGCGCATGGGTGATGACCCTGCCACCAACGTGACCGATCGCTTCGGATTTGCCCATGAGGCCCCGAATCTGGGCATTCTCGGGGCTTCGGTGATGGGCACCAGCGGGTCGAGGAATCCCACGCTCACTGCACAGGCGCTGGCCTGGCGCACCGCCGAACACCTGGTGGCGAACTGGGAGAGTATTGCGGGCTAGAATGCAAAAAGGCCCCGGACACTGGATTGAAGTGTCCGGGGCCTTTTTTGTCCATTTACTTCTTCTCGCGCAGCGCAGCCTGAGCGGCAGCCAGACGAGCGATTGGAACGCGGGGTGGTGAGCAGCTGACATAGTGCAGGCCAAGGCGGTGACAGAACTCGATTGAGTCCGGGTCGCCGGCGTGCTCGCCACAGATACCGAGCTTGAGGTCAGGACGCGACTTGCGGCCATTCTCCACCGCAAACTGCATCAGCTTGCCCACGCCAGTCTGATCGAGGCTGGCGAAGGGGTTCTTGTTGTAGATCTCCTTGCGCTGGTACTCGTCATAGAACAGACCCATGTCATCGCGACTCAGTCCCAGAGTTGTCTGTGTGAGGTCGTTGGTGCCGAAGCTGAAGAATTGCGCCTGTTCGGCGATCTCTTCGGCCGTGATGGCGGCACGTGGCACTTCAATCATGGTGCCAACCAGGTAGTCGATCTGGATGCCATTCTTCGCCATGACTTCTTTCGCGACGCGATGCACGATGGCCAGCTGATCGGCCAGTTCCTGCTTGAAGCCCACCAGTGGAATCATGATTTCGGGATTTACTGGTACAGGGTTTTTGGCAGT
Organism: Klebsiella pneumoniae; assembly: GCA_945877175.1. Lineage (GTDB taxonomy): Bacteria > Pseudomonadota > Gammaproteobacteria > Pseudomonadales > Pseudohongiellaceae > UBA5078. Next base: position 27,252 of record CAMCRC010000008.1, on the reverse strand, counting down.
CATCACTGCTGCGGCAGCTTCGAAAACGGCGCGCACCTGCATCTCGGTAATCTCCGGATACAGAATGCCCAGTCGGCAACCACGACAACCGAGCATCGGGTTTTCTTCGTGGAGTGCTTTGATGCGCTCGATCACGAACTCCAGTGGCAGGCCAAGTTTGTCCGCCAGTTGGCGACGCACGGCATCGTCCTGGGGCAGGAATTCGTGCAGAGGAGGGTCAAGGAGGCGAATTGTCACTGGCCGGCCCGCCATGGCTTTGAACAAACCTACGAAGTCCTTGCGTTGAAATGGCAAAAGCTTCTTGAGAGCTTCGCGACGCTGAACCTGATCCACGGCCAGAATCATCTGGCGCATGTAGTCGATACGGTCGCCTTCAAAGAACATGTGCTCTGTGCGGCACAGGCCGATGCCTTCGGCGCCGTAGGCCACTGCGGTTTCTGCCATGGCCGGTGTGTCGGCATTGGTACGGATGCGCATGCGTCGATACTTGTCTGACCATTCCATGACAGTCTGAAAGAGCTCGAAGGTATAGCTCTTCTCCGGCTTCATGGCGCCCTCCAGTACGCGCTTCACTTCCGAGTCCGCGCTCTCGATCAGGCCTTTGTAGATGGCGCCAGTGGTGCCATTGATGGAGATGTAGTCGCCTTCCTGCAGTACCACACCGCCAGCACTCAGAGTGCGTCGTTCATAGTTGATCGTGACTTCGCCGGCGCCGCAGACGCAGACTTTGCCAAGCTGACGGGCAACCAGCGCGGCATGGGAAGACACCCCGCCACGCGTGGTAAGAATGCCCTGAGAGTACAGCATGCCCTTGAGGTCATCAGGGGATGTTTCGGTACGGCACAATACGACTTTATTGCCTTTGCGCGACTCGATCTCGGCAGCAGCAGCCGTGAAGGCGATGCGGCCAGTAGCTGCACCCGGACCAGCAGGGAGACCTTTGCCGATCATCTGGGCTTCTTTCTGGGATTTGGTATCGAAGATCGGTACCAGCAGCGAGTCGACGGACTCGGCCGGGATCTTCAGCAGCGCGGTGCGCTGATCCATCAATTTCTCTTTCACCATCTCAACGGCGATGCGAATGGCGGCGAGGCCAGTGCGTTTGCCGTTACGCGTCTGCAGCATGAACAGACGGCCCTTTTCGATGGTGAATTCGAAGTCCTGCATGTCCTTGAAATGCTTCTCGAGCTTGGTGCGCACTTTTTCCAGTGCTGCGAAACTTTCGGGCAACTCCTTTTCCATGGCGGCGATTGGTTTTGGCGTGCGCACGCCGGCTACGACGTCTTCGCCCTGGGCATTGACCAGGTACTCGCCATAAAAGGCCTTTTCGCCGTTGGCAGGGTCGCGGGTAAACGCGACGCCTGTGGCGCTGTCATCCCCGGCATTGCCGAACACCATGGCCTGCACGTTCACGGCTGTGCCCCATTCTGCGGGGATGCCATATTGCTGGCGGTACAGAATCGCACGCTCATTCTTCCAGGAGCCGAACACGGCGCCGACAGCGCCCCACAGCTGTTCGTAAGCATCCTGGGGGAAGGCTTTGCCTGTGCGCTTGCGAATCAGCTCCTTGTACTGGCCGACCAGTACCTGCAGGTCGCCGGCATTCAGATCGCTGTCCTGTGGCTTGCCCAGGGATTTCTTCAAGGCATCCAGCAGTTCGTGGAACGGGTCGTGTGACTCTTCGTCGGCAGCCTGTACGCCCATTACCACATCCCCGTACATCTGGATGAAGCGACGGTAGCAGTCCCACGCAAAACGCGGATTGTCAGAAATGCTGGCAAGACCCTCGACGGTGATATCGTTCAGGCCCAGGTTGAGAATGGTATCCATCATGCCGGGCATGGAGTCCCTGGCACCGGAGCGTACGGATACCAGCAAGGGGTTGTCCTTGCCGCCGAACACTTTCTTCATCTGTGATTCGATGAGGGCGATCGCTGTTTTCACATCGCCGGACAGCGCGCGCGGATAGCTGCGTTCGTGGGCGTAGAAATACGTGCAGACTTCTGTGCTGATGGTGAATCCGGGAGGCACAGGCAGGCCGATGGCTGCCATTTCCGCAAGGTTCGCACCTTTGCCGCCAAGCAACTCGCGCATGCTGGCGTTGCCGTCTGTCTGCTTGCCGAAGTTGTAGACATAGGTGTGTGATTTGGCTGATGTCGTACTGCTGCTTGTTTTGGTCTTGGAAGTAGCGGTGTTGGCCTTCATAGCGCTTTGTTTCATAGTCCCAGGTCTGCACAGGAGAAGTGGAGCGGCAGGATAAAACAACTGCCCCGCGAAATCCAGCTCGGAGGTCGTGGCTTCAGGGCGGAAACTACTGAGAAAATCACGTACTTGGCCTGATTCAGTGGGCGAATTTCCTTCCTGCAGTTGCTGCGGTATTCTTGCCGCCCAATAACCCTGCATGGCGGCTTGCAGTCGCCTTGAGCGAGACCCGACTCTGTGACTGCCGTTCCGCAGCGATGCTCGATCTTCTGCGCCATCGTCGACAACTTTGGTGATATCGGTGTGTGCTGGCGACTCGCGCGCCAGCTCGTCGCCGAATATGGTGTGGATGTCACCCTGTGGGTTGATGATGCGGCGCTGGTGGCGAAGTTTCTGAAGCGGGCGCAGGCCGAGTTGTGCGAGGAGCGCATCGAGGGTGTGCAGATTGGAATCTGGTCGCCGTCGTGGCAGCCCTCTGCCACCGAGTCGGACGCCATCATCAGCAGCAACCTGCTCGTTGAAGCCTTTGCGTGCGCGCTTCCCGAGACGCTTCTCAGCGCCCTAGGGGCGGCAGCACGCGTCCCCGTCTGGATCAATCTGGAATACCTGAGTGCAGAGTTGTGGGTGGAAGACCTTCACCTGCTGGCGTCGCTCGTCTCGTTGCCTGGTCACGCCGACCCCGTGCAGAAGACATTCTTCTTTCCCGGCTTCACCGCCCGCACGGGAGGGCTGCTGCGCGAATCAGACCTGCTGGCTCGCCACTCAGTGTGGCAGCGTCATGAGCAGACAGAGCGGCAACAGTTGCTGTCGACGCTGGTGCCGAGTCTGAACGGCTCGTTGTCGGACGACCTGGTGCTTGTGTCGCTTTTCACTTATGAAAGTGAGTCCTTGCGCAGCTGCCTTGCCGCGATGGCGCAGGACCATGTTCCGACGCTCTGCCTGGTGCCCGAGGGGCGCAGCCTGAGCAGTGTCCAGCGTTTCCTGGAGTTGCCTGATGTTCTGCGGGTGGGTGACGTAGCCGTCCGAGGGGCTCTCAGTATTGCCGTGATCCCTTTCCTGTCACAGGACGACTATGATCGCCTGCTGAGCATTTGTGACTTCAATTTCGTACGGGGGGAGGACTCCTTCGTGCGTGCGCAGTGGGCCGGCCGCCCGTTGCTTTGGCATATCTACCCCCAGCAGGAGCAGGTACATCTGCAGAAGCTGGACGCTTTCCTGGAGATCCAGGGCGCGGAATTGCTGCTGGAGAACGCGCCGCAAGCGGCATCCAGCATGGCTTTGCGGCAATTCGTGAGACTCTGGAATCTGGGTGAAGATTGCCAAGAACTGTGGCATCATCTGCGCCCACAACTTCCCAGGCTGCGACAGCAGGCCGGGAAATGGCAGCAACAACTGGCAGAAATGCCGGATCTGGCAGCGAATCTGATGCGGTTCTGCCACACCCGGTCACGCTGACAGCGCAAGGTCAACACCAGGCAATGTTCCCATTGCCCCTACAATTTCGAGTACCTAAACATGAAAACAGCGCAAGAAGTTCGAGCCGGCCAGGTCATCATGATCGGTGGTTCCCCCTGGAAAGTGCAAAAGAGCGAATTCACCAAGTCTGGTCGCAACACTGCCATCTGCAAGATGAAACTGAAAAACCTACTCAATGGCATGCAGACCGAGACTGTTTACAAGGCTGACGACAAGTTCGAGATGGTTGTTCTGGAACAGAAGGAAGTGACCTATTCCTATTTCGCTGACCCGATGTATGTGTTCGTGGACACCGAATTCGAACAGATCGAAATTGAAAAGGACGATCTGGATGCAGTGATCGACTACATCGAAGACGGCATGGAAGATGTTTGCAATGCTGTGTTCTACAACGACAAGGTCATTTCAATCGACCTGCCCAACACCATCACCCGCGAGATCATCTACACCGAGCCTTCCGCCCGTGGCGACACGTCCGGCAAGGTCATGAAGACGGCACGTCTGAAGAGTGGCAAGGAAATGAGCGTTTCCGCATTCTGCGAGATCGGCGACTTCGTGGAGATCGACTCGCGTACAGGCGAATACAAGTCACGCGTAAAGCGTTGATTGACCCGTCTGCCCGGGCATGCCAATGTGACCGGGCAGTGCACCAGCCTGATTCAGGGCGTCAACCAGGAGAAGCCTCATGGCCAAAGAACGCAATGCCAAGAAGGAAGTGAAAAAGAAGCCGGCCTTGACGATGAAGGAAAAGAAAGTCGTCAAGAAGGCCAAGAAAGATACCCGGAGCGACTGATCGGCGGTCCGCCTCTCGCGGTCCTTACTTCACATGACACAGTACCGGGTATTGGTAATAGGTCCGCGGCGCGGGCTGATTGATGTCCTGCGCCAGCGCGGCATCCCTTTTTCCGTATGGCAGGAGAAAGCAGTCTTTACCGTCGCCGGCTCGCAAAAGAGCGTGGTGTCGCCGCTCTGGCACTCTCCCGAAAGAATCCGCGAACAGATTCGCACCTCGTTTCCAGATCAGCAATTCACCCACGTCATCGCAGGCACCGAGGCCGGTGTGCTGGTGGCTTCCGTAGCGCGCCGACAGCTCGGAGCCCGGCTCTCCAGCACTGTCACCGGCGCCCGCTGCCGCGACAAACTTCTGATGAAGCAACATCTGGCCGGATTCGGTATCCCCATGACAAGGTACATGGCCGACACGGCAGACCTGGATCCTCGTGAGGTGTTTGCTGCGCTCGGAACACCCGTGGTACGCAAGTTCCGCAAGTCATCCGGGGGCAAGGGGCTGCAGTTGCTGTACAGTCCCGATCAGTATGTGCCCGGGCGGCAGGGGAGCTCCATTCTGGAGCGTTTCGTCGACGCTCAGGAAGCCAGTATCGAGTCATTCATAGATCGTGGCCGCATACGCTTCACCAACATCACTCAGTACCACCACAAGGGGCACTGCAACTTCGTACCGGCGGCATTCGACGCAGAGCTGGAGCGCACCTTGTTGTCGTTGAACGAGCGCGCCATCGGGGCGCTCGGCATTGGCTGGGGGATGACGCATCTCGAGGTCTATCTGACTCCCAGAGGGCCCCTGTTCGGCGAGATCGCCTTGCGGCCGCCCGGGGGCTACATCATGAATGCGCTGCAGCATGCCTGGGACTTCAATCCCTGGGAGGCATTCCTGGCAATGGAGTTGGGCGAGGCATTCCAGTTTCCTGAGCATCCGGCGTGCTATGCGGCGGCGGAAGTGCTGCATCCAGGTGCGGGAACGGTGCTTGCCGTGCACGGCAAGTCGCGTGTGCTGGATGAGGAGGGCGTGCAGGAGTTTCGCATCAAGGTAAAGCGCGGCGATGTGATCGATCCGCGCAAAGGGCTGGGGCAGGACGCTGGATACGTAGTACACACCAGCGCCAGCCCCCAGGAGCGCCGAACGCTGCATGAACGCATTGTCGCCGCACTTTCGATAGAACTCGCTCCGCCTTCGGAAGAGGCTTTGCGCGTCAATCCTTCACGAAAAGCGTGACAAGCGGCACATCACCAATCTGTCTGCTCCAATGGCCGTGAATGGCCGGATCAAAGGTCGCACCCGCAGGCAGCAGGTCGGCCGAATAGAAATGCTCCCCTGCCTTGAAAATACGGGAACTGCCGTCGGCAAGGCCGATTTCCATGGCGCCGCTCAGTACAAACAGCCACTGCGGTGAGCTGGTGCAGTGCATGTTGCTGCGAAAGCCCACCGGGCTTTCGCGCAGTTGCAATGCCTGCGCCGCGAAGAGGCGCGACAGACGTGCTTCAGCGGTGCCCTCGGGCAACGGAATGTCCTCGGAGCGAAAGCGAGCACGGCCGTCGGAATCAGTAAACAGAATGGTCTTGCTGAAAGTCTGCATGGTTTCTCCCGTCAGAACTTCTGGCCGGCGGTGTGCGCCGGCCTGCTGCAAAGCTGACAATACCTGGGTGACTGCGTCGCGGGCCTTACATGGCGCGCCGAGCTTCGTTGATGACGACATCCACGGGCGTATCGCCCTTGTTGACAACCTGATATGCGGCGTGTGGCTCGCGCCATGCCCAGCTGCCCATCGCGGTCAGTTCGGCTGTGATGCCGTCTGCACGGGTGACATGGGTCAGGCCATCGGTCACCTGCACGACGACGCTTGGATTGTGATGAGTCTGAGGAGGTGTGGACTCACCGGGAGCAAGCGTCAATCGATACGAGCGAAACCACAGGTTTTCCAGCTCCGGCTCGCCTGCAAGGCCATCCGGGCGGTCGGAATCGAGCGCACCCATGGGCGGGCCATAATTCGTCAGGGCGATGATGCGGAACAACCCCGGGCCTTCATTGCTGACCTGGTGCGTGAAATTCTCCGTCACATAGTCAGTATTGCTGGAGATGCGTCCTCCGGAAGGCCCTTCGCCGGAGCTGATGAACGTGTACATGATTGCGGCATCATGGGTGTGATAAAGGGTCTGATCGCCGGGGTTGATCTGCACATCAATCAGTCTGATGTCGCCATCCACGTGCATGGTGCGATGCCGGGGTTCGTCGAGGATCTGGACGACACGGTCGCCAGGGCCCTGGGCGCTGACGTCACCGGGCAGGCCCAGAGGCGCTGCGGCTGCCAGCAGGAGCAGAGTGCTTAGAACAGTGGAACGTTGCATGATCTGTGTGCGGATGCGCATCGGGAGTAGCCTCGTGCTTTTATTGTTATGGAGCGTTAGAGTAAACAGGCTGCAGCGCTGACGCAATCATCCCTTGTGATAAAAATACGCGAAGGCGCCAAAGCGGTGTCAATGCCGGATGAACCACGTCTGGTGAATGCGGCTGTTGCGCTCGAAATCCTTGTCCAGGCTCGCTGGCGTGCAATCCTGCACGCGGTAGCGTTCCCCCACCGCATCATCCAGCCGGAAGCGGCGAAGATTGTTGGAGAAAATCAGCAGTCCGTCGGCAGGCAGGAGGCGCATGCACTGGTCAACAAGGCTGGCATGGTCGCGCTGGATGTCCAGCACGTTCTCGGTATTCTTGGAGTTGGAGAAGGTAGGCGGGTCCAGAAAGATCAGATCGAACTGCTCATCACAGTCCTCCAGAAACTTCATGCAGTCCTGCTGCACGAGCGTATGCTGGCGCTTGTCCATGCCGTTGATTTCGAAATTGCGGGCGGCCCAGTTCAGATAAGTCCTCGACATGTCCACGCTGGTGGAGTGCGTGGCGCCGCCGAGTGCTGCATGCACAGTCGCGGTGGCCGTATAGCAGAACAGATTCAGGAAGCGCACTCCGCTGGCGTGCTCGCCGATCCAGTGGCGGATCGGGCGATGGTCGAGGAAGAGTCCGGTGTCCAGATAGCGTTCCAGATTGACGATGAAGCGCGCGGCACCTTCACGTACCTCGAAGTCTTCTCCTGCGTTCTGAGTAGGCCGGTATTGCTCGCTGCCGCGCTGGCGCTCGCGCACTTTCAGCACGATGTTTGCTGCCGGAATCTGCAGCTCCTGCGCCATCACCTGGCACAGAGCCTGATAGGCCTGGCGTCGTCGCTGAGCCGAGTCTTCCTCGCTGACTGTCGCCGGAGCCTTGTATTCCTGCATGTGCACATGGCTGCCATAACAGTCGATGGCAAAGGAATATTCCGGCATGTCTGCATCGTACAGGCGGTAGCACATGTGACCCTGTTTCTGCGCCCAGCGCCCGATGGACTTGAGGTTCTTGCGCAACCGGTTGGCCAGCATCTGTGCCCCCGGGTCGAGCGGTTCGGAAGAGGGCACCTGCCGAGGCTCGCCTTCGATAGTGCGCTCAACGGGCTCCGGCGCGCGGACATGTTTCTGGTAGATGGATTCGGCATCGACTCTCATCAACAGCAGCTTGGCGGGCAATGCGCCATTGAACAGGGCGTACTGTTTGTGGCTGTGAATGCCAAGCAGTTTTCCCCACTCCGGGCGTGCCGTGAAAATGGCCGCCTCGGAACCTTGTGCCTCACGACGCAGGAAAGCGCCCAGGTCCTGATACAGCATCTCGACTTCGGTTTGTTCGCCGAGCCGTTCCGCGTAGGGGGGATTGCAGATGACCAGAGTCGGCGCAGCAGGCAGGTGCAGTTCCTGAACACTGCTCACTCGAAAATCGATCAGGGACTCCAGACCTGCCCGCCGCGCATTGCGCTGGGCGATGGCGATGGCGCGCTCGTCGCTGTCGCTGCCCCAGGCTTTGCCCTGCCAGGAGGCGCCCCTGGTCCGGCGTTCGCGTGCTTCGCTGACCACCATTGCCATGGCGGCCGGGTCATGGTGAGGCCAGGGAGTCAACGCGCTGTCTCGCACGAGGCCGGGTGCAACATCCAGCGCCATCAGCAGGCCTTCTATCAGCAAGGTGCCAGACCCGCACATCGGGTCACACAGGACCGGCTCGGCCACATCAGTGCGCGGCCAGCGGGCGCGCATCAGGAGTGCGGCTGCCAGCGTTTCCTTGAGAGGGGCTTCGCCCTGCTCGGTGCGGTAGTTGCGACGATGCAGACTGGCACCGGCCAGGTCTATCCCGAGGCTGAGGCGATCCTTCTTGATGACGGCATGGATCAGCAGGTCCGGGGCATCACGGTTCACATCCGGACGTGGCAGGCCATGGGCGCGGAACTGATCCACAATGGCATCCTTGATCTTCTGCGCGATGAACTGGGTGTGGATGAGCTGCTCTGTGCCCCCCGAGGCACTGATGGACAAGGTCTGCCCCACAGGCAGGTGATCTTGCCAGTCAACCACCTGCGCGCTGGCGTAAAGATCATCGGCGCTGACTACGGGCCCTTCGGTCAGCAGCAGAATCACGCGATTGCAAAGCCGCGAGAACATGATGATCCGGTAAGCAGACTCAAGGGTGGCAGAACAGTAGACGCCTGCAACGCTGGGTTTGATCTGGGTGATGCCGAAGCCGCGCAGTTCCGCTTCCAGCAGGGATTCGATGCCCTTGGAGCACGTGATGAAAAACGCGAGAGTGGTCGAAGCGGGTGCGGTGGGCATGACTCAAGCCTGCAGATAATTGAGAAGGGCGGCCAGTCCGGCCGAGCCTCCGAAAATGTAGACGGCGCAGATGACGCCTTCGCCGATGGATACGCCGAGCAGCGTCTTGAAGACACTGATGCGCAGCACGCTGCAGATGCAGATGATCATGTCGGTTGGGATGAACGGCGCAAAGCCCCACAGGCTGATCACTGGCAGTTCGCGTTTGCGCAGCAGCAGGATGAGCTTCTCCACCTGCTGCGGATAGTGAGTAAAGAAGAAATTGTCGAAGCGCATGTAGCGGGTCATGTAATACAGAATCGCCGATGACGTGTATACGCCTGCCTGGTTGACCAGAAACAACGGCCACGGCGGAAACACCAGTACCCCCGCCAGCACGATGGGCGTCAAGGGGATCAGGGTGAAGCCGCGCACGGTGGAAATGATGAAGTAGACCAGCAGGCCGCTGAAGAGGTTGTCGGTAAAGAACTGCCGGATGCTTTGCGGCTCGAACAATTCGGGCATGAAAAAAAACAGGGAAAGGCTGGATGCGATCAGTGCCAGCCATAGATACAGCCCAAAGGAGCCGACAGTTTCGAACTTGTCTTTGTTCACGGTAGACGAATCACTTGGTCATGCTGTAGACGAAAGCCGGCAGGATGTTCAGGGGCACAAAGTCCACTTCGTCCATCACTTTGCCAAAAACAGTCTCGATGTCTGCCTTGTTGCTGCGAAAGTACTGGTACTGCAGATAGATGCCGCCATCCTTGAGTGCGAATCTGAAACCCTGGATGACTCTGTACAGGAAGGCATTCTGGTCTTTCATGCGTTCGAAGTTCTTGAGGGGCAGGGATGAGACGATGACATCGTAGTAGTCGGCCTTGTTCAGCAGTTCCGTCACACAACCGTTGTACAAGGTAACCTGCTTGTCCGGGTGCTGCGCCATCAGCTCTTCGATCCAGGGGTTGTATTCACTCTTGATTTCGCAGACATCCAGCTGTGAGTCTGGAGACATGCGGCGGATGATTTCGCGCGTGAAGGGGCCCTTGCCACTGCCAATTTCCAGAATTCGCAGCGCGCGTCCGAAGTCGATCTTGCCGACCATGGAGTTGACGAGAAACACGGAGCTGCTGACGATCAGGCCATCTTCCTGAATACTGCGCTTGATTTTCCTGTAGAAGTTGATGGCCACGTAAGTCTCTGTATCGGCTTGGATTGACGAGCGGCTACACTAGCATAGAAAGTGTGGAGCGGCATCGCGGGAGGCGCAATTAAACTGGGCGGTGATTTTTTCGCAGAGTTTTCCTATCATGCGAGCGGAACGTCCACCACTGACCGGGAACCATCATGCTGCTAGCACTTGTTGTCGTCTATCTCGTCATTTCGATTGCCATCGGGCTTGTCGCTTCCCGCAAGGTTCATTCTGCCAGCGACTACATCACCGCAGGGCGCAGCTTGCCGATGTTCATGGTCATGGCCATGGTCTTCGCCACCTGGTTCGGGGCTGAAACCGTGCTGGGCATCTCGGCCACCTTTCTGGACGAGGGATTCCGCGGTCTGATCTCCGACCCGCTCGGTGCATCGGTCTGTCTGGTGTTGTTCGGTCTGATCTTCGCGCTGCCCCTGTACCGGCTGAAGTTGATGACCCTGGGTGACTTTTTTCACATCCGCTACAACAAGAGGACTGAACTTGTCCTGTCTACGTGCATCGTGCTGTCGTATCTCGGCTGGGTCTCTGCTCAGGTGACCGCCCTTGGGCTGGTGTTCAACGTGCTTTCCGACGGGACGGTGAGCATGACTCAGGGCATGATAATTGGTGCCACTGTCGTGCTTGTCTATACCCTGTTCGGCGGGATGTGGTCAGTGGCGGTCACCACCTGTGTGCAGATGGTGGTCATCGTGATCGGTCTGTTGCTGGTCACCAGCAGTGCCAGCGAGATGGCGGGTGGCATGTCCACCGTCATCAGCAAGGCGGCAGCAGAGGGCAAGTTCAACTGGCTGCCGACGCTCGATCTGGTGGACATGCTGGGATGGATGGCAGCGTTGTTCACCATGGCGCTGGGGTCTATTCCGCAACAGGACGTGTTCCAGCGTGTCAATACATCGAAGAATGAAACGGTGGCTGTCTGGGCCACAACACTTGGCGGCATCGCTTATTTCTTCTTCGCCGCGGTCCCGTTGTACCTGGCCTACAGTGCCAGCCTGGTGGACCCGGAGCTTACCAGTCGCCTGATGGCTGAGGACTCCCAGCTGGTGCTGCCCACCTTTGTCGTAGTGCACATGCCATTCTGGCTGCAGGCGGTGTTCTTCGGCGCCCTGCTGTCGGTCATCATGAGTACGGCCTCCGGCACTCTGCTGGCGCCGTCAGTGACGTTCACCGAGAACGTGCTGAAGAACTTCAAGCCGGACATGACGGATGAGCAACTGCTGCGCTACACCCGCTACACCGTCTTTGTGTTCACGCTGCTGGTGGTCGCCAATGCCGTACTGTCCAGTTCTGACATTCACGCCATGGTGGAGAACGCCTACCGCATTACCCTGGCGGGCGTATTCGTGCCTCTGACCGCCGGGCTGTTCTGGTCCCGCGCCAGCAATCTGGGTGCCTCCTTGTCCATGGCGCTTGGCCTGGGAAGCTGGCTGTTCCTGGAAATCTTCATTCCAGATGTGCCTTTCGAGCCACAACTGGTTGGCCTGCTCCTTAGTCTGATCGGCATGATTGTGGGGTCCTACCTTTCTCCAAACCCCTATTTTGCCAACAAGCACGGCCTGCCCGACGTCCGCCCCGTTTGATCACCCGTCTGGCGGCGTTCGCACAAGTGAGCGCCGCCAGACACCGGAGACCCCCATGCTCAGTTATCGTCACGGTTTTCACGCCGGCAATCATGCCGACGTGCTGAAGCATCTTGTGTTGCTGGGGCTGTTGCAGAAATTGTCCGCCAAGGACAAGCCGTTCACCTGCATCGACTCCCATGGCGGCGGCGGTCTCTATGATCTTTTCAACGAACACGCCCAGACCAATCGCGAGCACGAATCAGGCATCGTGCCCCTGTGGGACGCGCCGATCACGGACCCGCTGCTGGCGTCCTATGTCCAGCGCGTGGCGGCCAGCAATACCAAGGGCAAACTCCGCTTCTATCCGGGCTCACCGGTACTGATCCAGAGTGCGTTGCGTGCACAGGACCGACTGCATGTCATGGAGCTGCACCCTGCTGAAATCGAGTCTCTGCACCACTATCTCGGGCACGACAAGCGGGTCAGCCTGCACCACCGCGATTCCTTCGAAGGCCTGCTGGCCCTTACACCCCCGGAGCCGCGTCGCGGCATGGCACTGATTGACCCGTCCTACGAAGAGAAGAAAGACTACCAGCGTGTTCAGCAGACCCTCGCCAAACTGCACCGGCGCTGGCCGGTCGGCGTGCTCGCTCTCTGGTACCCGCGCCTGGCCCGACAGCGTGACCACAGCGAATGGCTGATCTCCGCGCTGGGGCGCGACGCGCTGCCAGACATGCTGCTGCTGGAACTGACCGTGCAGGAACAGGCCGCGGAATTCGGAATGCACGGTTCAGGAATGCTCATCGTCAATACGCCCTGGCAGTTCCGCGAGCAGATGCATAGAACCCTGACGGAGCTGGTTGCCATACTTGGAAGTCAGGCCGCATTCCGCATCGTGCCCCTGCCTTCAGGCAACTGATCGTTCAAAGCGGGGGTATCCAGCGTTTGCTGATTGGACATGCCATGAGCAGCGCGCTACTCTCGTGCCGTGCAAGTCTGGTTCCGATCTGCTCACTGAGGATAACAACAATGAAAATAGAGCACGCAGGCCCGAAGTCCGTCCGCAAGGTTTTCCGCAAGTCCCGACACCCGCTGGCCGGAGTGTTGTCGAAAATGCTCCAGACCGGGCTGCTGCTGGCAGCCACCTCACTGTCCTTCGCGCAGGATACTGTCGAATGGACCCACCTGGGGGGCAATGCTCACCACACCCGTTCCACCCTGGCCACCAACGTCACCCCGGAGAATTTCGGCGAGCTGAAAGCCGCGTGGGTCTGGGATGGCGCGAGTTTTGACGCCGGCAGTGGCCGCTCCACCCCGAGTTATGTGGACGGCAAACTCTTCACTGTCGCCGGCCCCCGTCGCCATGTCGTGGCCATGGACCCGATGACCGGAGAGACAATTTGGTCCTACCGTGAGCCCAATACCTTCCGCTGGGAATACTCGATGCGTGCCGACTATGGCAAAGGCGTGGCCTATGCAGAAGTGGACGGCAAGGGTGTCATCTACATCATCAGTCCGGCTTTCTTCCTGACAGCACTGGACGCTGACACCGGCGCTCCGCTGCCCGGCTTCGGTGCCCCGGTGCCCATCGACGGCTTTGCCCAGACGGGTGTGGTGGATCTGCTGGCCCATCTCGGGCATGACTTCGATCCCTACTTCGGCATTCCCAAGGAAGTGGGGTATGTCACATCGTCCTCGCCACCCATCGTCGTCAATGGCGTGGTGGTCGTGGGCAATTCCGCCGAGCAGGGCTACAACCAGTCCCGCATCGAGAATATCCCGGGTGACATTCTGGCCTTCGATGCGAAGACGGGCGCCTTCAAATGGAAATTCAACGTGATTCCCCGGCCCGGTGAGTTCGGCCATGACACCTGGGAGAACGATGCCTGGCAGTACACAGGCGACGTGTCGCCCTGGGCGCCACTGTCCGCTGACCCGGAACTGGGCCTTGTCTACGCCGTGACCAATCCTCCGACTGTGGATTATTACGGTGGCTTTTCGCCAGGTGACAATCTTTTCGGGACCAGCGTGATCGCGCTGGATGTGCAGACAGGCGAGCGTCGCTGGCACTTCCAGCTGGTGCATCACGATGTCTGGAACTACGACATTCCGACGGCGCCGGTGCTGATAGACGTGCAACATGAAGGACAGACGGTGAAGGCTCTCGCGCAGGCCACCAAGCAGGCCATGCTGTTTGCCTTCAATCGGGAAACCGGTGAGCCCTTGTGGCCGATCGAGGAGCGCCCCGTGCCGCCCTCTCTCGTGCCGGGCGAGCAATTGTCCCCTACACAGCCTTTCCCAACGAAGCCGCTGCCCTATGAACCGGGCGGACTTTCCGAGGACATGCTGATCGATTTCACGCCCGAAATGCGCGCCCAGGCAATTGTCGCTCTGGCAGACTGGCAGATCGGTCCGCTCTACAACCCGCCTCTGCACCGTGACAATCCGCTGGGCAAGCGCGGCGCCTTCTGGTGCCCGAGCGGCGGCAGCAACATCACCGGACCAGCGGCAGCCGATCCCGAGACTGGCGTCGTGTTCGTGACGTCCCGCATGGGCTGCAGCGCCAACCAGCTGCTGCCCGGTGAAGAAGCTGATTTGCGCTACATGACCGACAATGGCACTACCACGACGGGTCTGACGCCGGCGCGCTATGCCAATGGCCCGGGCGCCGGGTCGCCCCGCCATCCCACCGGCCTGCCGCTCTGGAAGCCGCCTTACAGCCGCATCACTGCGATCGATCTGAATACCGGCGAGCACCTGTGGTACATCCCGGTGGGCGAGACGCCGGACCGCATCAGAAACAACCCGGCACTGGCGGGTATCGATGTCGGCAATACCGGTACTGGCTCCCATGCACCCATGCTGGTGACGCCGTCCATGCTGGTGTATGCAGGGGAAGTCAGCGACGGTACGCCACACCTGTTCGCCATCGACAAAGCCACGGGACGTGAACTGTCTCGCGTCGCGGTGCCCGAATCGAGTGCCTACGGCATGATGAGTTATGTGCATCAGGGCGAACAGTATTTCGTGCTGCAGACCGGGCCGCGACTGACTGCGATGAGTCTGCACGGTCCTGTCGCGGAAGCTGAAGCACACTGATGGCAGGCCGCCCCTGTGGCTGGACGCACAAGCGCGGCTTGCGCTACTCTCCCGCTGGTATGCACGCTATGCACCATGCTGGTCCTGTGGTTTGTCTGCAATCTTCTAAATCTGCTCCATGAGGTAATAACAATGATAAAAGAGCATGAAGGGTCGGGGCTTTCCCGACAGCCGGCGAGCAATCGCTGGCGCACACTGAGTCAAGCGTTGACGCGCGCGTTGCCGCTGGGCTTGTTGCTGGCCGCCGGGGCTCCCGCGCAGGCTCAGGATACTGTCGAGTGGACCCACCTTGGTGGCGATGCTCATCACACCCGTTACACCCCGGCTGCCAACATCACCCCGGAAAATCTTGGTGAACTGAAGGAAGCGTGGGTCTGGGACGGCGCCAGTTTCGATGCGGCCAGCGGCCGTTCCACCCCCAGCTACGTGGATGGCAAGCTGTTTACAGTGGCGGGCCCCCGTCGTCACGTCATTGCCATGGACCCCACGACCGGCGAGACACTCTGGTCCTACCGAGAGCCGAACACGTTCCGCTGGGAATACTCGATGCGCAAGGATTACGGCAAGGGCGTCGCGTATGCAGAAGTTGACGGCAAGGGCGTGGTTTACATCATCAGCCCGGCCTTCTTCCTGACGGCGCTGGACGCCGATACCGGCGCACCGCTGGAAGGCTTCGGAGCCCCGGTACCCATCGAAGGGTTTGCCGAGACGGGCGTGATCGATCTGCTGGCGCACATGGGTCATGAGTATGACCCCTTCTACGGGATCCCCAAGGAAGTGGGTTATGTGACATCTTCCTCGCCACCCATCGTCGTCAACGGCGTGGTCGTGGTGGGCAACTCTGCTGAACAGGGCTACAACCAGTCCCGTATCGAAAACATTCCCGGTGACATCCTTGCCTTCGATGCGAAGACAGGCGCTTTCAAATGGAAGTTCAACGTGATCCCGCGTCCTGGCGAATTCGGCCACGACACCTGGGAAAACGATGCCTGGCAGTACACAGGTGACGTGTCTCCCTGGGCACCTTTGTCAGCCGACCCGGAGCTGGGTCTGGTGTACATCCCCACCAACCCGCCCACAGTGGACTACTACGGTGGTTTCAGCCCCGGTGACAACCTGTTCGGTACCAGCCTGATTGCGCTGGATGTGGAGACAGGCGAGCGTCGCTGGCACTTCCAGCTGGTGCACCATGACATCTGGAACTACGACGTGCCGACGGCACCCGTGCTGCTGGATGTGATGCACAACGGCGAGCGCATTCCTGCGGTCGCTCAGGCTACCAAGCAGACACTGCTGTTCGCCTTCAACCGCGAAACAGGCGAGCCATTGTGGCCGATCGAAGAGCGTCCGGTACCGCCCTCACTGGTGCCCGGCGAGTTTGCTTCGCCGACTCAGCCATTCCCGACCAAGCCGCCCGCATACGACCTCAATGGCCTGTCTGTGGATGATCTGATTGACTGGACACCAGAGTTGCGGGCGCAAGCCATTGCCGCACTGGCAGACTGGCAGATCGGCCCGCTCTACAACCCACCGCTGCACAGAGACAATGATCTGGGCAAACGCGGCGCCTACTGGTGCCCGGGCGGTGGTGGTGGTTCCAACATCACGGGCCCTGCCGCTGGTGATCCTGAAACCGGCATCGTGTTCGTGACCTCGCAGGCAGCCTGCAGTGCCATCCAGCTGTTGCCAGGTGAGGAAGCGGATCTGCGTTACATGACTGACAACGGCACTACCACGACGGGTGTGACTCCGGCGCGCTATGCCAATGGTCCTGGTGCTGGTGCTCCCCGTCATCCGAGCGGTCTGCCACTGTGGAAGCCGCCCTACAGCCGCATCACGGCGATCGACCTGAATACCGGCGAGATCCTGTGGTACATCCCTGTGGGCGAGACACCGGATCGCATCAAGAACAACCCGGCGATCGCGGGTATCGACATTGGCAACACCGGCACGGGCGCCATGGCCCCCATGATGGTGACGCCTTCCATGCTGGTGTACGCGGGTGAGGTCAGTGATGGCACACCGCATCTGTTCGCCATCGACAAGATGACTGGCCGTGAACTGGCCCGCGTCCAGGTGCCGGAAACCAGCCGTTACGGCATGATGAGCTACGTGCACCACGGCGAGCAGTACATCATTCTGCAGACTGGCTCCAAGCTCACTGCGATGAGCCTGAGTGGTCCGGTGGCAGCTGCAGAAGCGCATTGATCGAGGCGCCATCCCGAGAGGGACGGGCGCTGCAAAAGGAGGCCCGGCTGGTTTGCATCAGCCGGGCCTCTGCATTTTTGGCAGGCCGTCGGTCAGCTGGCCCAGGCTCAGAAGCAGACCAGCGTTTGCCAATGGACTTGCGCCCTGTGGCTGGGTTATTCTCACGGCCTCATTTCAGCACGGGCAGGTCATGTTTCTGCCATGTTGAAGGGGTCTGAAGGCCCGATGCGCACGCGTGCACCAGGTCTACGACAACAACAAAAACTCTCTATCCGGTCTGAGTGTTCTTTCTGCTCATCGAGGAAAAATAATGACAACAACGCTAGTTGGGTCGGGATCCTCCCGACAGTCAGCGACCAGTCGCTGGCATTCACTGAGTCGGACTCTGACGAGGGCGCTGCCGCTGGGTTTGCTGGTCGCCGCTGCTTCTCCCGCCGGAGCCCAGGACACCGTTGAGTGGACCCACCTTGGTGGCGACGCTCATCACACCCGCTACACCCCGGCTGCCAACATCACCCCGCAAAACTTCGGCGAACTGAAGGAAGCATGGGTATGGGATGGTGCCAGCTTTGACGCCGCCAGTGGTCGCTCTACCCCCAGCTATGTCGATGGCAAACTGTTCACAGTGGCCGGCCCGCGCCGCCACGTGGTGGCCATGGATCCGATGACCGGTGAAACCCTGTGGTCCTACCGCGAGCCGAACACGTTCCGCTGGGAATACTCCATGCGTCAGGATTACGGCAAGGGCGTCGCCTATGCAGAAGTCAACGGCAAGGGCGTTGTCTACATCATCAGCCCGGCTTTCTTCCTGACCGCACTGGACGCTGACACGGGTGCGCCGCTGGAAGGCTTCGGCAATCCGGTGCCTATCGATGGCTTTGCACAAACCGGCGTGGTTGACATGCTGGCTGACCTGGGCCACGAGTTTGATCCCTATTACGGCATTCCAAAAGAAGTCGGCTACGTGACGGCATCCTCTCCGCCCATCGTCGTGAACGGCGTGGTCGTGGTAGGCAACTCTGCTGAGCAGGGTTACAACCAGTCCCGCATCGAGAACATCCCCGGCGACATCCTGGCGTATGACGCCGAGACAGGCGCTTTCAAGTGGAAGTTCAACGTGATCCCGCAACCGGGTGAATTCGGCCATGACACCTGGGAAAACGATGCCTGGCAGTACACAGGTGACGTGTCTCCCTGGGCGCCGCTGTCCGCCGACCCGGAGCTGGGTCTCGTATACATCGCCACCAACCCGCCCACAGTGGATTACTACGGCGGCTTCCGCCCGGGTGACACGCTGTTCGGCACCAGCCTGCTGGCGCTGGACGTCGAGACTGGTGAACGTCGCTGGCACTTCCAGCTGGTGCACCACGATGTCTGGAACTATGACATCCCGACAGCGCCGATCCTGATCGACGTCGAGCAGAATGGCCGCACCATCAAGGCCGTCGCGCAAGCCACCAAGCAGACTCTGCTGTTCGCGTTCAACCGCGAGACAGGCGAGCCGCTGTGGCCGATCGAAGAGCGTCCTGTGCCCCAGTCTCTGGTGCCTGGCGAGAAACTTTCTCCGACGCAGCCGTTCCCGACCAAGCCCGCCCCGTATGACCTGGCAGGCATCTCCGTGGACGATCTGATTGACTTCACTCCCGAGCTGCGCGAGCAGGCCATTGCTGCCCTGGCAGACTGGGAGATCGGTCCGCTTTACAACCCGCCACTGCACCGCGACAACCCCCTGGGCAAGCGCGGTTCACTGTGGTGTCCAGGTGACGGTGGTGGCTCCAACATCACTGGCCCGGCTGCTGCTGACCCGGAAACCGGCATCATCTTCCTGACTTCCCAGAGCGCGTGCAGTGCACACACGCTGGTACCGGGTGATGAAGCCGATCTGCGCTACATGACTGACAACGGTACTACCACGACAGGTGTTACCCCTGCCCAGTACGCCAATGGCGCTGGCGGCGGTGCTCCGCGTCATCCGTCAGGTTTGCCGCTGATGAAGCCTCCGTACAGCCGCATCACTGCAATCGATCTTAACACCGGTGAAACCCTGTGGATGATCCCGATTGGCGAGACACCAGACCGCATCAAGAACAATCCAGCGCTGGCTGGCGTGGATGTCGGCAACACAGGTACTGGCGCCCAGGCTCCAATGCTGGTGACTCCGTCCATGCTGGTCTACGCAGGTGAAGTCAGTGATGGCACGCCGCACCTGTTCGCCATCGACAAGATGACAGGCAACGAGCTGGCCCGCATCCCTGTCTCCGCCGCAAGCCGTTACGGCATGATGAGCTATATGCATGAAGGCGAGCAGTACATTGTGCTGCAGACTGGCAGCAAGCTGACAGCGATGAGCCTGCATGGCCCGGTAGCGGCAGCCGAAGCGCATTGATCGTTGAGCATGACCGCTGACCTCCGCTTCGCGGAGGCTGGCAAAACCAGAGGCCGGAGTGCGCAAGCGCTCCGGCCTCTGCTTTTTTGAAGCTGCCATTGCAATGTGCCGAATCATGGCAGTCCGCATGTGTTTGCAGAAACGAAAGTTTGTTTGCAAAAGAGTGTCACAAAAGCGAATCACTCCGCTCGATTTGCCGGTCTTGAGTGGCAGCCCCAATGCCGTCCTGATGGCCCGCAAGGCGCGGCATTCGTGGCTTGCAGCCCAGCTGGAGCGCATGGACTTGCTCAGGATGCTGGGGTATTCTGCGTGCTCTTTTCAGTCACCATAGTTCATTTGTGTTTTGCAAAGTTTGAAATCTACCAATCGAGGAAATGACAATGACAAAATCGCGTTTCACGCCAGCAGCCAAGGGCTGGCGATCGCTGTCAAGAGCGTTGCTGCGGGCCTTGCCATTCGGCCTGCTGCTGACAGCCTCTGCTGCGGCCACCGCACAGGACACCGTCGAGTGGCGACACCTGGGCGGCGATGCTGACCACGCACGCTATTCTCCCGCAGCCAACATCACGCCCGAGAACTTCGGTGAACTCAAGGAAGCATGGATATGGGATGGCGCCAGTTATCAGGCGTCCAGCGGCCGCGCTACCCCCAGCTACATCAATGGCAAGCTTTACACCGTTGCCGGTCCGCGTCGTCACGTCGTGGCGCTTGATCCAGAGACTGGCGAAACCATCTGGTCCTACCGCGAGCCGAACACGTTCCGCTACGAGTACTCCATGCGCGCCGACTACGGCAAGGGCGTGGCGTACACCGAGATTGACGGCAAAGGCGTGATCTACATCAGCACCCCGGCCTTCTTCCTGGTGGCACTGGATGCAGACACGGGCGCTCCGCTGGAAGGTTTCGGCAAGCAGGTGCCGGTGGAAGGTTTCCCTGAGCACGGCATCGTCGACATGCTGGCCGACCTTGGTCATGAATTCGACCCCTTCTACGGCATTCCCAAGGAAGTGGGCTATATCACGACCTCTTCACCGCCCATCGTGGTCAACGATGTTGTGGTAGTCGGCAACTCTGCCGAACAAGGTTACAACCAGTCCCGCATCGAGAACGTGCCTGGCGACATTCTGGCCTATGACGCGAAGACAGGAGCCTTCCTCTGGAAGTTCAATGTCATTCCGCAGCCGGGCGAATTCGGTCATGAGACCTGGGAAAACGACGCCTGGCAGTACACAGGTGACATATCTTCCTGGGCGCCAATGTCTGCGGACGCGGAACTCGGTCTGGTGTACATCCCGACCAACGGCGCAACCGTGGACTTCTACGGTGGCTTCCGTCCGGGCGACAACCTCTTCGGCACCAGTCTGATTGCGCTGGACGTCAAGACGGGCGAGCGCAAGTGGCACTTCCAGATGGTGCACCACGACATCTGGAACTATGACACCCCCACTGCCCCCGTGCTGCTGGACGTGACTCAGAACGGTCAGACCATCCCCGCCGTGGCGCAGGTCACCAAGCAGGCGTTCACTTACGTGTTCAACCGTGAAACCGGTGAGCCGCTGTGGCCAATCGAAGAGCGTCCCGTGCCGCAGTCCATGATTCCGGGCGAGCAACTCTCTGCGACTCAGCCTTTCCCCACCAAGCCGGCACCGTATGATCGGCAGGGCCTGGTCGAAGACGACCTGATCGACTTCACGCCGGAACTGCGTCAGCAGGCTCTCGATATCCTGGCTGAGTGGGAAGTCGGCCCGTTGTTCACACCTCCTCTTCACCGTGACAATGACATTGGCAAGCGCGGCGCACTGTGGTGCCCGGGTGACGTCGGTGGCGTGAACATCAGCGGCCCGGCTGCAGGGGACCCCGAGACAGGCATTCTGTACGTAACGTCCCTGAGCGGCTGCACCACGCGTCAGCTGGTGCCAGGCGAAGAAGCGGATCTGCGCTACATGACTGACAACGGCACAACCACCACGGGCACAACGGTCGCTCAGTACGCCGTTGGCACTGGCGCTGGTGGCCCGCGCGGCCCCGAAGGTCTGCCATTGTTCAAGCCACCCTACAGCCGCATTACAGCGATCGACCTGAACACCGGCGAGCATCTGTGGATGATTCCGGTTGGCGAAACCCCCGACCGCATCAAGAACAACCCTGCACTGGCAGGCATTGATGTCGGCAACACAGGCACTGGCGCACACGCGCCGATGACTGTCACCAAGAACATGCTGATCTATGCCTCACAGTCCAGTGATGGTACTCCGGCACTGTTCGCGGTGGACAAGATGACAGGCGAGCAGCTGGGCAAAGTGGCGGTTTCCGGCAACAGCCGTTACGGCATGATGACCTACGTGCACAAGGGCGAGCAGTACATCGTGCTGCAGACTGGCTCCACGCTGACAGCCGTGTCTCTGCACGGCCCGGTGAGCTCTGGCGCCGCTGCCCACTAAGCGCGTCACCTTGCAGAAATGAGAAAGCCCGGACTCGAGAGAGCCCGGGCTTTTTTTTTTGGTCCCGGGTGTACACTGATGCCGCACGCCATGGAAGGTCCTTGCGCGTGCCCGTGCCCGGTGACAGCCTCGTCGACCTGACTGTGGAACTGGACTGCGATGTCACGGTCGAATCCATCAGCGCTGCCATGAAGGTGGCGGCAGGAGCCCCGGCCTGGCGTGTCATGGGCAATTACATCAGGGCGACAAGACAGACGAAAGGCGGGCAGAACATGTTTGCGCGATCGACACGGATTGCACTGCGCTCCCTGCGCTGGTTCATTGCGCTTGCAGCCATATACACAGCCGCCGGGTTTCTGCTTCTGCCCTGGCTGGCCGAGCGTCAGATTGCCGTCTTGCTGCAGGATCGTCTTGGCGTGCAGTTCAAGGTAGATGACATCTCCTTCAATCCCTTTGCCCTGCAGCTCACCGTCGAACGCCTGGACATGATTGATGCCGATGGCTGGCGCGTCCTGTCGCTGGAACGCGCCTTCATCAACCTGCAGGCCGACAGCCTTGTGCAAAGCGCTTTCAGTTTCCGCGAAGTGCACGTGGACGGCCTGCACTTTTCCATGCGCCGCTACAACAACGTTGACAACAATCTGAGCCGGCTGGCGCAGCGCTGGAGCGCCGGTGCCGCGCCGGCAGTGCCGCAGTCAGCGGTTGAAGGTGTGCCAGACTCCGTCCTGCCAAGGGTGCTGATCGCGGACCTGAGGGTGCAGGGCGCCAGCCTCGGACTGACTGACAATGTGCCCACGGTTCCCTACATTGCCTTGATCGACGCCCTGGACTTTCAGGTCGAGAATCTCAGCACCCTGCCAGAGTCTCCTGCCGGGCAGACGCTCAGTCTTACCATGGGCAACGGTTCCCGCGTGGACTGGCGTGGCTCGCTTTCCCTTGCCCCGCTGCGCTCGCAGGGTGAAGTTCAATTGCGCGGTCCTTACCCGGCGCTGGTCTACGAGTATCTGCGCGAACAATTGCCGGTGCGCCTCGCCGGAGGCTGGCTGGAGTCACAGTTCAACTATACCTTTGCGCTGGCCGATGACGGCGGCGCCCAGCTTGCTGTCGATGGATTGCAGCTGAATCTCAGTGATCTCGATATCCACGAGAGGCACAGCGGCGCACTGCTGGCCCGTATGCCGGAGATTGCATTGAGCGGAGGTTCCTTCGACCTCGGTGATAGGAGCGCGGGGGTGCAATCCCTGCGTCTTGGCGGTTTCGATCTGCGTCCTGAGCGCTTTGAGGACGGTGGTGTCAATGTGCTGCAACTGTTCCCCGCCGCAAACACAGCCGACCAGG
This sequence comes from Klebsiella pneumoniae, assembly GCA_945877175.1. Lineage (GTDB taxonomy): Bacteria > Pseudomonadota > Gammaproteobacteria > Pseudomonadales > Pseudohongiellaceae > UBA5078. The sequence continues at coordinate 3,873 of CAMCRC010000008.1, read as the reverse complement.
GCCCGGTCGGACAGGGTGCTGTGCCGCCTGTGGCAGCCCCTTGGTCTCTGCGCCTCGACGAACTGGTGCTGGACAGCTGGCAGGTAGGGTTGACTGACCGCGTGCCCGTTCAGGATGTCGTTGTGGGGCTGGGGATTGAGGCCCGCCTCAGCAATCTGGTGAATCAGCCCGGCGTGCCCTTCACTGTGGAAACGGTTGTGAATGTCAGCAGCGGGGGCACATTGCGCGCCAGTGGCGAGGTCACCGTGCTGCCGCAATTGGACGCGTCGCTGGAACTGCTTGTAGAAGCACTGGCACTGCCCGTTGTGCAGCCCTACATTGAAGGGCTGGCCAATATCGCGCTGGAAGAGGGCCGGGTGGGACTGGAAGGCAATCTGCTCAGTGGTCCGGGACGCCTGCGCTACGAGGGGTCCGTCGGCGTGGAGGCACTGCTCATCCGCGACACACTGCAAGGCGAGTCCCTGTTCCGGGTGGGGGCACTGGATGTTTCTGCCCTTGCGCTGGATATGGCGGACGAGACGCGCCTGACAATCGGCGATCTGCGAGTGAGCGAGCCCTATGCCCGAATCGAGATTGCGGCTGACGGCAGCACGAACCTGGGCAGCATTCTGGTGGCGGGTCCCGTTGCGGACGCCGATACGGCAGCGCCCGGGGAAGCGGCAGCCAATGCGCCCGCAGAGCCTTTGCCAGCCCTGCAGATCGAACGTATCCGCATCGACAATGCCAGCGCCGATTTCTCTGACCGCTCTCTGCCTCTGCCGTTCGCCGTGCTGATGACCCACCTGAACGGAGAGATTTCCGCCATTTCGACACGCTCCACGGAACCGGCCCGGGTTCGACTGGAAGGGCAGGTAGGCGAATTCGGACTGGCCAGCATCGAAGGACGGCTGCGGCCTCTTGCGTTCAATGAGCTGACCGAGATTGCACTGCAGTTCCGCAATCTCGACATTCCGACCTTGTCTCCCTATGTCATCAAGTTTGCGGGACGCCGCATCGATGATGGCGCCATGGATGTGGACCTGGCCTATGAGATTGCCGACAACCAGCTGAGCGGCGACAACGCGTTGCGCCTGCGCGACCTGGTGCTTGGCGACGAAGTGCCACATCCGGACGCTCTCGACCTGCCTCTCGGTCTGGCGGTGGCATTGCTCAAGGACCGCAACTGCGTCATCGACCTGGAAGTGCCCGTCACGGGCGACCTTGGCAATCCCCAGTTCAGTTACGGGGGTATCATCCGCACTGCACTGTCCAACATCATCCGCAATGTTGTCACAGCGCCGTTCCGCTTTCTGGCGAATCTGGTCGGCGGTGCGCAGGATGCGGACATCGGGGTAATCGCATTCCTGCCCGGGCGTGCCGACCTTGCTCCCCCCGAGCGCGAGAAACTGCTCACGCTGGCCAGAGCGCTGACCGAAAGGCCGCAGCTGCTGTTGAGTCTCAGCGGGGGCTATCACCCGTCTGAAGACACACGCATGCTGCAGGAGCAGTTTCTGGATCGTCGCGTGGATGCAGCCCTTGCCCCGAGGCCTGCAGTCGAGGGCGCGGACGCGTCGCCTGCGCCGACTCGCCGCAGTGTGCTTGAGGGCTTCTACCGAGCCGCCGATTTGCGCTTCGTCGCGGAAGCGACTGTAGACGAGGCCCTCGCCGCCTTGCAGTCGGAACATACCTTGGCCGAAGCGGACAATGCCCCTGCGGCACTCGATGAATTGGCCTACACCGAGGCGCTGCGCCGCGCGCTGCTTCCAGTGGAGCCTGTCACGGAGTCTGATCTGGTGGCCCTCGCCAATGAGCGCATTCAGGCGATTGCGGTTGAGCTGGCACTGAGTGATCCCGCCCTGGGAACGCGCTTGAACGCGGGAGACGTGCAGGTTGTTGCAGAGGTGGAAGATGGCTGGATTCCACTCGCATTGGCACTGGACGCTGAGGCATGGCATCGAAGCACGCCGGCGCGCCCTTCAAGAAGCGTACAAGCTGGACCGTGCCTGAGCGTGAGCGGCAATGGTGGCCGCTTCGGGAGAGCCACGGGCGCCGACGCTGTGTTAGCATTGCCGTTCCTTCCTTGAAGCAGGTCTGTCATGCAGTCGTCGCTGGTACCCGAACGCCCTCTGGTGATCTCCCCCACCCTGGCCGCCACCATCGGCCTGGAAGAGGCCGTCATGCTGCACGTTTTCAGCGAACTGATGGCACACCGGCCACTGCGTGAGAAGGACCGCTTCGCCTGGTTGGAGCTCAGTCAGATGGATTTGATGAAGGCACTGCCATTCTGGGCTCTCATTGACATCAAGCGTGTGCAGAAGAGCCTGCAGGATCTCGGACTGATTCTGATCGACGCCGAAACCGGCAACCGCGAGACACTCTGTTTCGCCATCAACCAGGCACGACCCGCCGCCCCGGTGCCAGCAACACGCAAGATCAACGCTGCCCGCAGTCCGGCAGCACCTGCCTCTACAGCGGCGCCTGCAGGTGTCGCTACCGAAGCTCAGGGCGCTACCTTCATGCCGGCCAGCTGGCAGCCGGGCGAGGACTGGATTCGGCAGTGCCGCCAGCAGAACATTCCGGAAGACTTCGTGCGCCAGCTGGTGCCAGGCTTCGTCATGTATTGGCGGGAACGGGGCCAGGCCCGGTTCTCCTGGGGCAATGCCTTTTACAAGTTCGTACTGCGTGAGTGGCGTCAGGAACAGACACGCCGTGGCATGAGCGAACTGGAAACCGAGATGTCGCCGCAGTGGTGGCCGAGCAGCGACGCTTTCGTCATTCTCGAGAATTCAGGCATCAATCCGCAATTCATTGAAGATGCCGTTCCAGAATTCGTGCTTTACTGGCGCGAACGTGGCGCCACCAATGGTGCCTGGAATACGCGTTTCATCGAACATATCCGCCGGCAATGGAGCAAGTATTCGTCCTCCATCGAGCACGACACTTTGCCCCGGCGCATTGGCGATGACTGGCAACCCAGTACAGAGTGTTATGACATTCTCCACCTTGCCGAGATCGATGAAGAATTCGCGCGGGCGAAGGTCAGAGAGTTCGTTCTTTACTGGCGTGATACCAATCAGGTGCATGCGTCGTGGAACACCCGGTTTTTGCAGTTCATAAAATATCAGTGGGCAAGACGGCTCGGCGAGTCGTCGAACATGAGTGTCATCGATGCACAAGATCAATCCATTGCTGGAAAAAACCAGCAAGTCCTTGGCGCAGCCTTCCAGCGCTTCACAGACAGAAGCTGGGCAGAGTAAGCGCGGCGCGGAAACTGCGGCACACCATGATGGCCCCGATCACGTGGATGCCATCAATCAGTTGTTCGCCGAATTCGAGATTGCCTATCACAACCAGTACTACAAAGCCTATGCCACAGACGAGCGTCTCATACTGGCCAAGAAGTACTGGCTGGGATGTCTGAATGCCTACAGCCCCGTGCAGATCGTCGCGGCTGCGCGCCATGTGGTGAAAACACACGACTATCTGCCGACGGTGTCGGTCGTGGTGAGGGCCTGCGAAGAAGGCCCGGCGCTGTTCGGTCTGCCCAATGCAAGGCAGGCCTACTATGAAGCCTGTCGCGCAGAGTCGCCGAAGTCGGCATTTGCATGGTCCCACGAGGCCATATACCAGGCCGGCAAGGCCACTGGCTGGTTCCTGCTGGCCAGCGAGCCGGAAGACAGAGTGTTTCCACTTTTCGAGTACCACTATCTCGCGCTGTGCCAGCGCGCGCTGCGCGGCGAGGCCCTCGATGTTCCGGCACCCGACGCGTTGCCTCCCCGGGTGCCCCATCCGCTGAGTGGAGAGGAGAATCATGCGCGCATGAAGCAGTTGCGGGAGCAATTGGGGTTGTGAGATTTGCTGTGGTGTTTGCGGGTCAGAGGGTGGGCGCCGGCG
>CAMCRC010000007.1 GCA_945877175.1 Klebsiella pneumoniae | reverse complement strand
AGAGACCGTGGTTCTTTGTGACGCGAGGGCACCCAGGATGGGTGCGGGTCAGCCGCAGAGCGACCCAGCCCCGCACTCCCCCAGCCTCATGTAACGCTCCCTACTTGTAATGATTCCTGCGACTCCTGTCATCCGGATGCCGGTCATCCCAATCCCGGTGATTGTCATGGCGACGCTCATACCGCCAGTCATCGCGGCGCTCATGGCGACGCTCATGGCGACGCTCGAAACGCCTGTCGTAGCGTTCTTCGTAGTAGCGATGATCCACGCGGGGAACAACCCGGTACACCCCGAACGGTTCGTAGCGGATGCGCGGGCCGATATAGACATTGATCTCCGGCTCGTGGCGGTAGCGAACCTCGGAATACGGAGAATATTCGTAACTGGTGATGCGCACCGTCGTGTGACGGTCCGAGGCCGAGGCCGGGACGGCCAGCAGCGCGAGTGTCGCGGCAGCAAACAGAATCAGTGCAGTTTTCATGGTCAGGCTCCTTGCTTGCATCATGGCGGCATGATTGCCCCCTGATGCTCAGTCTAGGCTGCGCGACTGAACTGCACCTGAACGCGCGGCACGCTGCCGCGTGGCATTTTGAAAGCCCGACTATTCCCCGGTGATGGCGTGATACTGACGGATGACGTTTTCCAGCCCCTGTTCCAGCGACTCCACCACCAGCGCGTGGCCGATGGAGACTTCCAGAATGCCGGGGATCGTCAGGAAACGCCCCAGATTGTGCAGGTCGAGGTCATGACCGGCGTTCAGTCCCAGTCCCAGTGCCGACGCTTCGGCCGCCGCCGCGCGATAATCCGCGAACACCGCACTTTCCTTCGCCGTGCCGAAGGCGCTGGCATAGGCTTCGGTGTACAGCTCGATGCGGTCAGGCCCCTGCGCCTTGCCAAGCGCGGCGGCGTGGCGCACCTGCTGCACGTCCGGGTCCAGAAACACGCTGCTGCGCACGCCCATTTCCCGCAGCTGGCCCAGCACCTCGCGCAGCAAGGGAGCCTGACGGGGAATGTCCCAGCCGTGGTCGGAGGTCAGCTGGTCCGGCGCATCGGGCACCAGGGTGCACTGGGCCGGCTTCACCCGCGCAATCAGGGCCATGAATTCCGGTGAGGGATAACCCTCGATATTGAATTCCACGCCGGGGAATTCCTGCAGCAGCGCGGTGATCTCCACGACGTCCTGACGGGTGACATGGCGCTCGTCCTGCCGCGGATGCACGGTGATGCCCCGCACGCCCATGGCGATCAGCCGGCGCACGAAGACCAGCAGATCGGGATAGTTGCGGCCGCGGGAATTGCGCAGCAGCGCCAGCTTGTTCACGTTCACACTCAGTACTGTCATGGGGCATCCGGTTTGAGGAATTGAAGCACGATGCGGTAGAAGGTCTCGGGCTTCTCGGCATGCAGCCAGTGCCCGGTGTGCATGATGACCTTGGTACGTGCGTGGGGGAAGCGCGCCAGGATGTCATCGCGGTATTGCTCGGTGATGTAGTTCGACAGGGCCCCTTTCACGAACAGCGTCGGTCCTTCGAACGGGCCCGGGGCAGCAGGCTTCTCCCGCAGGCGTTCGTAATTGCTCTGCAGCACCGGCAGGTTGATACGCCAGTGAAACCCGCCTTCCGGATTCTTCATCAGATTGGTCAGCAGAAACTGGCGCACCAGCTCATCCGGCTCGTAGGGCGCCAGGATGTGGTCCGCTTCGGTGCGGCTTTGCAGGGCGGCCAGATCGATGGCCAGCAGGCCGGCGAAGATGTCGTCGTGCTCGCCCCGGTAGGTGACCGGCGCGATGTCCGCCACTACCAGATGATCCACCCGCTGCGGCGTACTCAGCGCCACCTGCATCGCCACCTTGCCGCCCATGGAGTGCCCGAGCAGATGCGCACGCGCAATGCCGTGGTCGTCCATGAACTCGAGCGCATCCTGGGCCATGTGCGTGTAATCCATCTCGTCGCTGTGGGGCGAGGCGCCGTGATTGCGCAGGTCCAGGCCATAGACGGCAAAATGCTTGCTCAACTGCCGGCAATGCCAGCTCCAGTTGCCCAGACTGCCGAACAGGCCATGCATCACCAGCAGCGGCTCGCCTTGCGTGGAGAATTGTTTGCAATGCAGCTTCATGCGCCTTCAGAGCCCGGCGTTGAGCAGCGCCAGCACGTCGTCGTGATGCGACTTGGTGGTGACCTTGTCCATCACATGGGCCAACCTGCCCTGCTTGTCGATCAGGAAACTGGTGCGCAGGATGCCCATGAACTCGCGGCCCATGAATTTCTTCAGGCCCCACACGCCGTATTGCTCGGCCACGGCGTGGTCGACATCGGACAGCAGCGTGAAGTTCAGGCCATCGCGCTCGGCAAATTTCTTCAGACTCTTCACGGGGTCGGGACTCAACGCCAGCACCACGGTGTCCAGCGCGTCGAGTTCGCCCTGCACATCGCGCAGACCACAGGCCTGCACCGTGCAGCCGGGGGTCATGGCCTTGGGATAGAAATACACCAGCACCTGTTTGCTGCCACGGAACTGCGCCAGGCTGACGGTGTTGCCGTGCTGATCCTGCAGGGAAAATTCGGGGGCGGGGGCGCCGATAGCGGGGAAGGTCATGGGGGAGGTCTCCTGTTTGCGGCCGGCCCGGGTTGGGCGGCCATTATAGCCACGCCGGGGAGTACGCGGCGAGCGGGATGGCGGATTGTCTGTGGTGTGTCTTGGCCTGAGTGGGAGCGCGCTTGCTGTGGGAGCGGGCTTGCCCGCGAATGAGCGCCGCTACAGTTGTCTGCTGCCCGGGAGGAGGTTTGCAGACACGCTTCAAGTACATCCCTGTAAGCTCGGCGCCCGCCATCCCTGGCGGGCGACGGTCTGCAAACCTCCTCCCGGGCAGCAGACTTCCGGTCCAGTGCCACACCTCGCGGGCAAGCCCGCCCCCACCCAAGCCAGGATGCACCCAGGGCACTCGCGCCCTGGCCGGCTCGCCGCATCAAGAGGAACGCGGAGGGATAAACAACGTCCGTTGTCGCGGCCCTGTCCGGCGCCACGGCAAGCAGATAGAATCCGGCCCCATGAGACGTCCCGTAAATTCCATCGTAGTCCTGACCGGCGCCGGCATCTCCGCCGAATCCGGCATCAACACCTTCCGCGCCAGCGACGGCCTGTGGGAAAACCACCGCATCGAAGACGTCGCCACCCCCGAAGGCTTCGAACGCAACCCCCAACTCGTCCATCACTTCTACAACCAGCGCCGCCGCCAGCTGCTGCAGGACGACATCCGCCCCAACGCCGCCCACACCGCCCTGGCCCGACTCGAACACGCCTTCCACGGCGAGTTTCTGCTGGTCACCCAGAACGTGGACAACCTGCATGAGCGCGCCGGCAGCCGCAAGCTGCTGCACATGCACGGCGAGCTGCTGAAGATGCGCTGCACCGAGAGCCAGCTGGTGTTCGACATCCGCGACGACCTGGGCTTCGACACCCTGTGCCGCTGCTGTGGCACGCCGGGCAATCTCCGCCCGCACATCGTGTGGTTCGGCGAGATGCCGCTGCACATGGCGCAGATCAACCGCGCGCTGGCCACCTGCGACCTGTTCTTGTCCATCGGCACCTCGGGCAATGTCTACCCCGCAGCCGGCTTCTACCAGAGCGCCAAAGTCAGCGGCGCGCGCACGGTGGAACTGAATCTGGAGACGACGGGCTCCAGTTTTGACGAACACCGCTACGGCAAGGCCGGCACGCTGGTGCCGGAGTATGTGGAGTGTTTGTTGAGTCCGGTGTGAGTCAGCCTGCCTTCAAGAAACTCGTATCAAGGTCTCTGTAATCTCGTAACAAAGTGCAGTGAATTTCATGCCGGGGCGCATTGGAAACGGACTGGTAGAGGTGATTTTTGTGAATGCTCGTCCAAGCAGAATTAGAAGTTTGTGAGCAAAGGCAGGTACTGCGTGCGGTATCAGAAAGTGCCGCCATCCATGGCGGCGGGTTCGCGAGCAGGGCTCGCTCCTACAAGGTCGCGGGCACCTCGGGGATGCGCGCCGCGATCACTTCCTGGCGTGCACGGCTGATGCCGTAGATCACGCGTTCGCCCACCGCACTGCGGTCCCACGCCCAGGACTGGCCCTCGAAGGGCACGTCGATGGTGGTGACGTATTCCAGGGTCACGCCCTGCTTCGGAATGCGCAGCACATGCAGCTCGGGCAGGTCGTGGCCGGTGACATACAGCAGGCCGTCGTCGCCCCAGTCGCCGCCCGAGCAGGCACTATCACCCCAGGTGGCGATGACCTGCGGCGGGAACAGCCAGGCCTGCAGCTCCTGCCAGTCGTCGTTGAACTTGGCCACGTGGGTCCAGCGCTGATCGAAGCCGGGTGTGGTGCCGCCGTCGTTGTAATTGGCGAAGCAGGCCCACCAGAAACCGTCGCGGCGCACTGCCCATGTGAGCGAACCAAGACGCAGGCCGAGCGCGTGACTCTCCAGCGGCTGCAGCGTGCGCGCATCATAGATTTCCAGCGAGCTGGCCATGGGCAGCTGCGAGAAGTTGGAGTGCGACAGCACCAGCCGGTCGCCATCCAGCCAGCCTGAGTTCAAGTGGATGATGGCCCCGTTGCGGGGGCCGAACCACTCGGCCACACGCTCGCCGGTGTCCTTGCGGTGCTTGACCAGCGCGTGATTGCCGATGCCATAGAAGTGCTCGGCATCCACCGCCACGCCCTGATTGGCCTCCATGATGTGCCAGCGCTTCAGCTCGGTGCCCACCAGTCCATGGCGGGTCAGCTCGGGCACCGGCGCGGCGGGCAGCGAGCCCAGCCATTCGCGGTAAGCGGTGCGCAGGGCCTCATTGCCCTGCTCCGCCGCGAACACACGACCGGCCAGCCCGGTGGCGGCAACGCCGGCCGTGGCGACTGCGCCCTTCAACAGACTGCGACGTGACAGTATGTGCATGCTCAAAACCTCTTGGTGACTTGCAGATTCCAGCTGCGGCCGGTCAGCATGGACTGGCTCACGGACGGATCATAGCCGAAGCTTTCTGCGGCCAGTGGCGGTTCTTCGTCGGTCAGGTTCATCACGCCGAAACGCACGCGGGTGTCGCGCAGCATCGCGTTGCTGGAGCCCGTGAACTGATAGCCTACAGACAGGTTGTAGGTGACGACACTGTCGATCACCCGGCGATAAATGGTACGGCCCTGAGTGAAGAACGGTTCGATGTAGTCCGGTTGCCCCAGACTGTCATAGATCGCCTGCGTGGTGGTGGCACCACCATCATGGGTTTCGCCCACGTGGTAGATACCCAGACCGGCATTCCACTGATCCTTGCGCCAGAAAATGTTGCTGGTGCTGCGCAATTCAGCGGTCCCGGAGGCCAGCATCAGATTGTTGATGGTCGGGGCCACGTTGGCCGGGGACAGGGTCGTCTCCGCCATGTCCATGTACGCCCACTCGGAACTGAACACCAGGTCGCCGATCGCAAGACCACGCAGCTCGTAACGGAAGCCAAGATCGATCCCGCTGTGCTCACTGGAGGACAGGTTCAGGAACGGCTGGTTGCGTGAGAACGTGCGACCGGCGGCAGCAACCTGCTTGCCCGGGTTGGCGGCGTTGTACGTAGCGAAGGCCGCGATGTCTTCCGGCGTCAGCGCGTAACGCTGTACATCGGGGTCGCCCTTGTAGTTCGCCGTGCCACTGCCCAGATCGATGTTGCCGATGGCCACGCCGGCTGCACGCTGCTGCTGCGTGTACGCGGCCAGCAGGGCCACGTCACTCTCGTTGATCTGCGCGACGCTGCGCTGACCCAGCAGATCGCTGCGGCGAATGCGCCACCAGTCGGCATTCACGCTCAGGCCTTCCACGAACGGCACGTCGATGACGAAGCCATAGGTGTCACCCTTGGACTCCTGCGGGGCCAGATTCGGGTTGCCGCCGAAATAGGTGCGCATCACGTAGGGGCCTTCGTTCAGAGCCGGGTTGCGATAGGGGTCGATGTCGCCCGCCCCTGCCGAGATGCTCCAGCGCGGGCTGGTGTACAGCGCAGCCAGACTGGGCGCCATGAAGCCTTCATTGTAGGAGGCACGCAGCATCATCCACTCCGCCGGCTTCCAGTTCAGGCCGATCTTCGGCTTGGTGGTGCTGCCGAAATCGCTATAGCGCTCGCTGCGGGCCGACACGTTCAGTTCCAGACGATTCACCAGCGCGATGCCGGCCTCTTCGCTGACCAGAGGCACCATGATCTCGGCGAAGGCGCTGGTGACATCGCGGTCACCCAGCACGTCCGGACGCGGCGGGTGCAGCAGGAAGTCGTTGTTGGTGGTCTCCAGTCCTGAACTGGCGGGGTTCTCGCCGCTGAAGGGAGGACGCAGGTCTTCCAGATCTTCCTTGCGGTGCTCGACGCCGAATGCCGCCATCACATCCCCTGCCCACCAGCTGAACAGCCGGCCGGACATGCGTGCGTCGGCGCTGGCGATGGTGGCCTGGGCGTCGCGGGCGAACACGGCGCTGAAGGAATCCACCACGGCCTGCGGATTGGCGTACGGGGCATTGGCGACGACAGCGCCGTTCTGCACCTTGAAGGTGTAGCCGAAGGGGTTGTAGGCATTGGCATCGGTGCGGCCAATCGCAGCCTGCAGCAGGCTCTCGCGCACGTCCGGATACGCTTCGTCACTGCCGTTCACTTCGTTGAAGAACATGGACGATTCCCACGTCCAGGTCTCGCCAAGCTCGCCCTTCAGGCCGGCAGTGAAACGCAGCACGTCGGAGTCTGTCTCGATGACTTCGGGGGAAAGTCCCGCCAGGGTCATCTGGGTGAAACCCACCGTTCTTGGCGCACCGGTCAGGCGCGGCGTGCCGTCGGCATTGGGCGCCCCGCTCACGTGGTAGAAGCGCGAGCCGAAGGGGTTGTAGGGATTGTCCAACGGCATGAGCATCAGCTTGTCAGAGGTCGGGCCGTTCAGGGCCAGGGGCTGCCGCTGCATGGTGGAGTTGGCCACGTAGTAACCGAACTCGGAGAACGCGGTGACCTTGTCGCTCAGGTCGTACTCGCCTGCCAGATAGGCATTGCCGCGCTTGACTTCCGGCGAGGCGAAACCGAACTGGTTGAGGTCGAGGAAGAACTCGGGGTTGGCAGTGCGGCTGGGCGCAGCCGTGGTCAGCGCGGGCGTGCCATTGACCGGGCGGAAGTAGTTGTTGGCAGTGGCGGTGCCCACGCGGAAGGTCGGCCAGTAGCCGCGGGCGGAACGGCCGTCGAAGGGACCGCCAACGGCATTGAAGGGAGCAGGCGCGCGATCGGAATTGAAGGAGGTCTTGCTGAAATCGCGATCCGTCAGCGCGATGCTGTCGCGGGTCAGCGCTTCCAGACTGCCGATGAAGCGGCCACGGCCGTCGGCGAAACTGGTGGAACCGAAGGTCAGCGCCAGCTGGGTGTTCTCGCCGCCGCCATGCTCGGTGCCGCCCTGCTGCAAGGACACTTCCACGCCGTCGAATTCGCGGCGCATGATGTAGTTGATTACGCCGCCCACGGCGTCAGAGCCGTAAATTGACGAGGCGCCGTCGCGCAGTACTTCGATGCGGTCCACGCCCTGCGTCGGCAGCTGGTTCACGTTCACAGCCTGGGACAAGCCGGCCGTCATCGGGTTGATGGCCATACGGCGTCCGTTCACCAGCACCAGCGTGGCCGTGGCACCCATGCTGCGCAGGTTGACGTTGGCGTTGTCGCCGCGCGCGCCGGAGGAGCCAAGTCGCGTTTCATTCTCAGGCAGGTTGACTACGGAAGGCAGCGAGCTCAGCAGGTCCACTGGCAGCAGCGCGGAACGCACCTCCATGGCCTCTTCGCCGATGACCGATACGGGCACCACACCATCGTTGATCATGCGGCGGATGTTGGAACCGGTCACCAGCACTTCCTCGATCTGCGGCGCGTCGTCGGCAGCAGCGCCAGTGGCAGGTGCCTGGGCCATGGCACCGGAAGCGGCGCCCATCAGGAGGCTGGAAAGTGCCAGCTGCACCATGACGCACAAGGGCTTCCTGCGCAGGCTCGGCAGAGGTGTCACAGTCAAAGGGTTGGTGCAGGAAATGGGGGACGTACGAAAATTCATGGGCAGGGCTCCTCTGGCGCTCCGCAGACAAACGGAGACGGCGATGTAAGTGCCGCGAAGAGTTCTTCGGGCACGGTTCGGAGCTCAGGATAGAGAGATCGTGCGACAGAGGGATGGCAGAAAGACGGCAGTAGCGTGACAGGGGGATGACGGTGGGAGCTTGCTTGCAAGCGAACTGTTCGCGGGCAAGCCCGCTCCCACAGCAAGCTCGCTCCCACCGGCAGGCCCGCTCCTACAGCAGCGCCTCCAGCGCCTGCGGAAAACACGGCCGCCCCTGCGCGTCCACCGCCGCCACAACGAACCGGGCATTCAAGATTGGCGTCCCGTCATTGACCAGTGTGATGTGCTGCGTGAAGGCCATCCGCAAGCGCGATACACGCTCGGTCTGCACTGTCACGCAGAATACATCGCCACTGCGCAGCGATCGCAGATAGTCGAGTTCCGCTCGGATCACCACGACATGCACGCCGGTGGCTGTCAACGCGGCAAAGTCCACGCCGCGGGTCTTCAGATACTCGTGGCGCGCGTGTTCCGTATAGTTCTGATAGACGGCATTGTTCACCACGCCCTGCAGATCGCATTCGTAGTCCCGCACCGCCATGTCCAGAGAAAAAGGCTGCATCGTTCACTCCCGGGGTCGCTGGCCAGTATTTCTGCGCTGGATCATACCACCGCCCCGGATTGAGTCGGTTCCCGAATTTGCATAGACTCCGGACAGCTTTCCTTTCCGCAGACAAGGATCTTCATGCCAGCACTGACTGTTCGCCCGCGCGCCCTTCCCGCCCTGCTGTTCGCCGTCCTGCTGAGCGCCTGCCAGACCGGCGGCCCCCAGGCCGCCCAGGGCGCCATCCCGCCGGACGCCGATGTGACCACTCTACAGGCCGCCATGGTTTCCGGCACCCTGAGTGCCGTGGCCATCACCGAACACTATCTGGCGCGCATCGCCACGCTGGACCCTGTCCTGCGCTCAGTGCTGGAAGTGAACCCGGACGCGCTGACCATTGCAGCGGCGCTGGACGCAGAACGCCAGGCCGGACAGGTGCGCTCGCCCCTGCACGGCATCCCGGTGCTGCTCAAGGACAACATCGACACGGCGGACCAGCTGCACACCACGGCCGGCAGCCTTGCTCTGCTGGACGCGCCAGTGCCCGCCAGCGATGCCTTTCTGGTCAGCCGCCTGCGCGAGGCTGGCGCGGTGATTCTGGGCAAGACCAACATGAGCGAATGGGCCAACTTCCGCTCCACCAACTCCTCGAGCGGCTGGTCGAGTCGCGGTGGCCAGACGCTGAACCCCTATGACCCGACGCGCACGCCCTGCGGCTCCAGCTCCGGCTCGGCCGTGGCGGTGGCGGCAGACTTCGCGGTGCTGGCCGTGGGCACGGAAACCGACGGCTCCATCGTCTGCCCCGCGTCACACAACAGCATCGTCGGCATCAAGCCATCACTGGGACTGGTGTCGCGCGTCGGCATCATTCCCATCGCCCATAGCCAGGACACGGCCGGCCCGATGGCGCGCACGGTACGCGATGCAGTACTGCTGCTCAATGCGCTGGTGGCGGAAGACGTGCAGGATGAAATCACCTCGAATCTGCGCACCCGCACGCCGCTGGACTACACCGCCTTCCTGCGGGAAGACGGCCTGCAGGGCAAGCGCATCGGCGTGATGCGTCAGCACTTTGGCCGCAACGCCACTCTGGATGCCCTGATGGAAACCCAGCTGCAGGTGCTGCGTGACGCCGGCGCTGAAGTGTTCGACATCGCCATCAACCCTGCGCGCAGTTTCGGCGCGGCGGAGACCCAGGTGCTGCTGTTCGAGTTCAAGAATGATCTGGAGAACTATCTGTACGAGCGCGGGGGAGAATTGCAGACCCTGGCGGACCTGATTGCCTTCAACGAAGCCAATGCGGCAGCGGTGATGCCGTACTTCGGACAGGAACTGTTCCTGCAGGCGCAGGAGACGACCAACCTGGGCGACGCCGACTATCTGAGCGCGCTCGGCTACAGCAAGGCCTTCAGCCAGAGCAGCCTCAACAGCGTGATGCAGGACCTCGAACTGGATGCACTGGTGGCCCCCACCAACAGCGTTGGCAGGCCGTTGGACCCGGGCGGCGACGAGACGGAGGGCTATGTCTCCAGTGCCAGTCTGCCGGCCGTCTCAGGCTACCCCAACATCACGGTGCCCGCCGGCTACCTGCAGGACTTTCCCATCGGGCTGTCGTTCATGGGCCGGCAGTACACCGAACCTACGCTGATCGCCATCGCCTATGCCTATGAACAGGCAACCCTGGCCCGCCAGGCGCCGGCACTGCCGACGCCCTGAGCGGGCCTGCACTTCAGTTGTACACCACGTCACGCACGATGGCGCGCATGTCGCTGACGCCCCGGCGGAAGGCGTCCACGCGGATGCGCTCGTCATTGCCGTGCACGCCGGTGGCCTCGCCCACTTCGGTGATGATCGGGTCGAAGCCGTAACTGACGATGCCCTGATCCCGCGTGAAATGGCTGTCGGTGAAGCCGGTGCTGACCGAGGGCAGCACGCGGGAGCCCGGGTGCAGCTCGCGGGTGACGCGCTCGATGGCGCTGAACAGCCGCGAGGTAGTCTCGGAGATCGCCGGCGTGAAGGCCATGATCACGACCACTTCCACGCCGGTGTCGGCAATCAGCTCACTCAGCTCGGCCACGAAGACCTCGGAAGGACGGTCCGGCAGAATGCGGCAGTCCAGCTCGGCCCAGGCTTCAGGCGGCACCACGTTGATCTTGGAGGAACCACTGAGCCGGGTCATGGAACAGGTGTCGCGGATCAGCGCATGGCGCCCGGGATTGTCTTCCTGCAGGCGCGCGAGAAAATCCGGGTCCTGCACCGCCAGGGACATATTGCTGAAGGCCACACCCCAGTCATCACTGCGGCCTTCGGCGAGGCCTTTGAAATAAGTATCCACCGGGCCGACCACACGGGGTGGGAACGGGTTCTCACGCAGGATGGCCAGCGCGTCGACAATGCGCGTCACCGAACTGGTGGTGCGTGGCGAGGAGCCGTGTCCCGGCACGTCCACGGCCGTCAGGCGCAGCCACACCGGCACCTTCTGCGTCACTTCCACACCAAACACGATGTCATCCCCGGAGCGGCTGCCACTGCCGCCTTCGTTGAGCAGCAAGCCGGCGCCTTCGAAGATCTCGGGGCGGTTCTCGATCAGCCAGCCCACGCCGAACTCGCCACCGGCCTCTTCGTCGGCACTGGCCACGAACACCACGTCACGGTTCAGGGGCAGGCCTGCCCGGTGCAGACTGAGGAAGGCGGCCAGATGGGAGATGCCGGTGCCCTTCATGTCGCGGGCGCCGCGGCCCAGGATGTAGCCGTCGCGGATCTCGCCCGACAGCGGCTCGATGGTCCAGTACTCCATCTCGGCGGGCACCACGTCGGTATGCTGCAGCAGGATCAGCGCCGGCTCGTCGCCCCCCTCCAGCCGCGCCCAGATATTGCCCCGTCCTGGTGCGCTCTCGGCCGTTTCGAAGGCAATTCCTTCGGCTTCGAAGATGCGCGAATAGAACTCCACGGCACGGTATTCGTTGCCAGGCGGGTTGATGGTATCCACCTTGATGAACTCCTGAAGCCACGCAACCGCTTCATCTTCAATGGTTTGCGCCTGCAACGAGGCAGGCAGCAGGCTCAACAGCACCAGCAGGGCGTAAGGACGCATGGAGGCAGATCTCCCAGAGAACAAGTGTGAAAGTACAGGGTTTGGAGTCGAAAGAATCGAGGCAGCAAGAGCTGTGCCGAATTTTCCGACTACTCGATGACTGGCTTGCGGAACTGCCCGTACAGCAGCTCTTCCACGTATTCCACGCACTTGAATTCAATCAGCTGCATGCCGGGGTCGAGACGGCGATACAGCGGCATGCTGATTGTCCAGGGTTCGGTGAACACTTCCGGATCGGTGATGGTGGCTTCGTACTGGATATGGTTCGCACCCATGAGCGTGTAGCGTTCCTCCACCACCAGCTGATAGCTGTGCCAGTTGCCGGCGCTGTCGAACCACGAGTCAGGCATCTGGCCGGTCACGGTGATGACCAGCGTGTCGCCTTCCCAGTGTCCGATGTTGTGGCCCATCCAGCTGTCCACCTGTGAGGCGAAGTCAGGCTGATCCATGTAGACCATGCGGTCGGCGCCGGCAAACTCATAGGTGATGAGCGTGGTGTCGGGCGCCTGGAAAATCTGGAAAGGGTAAGGCAGGTACGTCGCTCTTGGCACCCCGGGCAGATAGCATTTCACAATCGGGTCGAGCTGCAGCCAGTTGGCCTGGTTCTCCAGTTTCTTCTGGAGCGCCTCGGGCTTGTAGGGGATGTTGCCGCCCTGCACCACGCCCATGCCACCGGGGATCGCCGCCAGGGCGCCCATCTCGACCACCGGCCCGGGGCGGGACGCGTGGGTCTGCAGATCCCAGTGGGCAGTGCCCAAGGTCTGCCAGATGCCGTTGAAATCCGGCTTGCCATCGGGGGTGCGGGGAATGTCGCTGCTCTGTGCAAAGAGCGGCGCACTGGCCAGACTGCACAGTGCGACAAACAGCAACACAGAGTTCTTCACGATCTTCTTCATGTCCAGACCTTCTTCCTGTTCAGTTGCCGCTTGAATCCACCCAGGTGCCCTCTTCCACGCGGGCGCCGCGCAGAATGTTCACCATGCCGTAGTTGCCTTCGTGACAGGCGTACTCGTACAGCTCGTCTTCCGTCTTGTGCATCGGCACCAGCACGGTGACGGGGGCCACGAAGGCCTGGGGGTCATTGACGGTGAAGACATAGTGCACCTCGTCGTCCGCCACGCGGGTGAAGCGCTCGGTCAGCTGCATGTTTTTCGAGATGCCCGTGCCGCGAAAACTCTGGGTCTTGTCGGTGAAATTCCTGGTTTCCACCACCAGGGTGTCGCCGTCCCAGTAACCGCGGGAATCGCCGGTCCACTGTTCCACGCTCTCCGGCAGGTGCGGGCGCCCGTCGATGGGCACGATGCGGGCCTCATGGATCATCTCGTTGAAGATCACGAAGTGGTCGCCATTCTGGAACAGCTGCACATTGTTGTTGTACATGCTGGGCATGAAGGGCGGCACGGAATTGAAACCCAGCAGGCAGCGCTCCGAAAGCCCGCGGTCCTCCGGGCCATCCTTGCCGATGCCACCCACGGCGAAACGCACGGGCCGCTCGCCCTGGATGTCGGGACCCAGACCACCGAAGGCCACGGGAGCTCCGGCCACGCGGGCGGGCATTCGACCATTGGGCGGATCTATGATGAGCGAGGAGCGGCGATTGTCCTCCAGCGGCAGTCCTTCGACCCAAAACTGGTTGTAGCCACCCACGCCGCCCTGGGAGGAATTGCCATCGGAACGTGCGATGTCTTCCAACGCTTCGGCGCGGATACGCGCCACGTCGTCGTCGCTCAGGAATTCCTGATCGGCATATTGAGCCGGACGTTCCAGAGGCGTGTTCGAACTGAAGTTCCACACACCGCGAAGATCGGGCTGACCCCATTCATTGCGCGGCGCAATGTAAGGGCTGTCGGCAGTCTGTGCCATTGCGCTCAGTGGCGCGGCGAGACCGATGGCAACAACGAATGAAACCAGGCGGCTGAGCATGTTCTTCCCCTTTCTTGTAATGGGTCATGGAAGTGCAAGGCAGGGTAATCGAGCATCCCGGTTTATACAACGGCCTTGCGGGCAAAGGTTCAGCGTTCCGAGACGAGCAGGCCGAACTGGTCTATTTCGATCAGCACACGGGTCATGGCGGTAATGTCGAATGCCGCCGACTGCGAGTTCTGGTGCTCGCTGAACACCAGCACACGTAGGGCCTCACGATGACGCGCCGGCAGCGTGGGCGATGCCGAGTCGAAGCCCTGGGGAATGACGGTGTTGACGAAGTCGAAGCGCTCGGCCTGCGTCTCGCGCAGTTCCCGTTTGCGGGAGTACCAGCTGAATGCGGTCATGGGCTCGCTGCCGACGATGCTGTCGTCGTAGAAGAACACGATGTCCACTCCGCTGATGAGGATGGAGTTCAGGTCCAGACGGCTTGTGATGCGCACACTTTCCAGCGCAGTCTCCGCGCGCACCGGCCCGGCCCACGGCAAGGCAAGCAGCAGGGCAAGAAGGCACATACGATGGCGAAAGAACACTGACATGGCTCACTCCAGAGATTTGCAGGGATTGTAACGCCAGGAAGGCTATGGATTCATGCTAATATAGTTTATATGTTTTTATTAATCATATAGTTATATTAATCATTCCGACTTCTCACGTACTTTGTGCGCTGCTTGAGCTTGAAGTATATTCGACAAACTTGCCTATGTTGGCAAGCATCCGATACTCCAGAATCCTGACCGTTTCTTGGCGTGCAGCACGCCGCAATCCAGCAGGTCTAAACAATCGTATTTGTCTCATGTTTTCACTTGCAGGTGCCATGGATGCAGTTACTCCAGAAAAATTTTGATAATCGCGAAAGCCTGACAGATTTTGTAGCCGCCCTCGCGCCTTGGGCAGCAGGCGGGCCCAGCCATATTCAAGGCGGCAGGCAGTCGGCGGAGAAAATGCTCGCACGGGTTGATCCTGTTGCGTACGGCCGCACACGAAATTTTGGTGATGGAAAAATAACCGGGCTCTCGCCTTATATTCACCACGGCATTCTGAGTCTCAATGAAGTGCGTAATCACGCCCTCAGCCGTTGCGGCGAACCGGTGCAGATCACCAAATTCCTTCAGGAACTCGCGTGGCGGGATTTCTGGCAGCGGTTGTTATCCGCGCATCCTGAGTGGGCGTGGGACGATATCGAGCCATACAAAACTGGTTTCAGCGCGTGCGATTATGCGGGCGTATTGCCGGCGGACATTACCGATGGAAACACCGGCGTCGCGTGCATCGATGCGTTTATCAAAGAGCTGATACAAACCGGTTATGTCCATAATCACGCCCGCATGTATCTGGCGAGCTATGTAGTCCATTTTCGACGGGTAAAGTGGCAGGCTGGCGCCCAATGGTTTTTACACCACCTTCTGGATGGCGATCTGGCCAGCAATAACTTGTCCTGGCAATGGGTCGCGAGCACCTTCAGCCACAAAGCCTATCTGTTCAATCTTGAGAACGTCAGCAAGTATTTCGGCGGACAGGTCGACACCTCACCGCAGACCAATCAGCCGCTTCACGCAAGTTATGAAACGCTCCAAGAACAACTTTTTCCAAATTTGAGCAGGTCACTATGAACCCGGCGTTGATTTGTTTACACGAAGGCGCCCTGCGGATAACGCACCCGATTTTTAATGTCGCACCCATTGGCACGAAGGCAATTTACGTGTGGGATGACGAATATCTTCGCCGAGCAAACTACAGCCTGAAGCGACTGGTCTTTATTTACGAGACCTTGTGCGATCTCCCCGTCGATGTTGTTCGCGGCGATACGCGAACTATCGTTGTGGCCATGACACCCTCAATGCTTTACGTGCCTGCGACCAATAATCCCTCGATTCTTTCAAAATTTGCGGGCATCACCCCAGCGACCCCTCTCAATGTCGTCGACGACGACGTTTTTGCAGTCATGGAAAAAACAACAGAAGCCCGCCGCTTTTTTCAATACTGGAGCAAGGTGGAAAAAAGTGCTTTCCTTCACAACGGCGGCGCACCTGCCTGACGATCTTGTATGCCGGCAGAACGGTCTGGATACACCATGAAACAGCTCGACATCCATATTGCAAAAACGCTCACCTACAGCGGCACGTTGCCGCTGATCGGGTCTGTAATCCTGCTGTATTTTCCAACGCTACTGCCCTTGGCGCAGCTGGACGGGGCGTTCATCGCCAGCACCTACAGCGCAGTAATTATCTCTTTCCTGTGCGGCATCCACTGGGCTGCTTATCTGTATTTTACGGACAGATGCCCACGTAATCTGCTGATCATCAGCAATGTCGTGGCGCTGCTCGCGTGGGTGTCATTGCTGGCGACACATCAATTGGCCATCACGCTACTGCATATTTTTTGCTTTGTGTGTCTGTTCGGTCTGGATATGAAGCTGCGCAGTGCTGACATCCACGCGGAGTGGTTTTTTCACTTGCGGCGCAACGCGTCGATCATTGTGGTGATCTGCTTGTTGTTGATAGCAGGGGCGGTGCAAGGGCTTGGATGACTAAATCAGTCGCAGTCTTGGAAAGTTGTTTTGACGTCCCCGTATTTGAGGTGGGGTCTGGGGAAGTTGGTTTGATCGACGCGTTTGGAACAGTTTTCGTCTTCGCTGGCTGGCCATCATTATTGCGAGTAAATAAAATTGCCGGCGTCCACCGTTACATCGAGAGACATATGGCGCAAATGAGAAAGGCCTGCATTTCTGCAAGCCTTTGAGGTAGTGGTGCCGTCACCAGGAGTCGAACCCGGGACCTACTGATTACAAGTCAGTTGCTCTACCAGCTGAGCTATAACGGCATTGAAACATGACGTCTTGGACGTACAGGGCGCGCATACTACCAATCCTTCCACGGCCGAGCAACGACTTTTTGCCAGGGCTTTCATTGAACCCCCCAGGATAATGCGCTAGCTTAGCCCTGACTCTGTACCCTTCATCAGCACCCAGGCAGAACCCAGCAATGACAAGCCCCAGCCGCAGCAGATCATGGCAAAAACTCGCTTCGCATTACCTGAATCTGCACTCCGCCGGGACCACCATCTCCCAGCTTTTCTCTGAAGATCCCCAGCGCTTCGAACACTTCAGCCTGCGCTCCGACGCACTGTTTCTGGACTATTCGAAGAACCTGCTGACGGCCGAAACCCGCGAACTGTTGCTGGACCTCGCACGTGAGACTGGCCTGCCCGACGCCATCAAGGCGATGTACCGGGGCGACCGCATCAACAACACCGAGAATCGCCAGGTGCTGCATGTCGCCCTGCGCACCGCCTTGCCGGAGGCCGACCCTGAGTACAACGCCGCCGTGGCCGCCACACTGGCGAAGATGGATGCCTTCGTGACGCGGGTGCATTCCGGCGACTGGAAGGGATACACGGGCAAATCCATCGCGACGGTCATCAACATCGGCATCGGGGGCTCTGATCTGGGCCCCGCCATGGTCACCGAAGCACTGCGGCACTGGCATGTGCCTCAGTTGCAGACAGTCTTTGTATCCAATGTGGACCCTGACCACATGCGCACGGCGCTGGCTGGGGCTCACCCACAGACCACTCTCTTCATCGTGGCCTCCAAGACGTTTTCAACGCTGGAGACGCGCCAGAACGCCGCACTCGCCCGCCGCTGGTATCTGGACAATGGCGGCGACGAAACGCAGATCGCCCGTCATTTCGTGGCTGTCTCAGCCAATGTTGCCAAGGCGCAGGCCTTCGGCATCGACCCCGAGAACATCTTCCCGCTGTGGGACTGGGTAGGCGGGCGCTACTCCCTGTGGTCCGCCATCGGCCTGCCCATCGCGCTGGCCTGTGGCATGAACACCTTCCGCGAGCTGCTGCACGGCGCCAGTCTGATGGACTTACACTTTCGTGACGCACCACTGGACGCCAACATGCCTGTCATCATGGGCCTGCTGGCCGTGTGGTACTGCAGCTTTGCAGGCGCAGGCAGTCAGGCGATTCTGCCCTACAGCCAGGCCTTGCACTTGTTCCCGGCGTTTCTGCAGCAACTCGAGATGGAGAGCCTCGGCAAGTCGGTCGACAGGGATGGCGAAGCCCTGCGCATCGGCAGCGGTCCCATTGTCTGGGGCAGTGCCGGTACCAACGGACAGCATTCCTTCCATCAGCTGCTCCATCAGGGCACTCACCTCATTCCCGCTGACTTCATCGGCATCGTGCACACTCAGCACCTCCAGGATGCGGACCAGCACGTGCACCTGCTGGCCAACTGCTTCAGCCAGAGTCAGGCGCTGATGCAGGGCAAGAGTGACGAAGATGCCTTGGCAGAACTGCTTGCGCAGGGCCGCGACGCCGCCAGTGCTCATGTGCTCGCGCGCCACAAGCGCATCCTTGGCAACAAGCCCAGCAACACCCTCCTGCTGGAGCAGCTCAATGCCACCGCGCTCGGCAGCCTGATCGCCCTCTATGAGCACAAGGTGTTCGTGGAAAGCGTCATCTGGCACATCAACGCCTTTGATCAGTGGGGCGTGGAGCTGGGCAAGCAGCTGGGTGATAAGCTGTACGTGGCTCTCACGGATACTGCCGAGTGCGCAGCCTTCGACGGCTCGACGAATGGCCTGATAAATCACTGCCGGGACGCTGATGAGCGCGCCTGAAAACAAGTTGATCATCGGCAGCGAGGAATGGTGTGCCTTGCCGACGCTGGGCATTCCGGCCATCAAGGTCCGGGTGGATTCAGGAGCGCGCACCTCTGCGCTGCACGCCTTCAGCATCAAGACATTCAAGCGCGATGACGCCCTCTGGGTAAGTTTCGAAGTGCACCCCCTGCAGCACGATCGTCGTACCATCGTCCGCTGCGAGGCGCTGGTTGTGGACAAGCGCGCAGTAAAAAGTTCCAGCGGCCTTGCCGAAAAGCGCTATGTCATCCGCACGCCACTGCAGCATGACGGGCAAATCTGGGAGATCGAACTGACGCTCACCAACCGGGATTCCATGGGCTATCGGATGCTGCTGGGCCGCGAAGCCATGGTGGGCCGCGTACTGGTGGACCCGGCTGCGGGTTTTCTCGGGGGAGACGTTGCCGACGAACACCTGGACTCTCACTATGCCGAACACACCCGTGAGAGCTCTGGGCTGCGCATCGGTGTGCTGGGCAGCAACCCCGATCTGCCAAGCAACAAACGCATCATGGAAGCCGGCGAGGAACGCGGTCACCGCATGTTCTTCTACGACATCAAGCAGTGTTACATGAAGCTGGATGCCGAAAACCCCGAAGTGCATTACCGGGGCGGTCGCATTCTCAACACGCTGGACGCCGTGATTCCCCGAATCCGCCCCGAGCTGACGTTCTATGGCTGTGCACTGGTGCGCCAATTCGAGAGCATCGGCATTTACTCGCTCAATTCCGCCGAAGCGATCAGCGGCTCCCGGGACAAGCTTTACGCCTTGCAGGTACTGCTGCGACATGGACTGAACATTCCGACAACAGGCTTTGCCGACAGCCCGATAGAAACCGGCGAGCTGATCGACATGGTCAACGGAGCGCCGCTGGTGGTGAAACTGCTGGAAGGCCCGCAGGGGCGTGGTGTGGTGCTGGCAGAAACCCGCAAGGCGGGCGAGAGCCTGATCAACGCCTTCAAGTCACTGCAGGCGAACTTGCTGGTGCAGGAATATATCCAGGAGGCGAACGGCAAGGATCTGCGCCTGTTTGTCGTGGATGGCAAGGTGGTAGCCACCATGCAGCGGCAGACAGCGACGGGGGAATTTCGCTCCAATCCGCGCCGCAGCGTCACCGCGTCCACGATCAAGGTCACTGCCGAGGAAAAGCGTCTCGCCACCAAGGCTGCCCGGGTACTGGGGCTGAAAGTAGCCGGCGTGGACGTGATACGTTCGCGCAAAGGCCCTCTTTTACTGGAGGTCAATTCCGCGCCGCGCATTGAAGACATTGAAGAGGTCACCGGCAAGGATGTGGCCGGCGCCATGATCAGTGCCATTGAGCGGCAGCTGGGTTGGAAGCGACCTTTGGCCACGCCACTGGAAGCGAGCAAGCGACCATGAGCCGCGCGCGTTTCCGCAAGGGCACAAAAGCGGACATGGACTGGCTCTATGCCACGTTCAAACGCACCATGCAGGACTTTATCGAAAAAACCTGGGGGTGGAACGAACTGTTCCAGCAGCATGGTTTTGTCGAGAACCTGCCGCCGCGCAGCTTTGTGATACTGAGGGACAATGACGTCGATGTGGGCGCCTGCAGCATCCTGGAAAAACCGGATCACCTGTGGCTGGAGATGGTGCTGGTGGTGCCGGAGCACCAGAAGCGCGGCCTGGGTGGGGAGCTGGTCCGCCATGCGCAGTCGCTCGCCACACAGAAGCGCAAACCGCTGCGTCTGAGTGTGCTGCGGATCAATCCGGCTCAGCATTTCTACCAGCACCAGGGCTTCACGAATTACGCGCAAGACGACTGGAGCCTGAAGCTGGAGTGGCTCCCCCGCCTGTAGGAGCGGGCTTGCCCGCGAAAGTGCTTGTGAACGGGCTATTCAGGATCAGTTCGCGGGCAAGCCCGCTCCTACGACCGTGCGATCAGTCCATCAGCGCCAGCAGCTCCGCCGTTTTGGCCTCCATCAGCGCCGTATCGGCGCGTGACTCGACATTCAGCCGCACCACCGGCTCGGTGTTGGACATCCGCAGATTGAAGCGCCAGTTCTCGAAACTCATGCTGAGTCCGTCGGTGAAATCCATCGCACTGGCAGATGATTCATATTGGGCCTGCACTTTCTTCAGCAGTGCCGCCGGGTCCTGAATCGTCCGGTTGATCTCGCCGCTGGCGGGAAACGCGGCCATGCGCTCGGAAACCAGCTCTGACAAGGTCTTGCCGGTCTTGCAGATCATCTCGGCCACCAGCAGCCAGGGAATCATGCCGCTGTCGCAGTAGGCGAAGTCACGGAAGTAATGGTGGGCGCTCATCTCGCCACCGTAGATCGCGTCTTCCTGGCGCATGCGCTCCTTGATGAAGGCGTGGCCAGTCTTGCACTGGATGGCTTCGCCGCCGAACTGTTTCGCAATCTCGATGGTGTTCCAGGTCAGGCGCGGGTCGTGGATGACCTTGGCTCCCGGCACCTTGCGCAGGAAGGCCTCGGCCAGCAGCCCCACGATGTAATAGCCCTCGACGAAACCTGCGTGCTCATCGAAGAAGAAACAACGGTCAAAGTCACCGTCCCAGGCGATGCCGATGTCGGCCTTGTGGGACAGAATCGCGTCGATGCTGGGCTGACGGTTCTCGATCAGCAGCGGATTGGGCACGCCATTGGGGAAGTGGCCATCGGCCTGGTGATGCACCTTGATGAAATTGAACGGCAGGTGCGGCTCCAGCAGATCCACGACTGCTCCGGCGCCGCCGTTGCCGGCATTGACTACCAGCGTCAGCGGCTTGAGTGCCGATACATCGATGTAGCTCAGCAGGTGCTCGACATAGGCGGGCTTGGTGTCCTGCCATGTCAGGGTGCCCCGTGTGCCAGGCGGTGGGAAGTCCCCTGCCTCGGCGATCGCCTTGATCTCGTTCAGCCCCGTATCGCCACTGATCGGTTTTGAGTCTTCCCGCACCAGCTTCATCCCATTGTAATCCTTCGGGTTATGGCTGGCTGTGACGACAATGCCGCCACTGGTCTTCAAGTGTGATGTGGCAAAGTAGATTTCCTCTGTGCCGCACTGCCCGATGTTGATCACGTCCACACCACAGTCCAGCAGGCCCTGCGTTACCGCATTGCACAAGGACTCGCTGGTCAGCCGGATATCGTAGCCCACCACCACGTTTTTCGGCTTCAGCCACAGGGCGTAGGCCCGCCCGATGCGGTAGGCGATGTCGTCGTTGAGCTGATCCGGAATGCGACCGCGGATATCGTAGGCCTTGAAGCAGTGGATGACTGTTTTCATGTCGGTTCCCGTTCCTGTGGCAAGTGCTTATGCCTTGTGCTTGCGGTAGAGGTGCGTGTAGTTGTAATTGGAGGCTTCCATGAAACCTTCAATGCTGCCGCAGTCGAATCGGCGGCCCTTGAACTTGTATGCAAGAACACGACCCATTTTTGCCTGCGTCATCAGCGCGTCGGTAATCTGAATCTCGCCATTGCGGCCCGGCGGCGTGTTGCGCAGGATGTCGAAGATGTCCGGCGTCAGGATGTAGCGGCCGATGATGGCCAGATTGCTGGGGGCCACTGCCGGATCGGGCTTCTCCACCATTTCCCGCACGCGGTACAGCCCTTCGGCCTCCAGATCGCCGGCAATGACGCCGTACTTGTAAGTCTCGTCCCGCGGAATCTCTTCAATGGCCACGATGCTGCAGCGGTACTTCTCATACAGCCTGACCATCTGCGACAACACGCCCTCGTCGTCCGTCACACAGTAATCATCCGCGAGTATCACGGCAAAGGGCTCCTCGCCGATCAGCGACTCGCCTGTCAGGATCGCATGGCCAAGGCCCTTCATCTCGATCTGTCGGGTATAGGAGAAGGAGCAGTTGTTGATGATGTGGCGGATATCCTTGAGCGCCCACTCCTTGTCCGTGCCGGCAATCTGATGTTCCAGCTCGTAGCTGATGTCGAAGTGGTCTTCCAGTGCGCGTTTGCCCCGGCCCGTGACGATGGCCATGCCATGGAGTCCCGCAGCCATCGCTTCTTCAACACCGTATTGAATCAAGGGCTTGTTCACCAGCGGCAACATCTCCTTGGGCATTGATTTGGTCACTGGCAGGAATCGGGTTCCATAGCCCGCTGCTGGAAACAGGCATTTTCTGATCTTGTCCATGATGTCTTGCTGTTACCTCACTGAGAATGAATGCGAATTGCGAGAGCGCATGACTGGCGCGCTCTCAGGATTTTTCCACCTTGCGGCCGTAAATGTCTTCAAAACGGACGATGTCGTCTTCGCCCAGATAGCTGCCCGTCTGGACTTCAATCAGCTCGACTGGCGTCGCGGTCAGATTCTGCAGACGATGGGTGCTACCCAAAGGAATGAAGGTGGACTCGTTGGCGTTCAGCGTGAACACGCGATCGTCGCAGGTCACTGTTGCACTGCCTTTGATCACGATCCAGTGCTCCGCCCTGTGATGGTGCATTTGCAGGGAAAGCGAGCCGCCGGGCTTCACCACAATGTGCTTGACCTGGAATCCGGCGCCGATGGCGAGGGATTCATAGCTCCCCCAGGGACGATAAACCAGCACATGGTTGACGCTCTCGGCGCGCTTGTTCTGTTCGAGCTGCTGCACGATGCGCTTGACGTCCTGCACTCGGTCGCGGGACGCGACCAGCACGGCATCCGCTGTCTCCACAATCACCGCGTTGTCCAGACCGACAGCGGCCACCAGGCGCGAATGGGAGTGGATATAGCTGCCGGTGACATCCGCGCACAGCACGTCACCGGTCAGCACATTGCCGGATGTGTTTTTTTCAGAGGTTTCCCACAGCGCATTCCAGGCGCCAAGATCGTTCCAGCGCGCATCCAGCGGCACCACGACGGCGTCCCGTGTCTTCTCCATGACGGCGTAGTCGATTGACTCACTGCGGCATGCACTGAAAAGTGGCAGGGGCACGCGCTTGAAGTCCACATCTTCTTCTATTGAGGCTACGGCAGTGCGGCAACTGGCCAGGATATCGGGGGCATGCTGCGCCAGCTCCTGCAGATACCTGCCAGCCTTGAACATGAACATGCCGCTGTTCCAGTAGTAGTCACCGCTGGCGAGATAGGCCTCGGCTGTTGCCAGATCGGGCTTCTCGACAAAGCGCTGTACTGCATACCCGTCGGCCGGCTCTGCCCCGACCGTGGCGCCGCGCAGGATATAGCCATAACCCGTCTCCGCAGAGGCCGGCACGATGCCGAAAGTTACCAGCCTTCCGTCGCCTGCCAGTTGTGCACCGCGCGCGATGGCCCGACAGAGTGCCTCGCTGTCGCGAATGGCATGATCGGCTGGCAACACCAGCAGAATGTCTTCCGCATCGGCCAGCAGGGCGGCCAGTGCAACCGCTGGCGCCGTGTTGCGACCAATCGGCTCGAGCAGAATGGTGGCCTGGGGGATGCCAATGTCGCGCAATTGCTGGGCCGTCAGGAAGCGATGATCTTCATTGCAGATCACCATGGGAGCCCCGCGGTTTGCCAGCGAGGCAAGGCGCAGCAGCGTGGCCTGGAAGAGTGTGCTGTCGGCTGCGCTCTGGGCGCGCCCGGTGGTCAGGGAAGCAAACTGTTTGGGGTAAAGCTGCCGGGAAACCGGCCACAGGCGCGATCCCACGCCACCTGCCAGTACTACGGGAATGATCATCGTTGCGTCCTGTTTTCCACTCGCTTCGGGCGACTCGCCCGGGGCATTGTGGTGTGGTGAATCCGTCCCTTTCAGGGGTGCGCCAGTGTGCCACAAACGCCTCGCAAGTGCCTGCTGCCCCCGTGGAGCGGTGTAAAATTTTATCGATTATTTCCATTTGCCACGATAACATCGCGGCCCTTGAGAAAGGGGGCGACCGCCCTGACGCTATTTCGATGTCTATCGCTGCGAACACTCACTTTATGAATGGCCATATCCGCAAGAACTCCTACACCCGCGACGAGCTGCTGGAATGTGGCTACGGCCGCATGTTCGGCCCCGGCAATGCCCGCCTTCCCGTAGGCAACATGCTTATGCTGGACCGTATTGTCGAAATCAATGACACCGGTGGCGCGCACGGCAAAGGGGAAATCATCGCGGAGCTGGATATCCGCCCGGACCTGTGGTTCTTCGCCTGCCATTTCCCGGAAGACCCCGTCATGCCCGGCTGCCTCGGCCTGGATGCCATGTGGCAACTGGTCGGCTTTTACCTGGGCTGGCGCGGCAATCTCGGCAAAGGGCGCGCACTGGGCGCGGGGGAAGTCAAATTCAGTGGCGAAATTCTTCCAACCCACCGCAAAGTCGTCTATCAGCTTTCATTGTCGCGAGTTATCGAGCGAAAGTTGGTGATGGGTATCGCGGATGGTACAGTGTCCGTCGACGGCAAGGAGATTTACGTTACCAACGGCCTGAAAGTCGGCCTTTTCACACCCGAAAGCAGATTTTGATCGCATTCCAGAGTTTTCTTCAGAGGTTTTTATGAGACGCGTTGTTGTCACCGGTATCGGTATTGTTTCTTGTCTGGGTAGCGACAAGCAGACGGTATTGGAATCGCTTCAGCTCGGACGCAGCGGCATACGCTTCCGGCCTGAATACAAGGAGATGGGCCTGCGCAGCCATATTGCTGGCTGGATAGATCTTGATCTGCCCTCTCTGATTGACCGCAAGATCCTGCGTTTCATGGGCGATGCTGCGGCATTCGGCTACCTTTCCATGGAACAGGCAATCAAGGATTCCGGCCTGAAAGATGACGAAGTCTCCAACATCCGCACCGGCATCATCATGGGTGCCGGAGGCTCGTCCTCCGCCGACCAGGTGGAAGCGGCCGACATTCTGCGCACCCAGGGCGTACGCAAGATTGGCCCCTACCGCGTGACACGAACGATGGGCAGCACGGTCTCTGCATGCCTGGCAACGCCATTCCGGATCAAGGGCGTCAATTACTCAATTTCTTCCGCCTGTGCCACGAGCGCCCATTGCATCGGCAATGCGGTGGAGTTGATTCAACTGAACAAGCAGGACGTGATCTTCGCAGGCGGCGGCGAGGCAGAGCACTGGTCACTGACCAACATGTTCGACGCCATGGGAGCACTGTCCACCAAATACAACGATACACCTGACAAGGCTTCACGCGCCTTCGACCAGGATCGTGACGGCTTCGTGATTGCAGGCGGAGGCGCCGTTCTGGTCATTGAAGCGCTTGATCACGCCATCAAGCGCGGCGCAAAGATTTATGCCGAGATTACCGGCTATGGCGCCACTTCGGATGGCTATGACATGGTCGCGCCCTGCGGCGAAGGCGGCGTGCGTGCGATGAACATGGCCTGCGCCACAGCCAGCGGGCCGATCGACTATATCAATATGCATGGCACCAGCACGCCTGCCGGCGATGTCTCGGAACTGCGCGCCATCCGCGAAGCCTTCGGCGAACAGCGCCCGCTCATCAACTCCACAAAATCGTTGAGTGGACACTCTCTTGGCGCCGCCGGTGCTCAGGAAGCCATATACAGCCTGCTGATGATGGAGAACAACTTCGTGTGCGCTGCCGCGAACATCGAGAATCTTGATCCGGAAGCAGAAGGCCTCAACATCCCCCTGCAGCGCGTGGACAACGTCAGGCTGGACAGGGTCCTGTCCAACAGCTTTGGTTTTGGCGGTACCAATGCCAGCCTGGTATTCGAGCGTTACAATCAATAGCCGGCCATCAGGCTTGCAGAAAATGAGTCCCATGTCCGTGACAGGTACTGGCAGACGACATACAAACAGCAGAATCCTCGCCTTGTGGCTTCTGCTGTGCATTCCCATCGTCTTTCTCTACTCCTCCACACTTCAGGCGCAGGCTCTGCCAGGTGCGGGCCGCGGCCTGTTGTCGGCGCCGACATTCCTCCCCGTCGAAGAAGCCTTCACGTTTTACACCAGCCTGCCCGAACCCGGCGTCATAGGGGTGCACTGGCAGATTGTGGACGGCCACTATCTCTACAGGGAAAAGTTCAGGTTCATGCTGCGACTGGGCGAAACCGAACATGCGCTTTCGCCACTACTGCCCCAGGGCAGCGCTCACGAAGATGAGTTCTTCGGAGCGGTGGAGGTGTACTTCTCCGACATGAATGTCCTCCTCCCATTGCCCGCAAATGCGATTTCCGGCCCCGTCACGCTGATCATGGAATATCAGGGCTGCGCCTCGGCTGGTCTTTGCTACACGCCACAACGTCGCGAAATCGATCTCGAATTGTAGCGAACGGAACGCTTGAATCGCCTGCTGCACACAGCCGCAGGCAAAAGTTGTTCTGCTTCGGAATTTATGGTGAAACTCTGGAAAAATTCTGAGAAAATGCCGGCATAATTGCCAAACGCGATGCTTCTGTGAGGCTGCGTTGCAGGCTGACAACACGCTGACATACCAGGGACTGCTCACGATGGCCACCATACTTGTCCTGCACGGACCCAACCTGAACATGCTGGGCAGCCGAGAACCTGCGGTCTACGGCTCGGAGACCCTGGCCGACATCAATGCCAGACTCAGCTTCCAGTGCATCGAAGCCGGCCACCACCTCCAGCACCTCCAAAGCAACGCCGAATACGAACTGATAGACCGCCTGCATGACGCCCGCAACGAAGGCGTCAACTTCATACTCTTCAACCCTGCAGCATTCACCCATACCAGTATCGCCCTGCGCGATGCCATTCTGGCCGCCGACATTCCGTTCATCGAAGTGCACATCTCCAATGTGCACAAACGCGAGGCATTCCGTCACACCTCGTACTTTTCGGATATTGCCGTGGGGACCATTACCGGACTCGGCTCGCAAGGGTACGACCTGGCGCTGCAGGCTGCATTGCGCCACGTAAGGAAATCCTGATTCAACACCTGTCACTGACTGAAAACACCAAGAAGAGAAGCTCACATGGATATTAGGAAAGTCAAAAAACTGATCGAACTGCTGGAATCGTCTGACATCGCGGAAATCGAGATCAAGGAGGGCGAAGAAGCCGTGCGGATCAGCCGGGTCTCCAAGCATGCACCTGCCCCGATCCATACTTATGCAGCCCCCATGGCAGCTCCGGCTCCAGTAGCCGCAGCGCCGGCAGCAGCTCCAGCGGCCGCCGCTCCAGAAGTGGATAGCAAGAAATTCAGCGGCAACATCATCAAGTCGCCCATGGTTGGCACCTTCTATCGCTCGCCATCGCCTTCCTCACCGAAGTTTGTGGAAATAGGTCAGCACGTCAAGGTTGGCGATGTCATCTGCATCGTGGAAGCCATGAAGATGATGAACCAGATTGAAGCCGATCATGCCGGCGTCGTCGAAGCCATTCTTGTTGAAGACGGCGAACCGGTTGAGTTCGATCAGCCGCTGGTCACGATTGTCTGAAACAGCACTGACTGACCTGTCATTCACCTCACTAATAGGTTCGAATTCATGCTTGATAAAGTTCTGATTGCCAATCGCGGCGAAATTGCACTTCGTGTCCTGAGGGCGTGCAAGGAGCTGGGCATCAAGACTGTCGCTGTGCACTCCAGTGCAGACCGTGACTTGATGCACGTCCGCCTCGCCGACGAGTCCGTGTGCATCGGCCCAGCCAGTGCCACCGAAAGTTACTTGAACGTTCCTGCCATTATCAGCGCCACGGAAGTGACCGATGCCGTCGCCATCCACCCCGGCTATGGCTTCCTGTCGGAGAATGCCGATTTTGCCGAGCAGGTCGAAAAAAGCGGGTTCATCTTCATCGGCCCGCGGCCCGACACCATTCGCCTGATGGGTGACAAGGTATCGGCCATCAAGGTGATGCGTGAAGCCGGCGTGCCCACCGTGCCTGGTTCCGATGGCCCTGTCGATGACAACAAGGATCGCACACTGGCGATTGCCCGCCAGATTGGTTACCCCGTAATCATCAAGGCTGCCGCCGGCGGCGGCGGACGCGGCATGCGTGTCGTGCACAGTGAAGCGGCTCTTCTCAAAGCCATTTACGTCACTCAGTCGGAAGCCAAGGCCTTCTTCGGCAGTGGCGTGGTGTACCTTGAGAAATTCCTCGAGAACCCTCGCCATGTAGAGATACAAGTGCTGGCCGATGGCCAGGGCAATGCCATTCATCTGGGAGATCGCGACTGCTCCATGCAGCGGCGCCACCAGAAAGTGCTGGAAGAAGCCCCCGCGCCCGGCATACCTGCCCACATCCGTCAGCAAGTTGCTGAAACCTGTATACGAGCCTGCGAGAAGATGAACTATCGTGGCGCCGGAACGCTCGAGTTTCTTTACCAGGATGAACAGTTCTATTTCATTGAAATGAATACCCGCGTGCAGGTTGAACATCCCGTAACCGAGATGGTCACAGGCATCGACATCGTGAAGGAACAACTCAAGATCGCCAGCGGCGAAAAGCTTTCCATCAATCAGTCAGACGTCAAGATCAAAGGCCACGCCTTCGAATGCCGCATCAATGCCGAAGACCCGGTTACTTTCCTGCCCTGCCCTGGCAAGATCAATCTGTTCCATGCGCCGGGTGGCAATGGCATCCGGGTCGACTCGCACATTTACAGTGGCTACACGGTGCCCCCGTACTACGATTCCCTGATTGCCAAACTGATCACCTATGGTGAAGATCGTGCAGGCGCTCTGGCACGAATGAGCAATGCGCTGGACGAATTGCTGATCGATGGCATCCGCACCAATACAGCACTGCACAAGGACATCATTCGCGATGCGGAGTTTCAGAAAGGGGGGGTCAACATCCACTATCTGGAAAGCAAGCTCATCGGCCACCACAAGATGCCGGCGAAATAATGCCCTGGCAGCAATTGCAGGTTCGAGTATCGGAAGCTGGTGCCACCCTTGTGGAGGACTTGCTTTCCGAGCTCGGCGCCGTCTCCGTCACCTTGCAGGACGGCGAAGACCAGCCAGTGTTTCAGATCGATCCAGGCACCACGCCAATCTGGCGCACGACAGAAGTCACTGGTCTGTTCGAGTATGACTGCGATATGGAAGCCGTCGCCGCCTCCCTGCGCGAGCACGGCCGCATCGACCCGGACGAACCCATCATGGTGGAGTATGTGGAAGACGTGGACTGGGAGCGTGTCTGCATGCAGGACTTCAAGCCCATGCAGTTTGGCGAACGCGTCTGGATCTGCCCCAGCTGGGAAGAGCCGCCCGTGCCGGACGCTGTCAACATCCTGCTGGATCCGGGACTGGCGTTTGGCACCGGGACGCATCCGACCACGGCACTCTGCCTGGAATGGCTGGACGCTCAGGCGCTCCAGAACAAACTCGTGATCGACTATGGCTGCGGCTCAGGCATTCTCGCAATCGCGGCTGTATTGCTGGGTGCCAGCCGTGTCATCGCCATCGACAATGACCCTCAGGCGATCCTGGCCTCGGAAAGCAACAGGGGTCTGAACGGCATCAATGCCACACAGATGTCAGTCCATCTGCCGGGCGTTGCTGACCATCCGCAGGCGGACATACTGGTCGCCAATATACTGTCCGGGCCGCTTGAGCAACTGACTCCCGTCATCGCTGCACTCGTAAAACCAGGTGGTCGCCTGATTCTATCTGGCGTGTTGTCAGTGCAGACTGCGTCACTGCTGGACAGCTACCATCCGTATTTCGACATGTTGCCGCCGGTCATGCGAGACGAATGGGTGCGGGTCGAGGGCATTCGCCGCTGACCGTTTTTGAACAATCCAACTTGTAAGAATATTGTTGTGCAAGAAGCTTATGGCCCTGTTCATCACGCAATGTCCGCACTGCCAAACCACGTTCCGCACCAGCGTTTCACAGCTGCAGTCGGCGGACGGAATGGTGCGATGTGGCGCCTGCCTTAAAGTATTCGTCGCTGATGACAATCTGATCCCTTCTGCCGACCTTCAGACCAAGGATATTCCCATGTCTGAAGAGCAGGACGAGGGTGATGAGCTCGCTGAACCTTCAGTCGAGATACCAGAAGTCCCGGATCCTGTCTTCACCCTCGAGACAGTTGACGCCAACGCCGAGCACAGTGAACCGACCTTCAGTGAATCGGGTCCGCACTGGGAAATCATCGATGAGACCACCGGTCAGGATCAGCCCGCCGATTCTGCTGTTGTGACTGCCGAAGCCCGAGGCACTGCGGACATGGCACCCGGGGCAGAAGCAGACCCGCTGCCTGCCCCGGGACTGCGGGTCGAAGCCCCTGCTGTTGCTCAAGCCCTGCAAGGGTTCAGCGCACTGGATGACGACTTCACGATGCTGCGGGGTCCGGGCATTTCTGCAGACGGACCCGCCATGCACAGGGAACACCTGGAGGCCATTGCCAGAGCCGGAGATAATCTGGAAATTGACTGGCATGAGACTCAGGGGAAACGTCAGCATTCAGCCTGGTGGAGTGTTTCAGCATTCCTGCTGGTTGCTGCTCTGGCAGGGCAGATGGTGAGTTCGCAGTGGTACGAACTGGGTCAGAATTACGCTCTGCGCCCCTGGCTCGAGCGCATCTGCGATACCTTTCCTTGCTCATTGTCACCAATGGCTGACTTGCAGGCGCTGCGCAGTGACAGTCTCGTCGTCCGCAGTCATGCAGAAATTGCCAATGCCCTCAATGTGACACTGATATTTCGCAACGAATCTGCATTCGACCAGCTTCTGCCTGTCCTGAACCTGCATTTCATGAATGCCGACAATGAGCTGATCGCAGCCCGCCAGTTCACTCCCGACGAATATCTGCCCGCAACATTGGCAGACATGGCTGTGCTCCCGGCAGGCGCGCCGGTGCAGGTGTCTTTCGACATTATTGATCCTGGCATCGAGGCGATAAATTATGAAGTCAGTTTCGGCCCACAGGTACCCCGTTGACAGCGGATCAGGTACGCGCCTGGCCCGGAACCTGAACCCTGCCCAATAAATCGCACCCTATTTTGGCCTTTCCCAAGTACCAGCTGCTCGCTATTATCATTTCACCACAAGCCTCAGGTTGGCGACAGTTTGACCTCCCTGAACGATACCAGAGTCCTCTTTCCCGTGATTAGAATCGGTCGACATTCACTCAAGCAGCGCACGATCCTCGCCCCCATGGCGGGCGTCACAGATCAGCCTTTCAGAGACCTGTGCGTCAGCATGGGAGCCGGACTGGCTGTGTCGGAGATGCTGACCTGCAAGCTTGAGTTGTGGTCCAGCGACAAGTCCAGAACGCGGCTTGCCCGCTCCCGCCATGGCGGCCTTCATTCTGTCCAGATTGCTGGCGCGGATCCGGCGCTGATGGCTGAGGCTGCCCGGCAACATGTCGACCTTGGGGCTGACATCATCGACATCAACATGGGCTGCCCAGCCAAGAAAGTATTGAAGAGGGCTGCAGGCTCCGCGTTGTTGAAAGACACCACACTGGTCGCTGACATTCTCAAAGCCGTAGTGGGTGCCGTTCAAGTGCCTGTCACCCTGAAGATTCGCACCGGCTGGTGTCCGCAGTCGCGCAACGGCGTCGAGGTTGCCCGCATTGCACAGGACTGTGGTGTACAGATGTTGACCGTTCACGGACGCACGCGTGAATGCCGGTTCGTGGGTTCAGTGGAATACGACACAATCCGTGACATCAAGTCTGCCGTTACCATACCGGTCATAGCGAACGGCGACATTTGCAATGCACGCAGCGCGCGTGACGTCATGCAATACACAGGCGCAGACGGTGTCATGATCGGCCGGGCAGCCCAGGGCAATCCCTGGATCTTCTCCCAGATCAATCACTATCTCGCGACCGGCGAAGAACTGCCCGACCAGTCGCCCAAAGACAGGCGCAACGCGCTTCTTGCGCACATGTCACAAGTCTACGCACTTTACGGCGAATTCAAGGGAGTGTTGTTTGCACGCAAGCACGTGGGGTGGACTACAGGTCAATTACCCGATGCCGGCAATTTCTGGAAAAGCTTCAATCAACTGAACACTCCTGCGTTGCAACTGAACGCCGTCGAGAATTTCTTCGACTCGTTGCTCAACCACAAGGAAGTTACACAATGAATATTCTCGAAGAACCCAGCCCACGAAGAAACTTTCAACCCTCAGAAATGGGAGCTATTGCCGAGATGCAGTCATCGTCGACGTTGCGCAAAGAAGTCGAGCGTTCAATGGATAAATACTTTTCCCACCTCGGGGAAGCATCTGTCACAAATCTGTATGAATTGGTACTCAACGAAGTCGAAGGCCCACTTCTGGAGGCGGTCTTGAAACACACAGGAAGCAACCAGAGCAAGGCCTCTATCATGCTTGGTTTGAACCGTGGTACCCTGCGCAAGAAGCTGAAACAACACGGAATGTTGTAACCATAGCCTGGTCAGCGCTAAATTTTCGACAGGATTGAACGCACGGATTCTCCGATCCTGTCCACTAAAAGACAGACCTTCCCGACTATGTCCACAGCCAATACTGCCGTCGTTCGGCGCGCTCTCATCAGCGTGTCGGACAAATCCGGCGTTGTGTCATTTGCCAAATCTCTGCACAGCGCCGGCATCGAAATTCTCTCTACAGGAGGCACGTACAAGCTTCTGCAGGCAGAGCAAATCCCTGCCATCGAGATCGCTGACTACACCGGCTTCCCCGAAATGATGGACGGCAGAGTCAAGACTCTGCATCCAAAGGTTCACGGTGGCATTCTCGCGCGGCGCGACATCGATCAGGCAGTGCTGCAGGCACATGGCATTCCGACCATTGATCTGGTCGTCGTGAACCTCTATCCCTTCGAAGCCACTGTCGCCAAACCAGGCTGCGATCTGCCGACGGCCATTGAGAACATCGATATTGGCGGGCCCACCATGTTGCGTGCTGCTGCCAAGAATCACGCATGGGTTGGCGTAGTCGTGAATCCATCCGACTATGACCGCGTCATTGCAGAACTTCGCGACAACGCAGGGGCTTTGAGCAATGCCACGCGCTTCGACCTTGCGGTGAGCACCTACGAACACACCGCGGCTTACGATGCAGCCATTGCCAATTATCTCGGCCGCCTGGTGCCCGCACGATCTGCAGAAGAGACCTTGCCTGCCGCATTCCCCCGCACTTACTCGACACAGTTCATCAAGAGCCAGGACATGCGTTACGGCGAGAATCCTCACCAGAAGGCGGCTTTCTATGTCGAGAAACACCCGCAGGAAGCCAGTATCAGCACCTCCGTGCAGTTGCAGGGCAAGGAATTGTCCTACAACAACATCGCCGATACGGATGCTGCGCTGGAATGTGTGAAGTCCTTTGCAGAGCCCGCCTGCGTCATCGTCAAACACGCCAACCCCTGCGGCGTGGCCATTGCTGACAGCATCACCCGGGCCTACGAACTCGCATTCCAGACTGACCCCACGTCCGCGTTCGGGGGCATCATCGCCTTCAACAGAGCGCTGGATGCCGCCACGGCGCAAGCAATCATCTCCCGCCAGTTCACGGAGGTGATCATTGCTCCCAGCGTGTCAGCGGAAGCTCTGCAGGTGCTTGCAGCAAAGCAGAATGTGCGGGTTCTGAGCTGCGGTCAGTGGGCCGCGCAACCCGGGCCGGCACTGGACTACAAACGCGTCAACGGCGGCCTGCTGGTGCAGGATCGCGATATCCATCAGCTCAGCGCGGCTGATCTCAAAGTGGTGACGCGACGCAAACCAGCGCCGCAGGAAGTCGCGGACCTGTTGTTTGCCTGGAAGGTAGCCACCTTCGTCAAGTCCAATGCCATCGTGTACTGCCGCAACAACCAGACCATCGGCATTGGAGCCGGTCAGATGAGCCGCGTCTACAGTGCGCGTATTGCCGGCATCAAGGCGGCTGATGAAGGGCTGGAAGTGGCGGGTTCGGTCATGGCATCCGATGCATTCTTCCCTTTCCGTGACGGCATCGATGCCGCTGCCGCTGCCGGCATTCGTGCCGTCATTCAACCCGGCGGCTCCATGCGCGACGAAGAAGTGATAGCTGCAGCAGACGAAGCGGGCATGGCCATGGTTTTCACTGGCGTGCGGCATTTCCGTCACTGAGCCACGCAGCTTTGGGAAGTACTCCAAACGGAGAGAACGCAGGAAACATTATGAATGTACTGATCATCGGCAATGGCGGACGTGAACACGCCATTGCCTGGCGCGTAAAGCAATCGCCGCAGGCCGGAAAAATCTATGCAGCCCCTGGCAATGCCGGCACCGCAACCGAGGCCGGCGTCGAGAATGTGCCCATCGACACTCTTGATTTCCCCGCTCTGCTTGCCTTCGCCAAGGCCCATGATGTTGCGTTGACTATTGTGGGGCCCGAGGCGCCGCTGGTGGCAGGCATCGTCGACTACTTCACCCGCCATGGTCTGCGCTGCTTCGGTCCGTCACAGAATGCCGCCCAGCTGGAAGGCTCCAAGGCCTTCACGAAGGACTTCCTCCACCGCCATGGCATTCCCACGGCGAAGTATCGCAACTTCACTGACATCGACGCCGCCATCGCCTATGTTCACGAGCAGGGCGTTCCGATCGTCATCAAGGCCGACGGACTGGCTGCTGGCAAGGGCGTGATCATTCCCCAGACGCTGGCCGAGGCCGAGTCGACGATTCATGACATGCTCTCCGGCAACAAGTTCGGCAATGCCGGCCATCGTGTGGTGATTGAGCAGTTCCTGCGCGGCGAGGAGGCCAGCTTCATTGTGATGGTGGATGGCTACAATGTCCTGCCGTTCGCGACTTCACAGGATCACAAGGCGCGGGACGACGGCGACAAAGGGCCGAATACCGGCGGCATGGGGGCCTATTCGCCAGCGCCCGTGGTCACGCCGCAGATTCATGAGAAGGTCATGCGCGAGATCATCATGCCGACGGTCAATGGCATGCGCGCCGACGGCAATCCCTACACCGGCTTTCTCTATGCCGGCCTGATGATTGCCGACAATGGCGATGTCAATGTGATTGAATTCAACTGCCGCTTTGGTGACCCGGAAGCGCAGCCCGTGATGATGCGTCTGCAGTCCGATCTGATCACACTGTGCAATGCCGCCATCGACGGTCAGCTGGATCAGCAGAGTGCCGATTGGGATCCGCGTCCGGCAGTGGGTGTTGTGCTGGCCAGTGGCGGCTACCCGGATGCTTACGCGAAAGGCGACGTAATCTCCGGACTGCATACCAATACCGCCGCTGACCGCAAGGTCTTTCATGCCGGCACCACGCTGCGTGGCAGCGATGTTGTCACCAACGGTGGCCGGGTGCTTTGTGCCACGGCACTCGGCGCAACAGTCACAGAAGCTCAGCGTGCAGCATACGAACTTATCGACACTCTGCACTGGAACAATGTCTATTTCCGGCGCGACATCGCGTACCGTGCCATAGCGAGGGAACATGTCTGACTCACAGCGCTCGCAATTCTCAGGACTGGACCAATTGATCGTGCAATTTGACCAGGCGCTGCGCACATTGGTACCCGGCAGCAGCGCCGCACAGCGACCTTCGCCGGCATCACGCCTCGACGACGAAGCTTTCGCCGACGCCGAACATCGCAAAATAACCGGGCTCATGCGCATCAACCATACCGGGGAAGTGTGCGCACAGGCGCTTTATCAGGGGCAGGCATTGACTGCCCGTCTGCCCGATATTCGCCAGGCGATGGAACATGCTGCGCAGGAAGAAGTGGATCATCTGGTGTGGTGCGAGCAGCGGCTCCGGGAGCTGGACAGTCACCCCAGCGCCTTGAACCCGGCATGGTACGCCCTGTCGTTCGGAATGGGAGCTGCGGCTGGACTGGCGGGCGACAAGTGGAGCCTTGGTTTCGTAGCCGAAACCGAACAGCAGGTCAGCGAGCATCTGCAGGAACATCTGGAACAGTTGCCACGAAATGACGCCAGGAGCCGAGCGATACTCGAACAGATGCTGGTCGATGAGCGTATTCACGGCGAGACCGCGAAACAGGCAGGCGGCGCGGCACTGCCACCGCCTGTCAAAGTCGCCATGAAACTGATGTCAAAACTGATGAAAGGGCTCGCTTACCGCGTCTGAGGCACTACTCAGGCACAATCTCGAAGTCGTGAGTCACATGCACACCGCCCTTTTCGAGCATGATGGTCGCTGAACAGTATTTCTCCGCAGAAAGGGCGACGGCTTTCTCTACCTGCTTCTCGCTCAGATCCTTGCCACTGACACGAAAGTGCAGGTGAATCTTTTCGAACACTGCAGGTATGGCATCGGCTCGAACTGCCGTGACATCGGTCTCGCAGCGCGTCACATTCTGACGAGCTTTCTTCAGAATGGCGACCACATCGAAAGACGAACAACCGCCGACGCCGAGCAGCAGCAATTCCATCGGACGGAACCCTACGTTGCGGCCACCACTCGTCTCAGGCCCGTCCATCAGCACCGCGTGGCCGCTGCCGGACTCACCCAGAAACATTACATCGTCTATCCAGCGTATCGTTGCTTTCATGTTTGGCTCTCTGTCATCAGTCTTTTTTCAGTAAACGCCACGGTCAGGCACACTGGCCCCTTCGTGAACGGCGGCGTGAGAGTAACACAGGCCGGCGTCGCCGACGAAGTGTGCAGTCATTCACACCATACACAGACTATGGTATACATCTGCCACGTTCAAACCACAGCCTGGATGGCATAGTCGAATCCCATCCACCGCGTGTTGCCGTCGAGGAGATTCACAATATGGCGCTCATGGCCATTACGCCCCATATCAAAGATCTGGAAAACTTCCTGACCAATTGCCATCGGCGTCGATACCCCAATCGCAGCACCATCATTTACGAAGGCGACACCTGCAATACCTTGTATTACATCATCGAAGGGTCCGTTTCCGTGGTGCTGGAAGATGATGATGGCAAGGAAGTTGTCATAGCCTATCTGAACCCCGGCGACTTTTTCGGGGAAATGGGGTTGTTTGAACAAAAGGAAGCCCGCAGTGCCTGGTGCCGCGCACGGACCGCCTGCGAGATCGCAGAGATCAGTTACGCGAGCTTCAACAACTATATCCGGCTGCACCCCGAAATTGTGTTCACCATCGGCAAGCAGATGGCCCACCGCCTTCGCAACACCACCCGCAAGGTCGGCGACCTCGCGTTCTACGATGTCACTGGCCGCATCGCCCGCACCTTGATTGAACTGAGCAAAGAGCCCGATGCCATGACACATCCGGATGGCATGCAGATCAAGATTACCCGTCAGGAATTGGGGCGGCTTGTGAATTGCTCGCGGGAAATGGCAGGGCGCGTGTTGAAGACTCTGGAAGAGCAGGACCTGATCACGGTCAAGGGCAAGACCATCGTGGTATTCGGCACGCGCTGAAACTCAAGCGCTCACTCGGTCGCGAACTGCATGCCACCGTTGCGCGCCACCTGCAGGGACTCTCGCAACTTCTTCACCTGATCCAGCTTTTCCGCCTTTTCGCGCCCCTGCAGCGGGCCACTGGCCAGATACCCTTCCGCCATTCGCAGCAATCCCGGCACCTTGCCGTACTCCGCTGCATTCAGAGCAAGTTCTGCCATATGAATACTGGAATTGACTGCGACGACGACAGTCAGTGTCCCCAGATGCCGGGCCGTTGACTCGAGTTGCTCAGCCCGTACCTGATTGCTCTGATACAGGCGCCGGATGATGACCATGGCGTCGCTGATGTGGTTGCGCACACGTTGCACATCCCGCTCGTTGCTCAGACTGGTGCGCTTTTCGGCCTTGGTTCCGCGGGCTTCGTTCGCAGGCTTGTCCCCTTTGGCGTCACCTGCGCCGGCCGCAGGCGCGGCAGTGGCCTGGCGAATCTCCTGCTCAAGGTCGGCACGTCCCGGGTCCAGTTTCTGGATGCGGACCAGATCGGCCTTGAGCGCCTGGTTCAGAATGCGCAGTGTTTCCGCATTGTCATCCACTTCCTGCAGTCCGCGAATGACGGCACGCGTTTCATTGCGGCGACGATCGAGCGCAGCAAGCCGGTAAAGGCGTATGACATTGCCTTCCTGTCGCTCCTGCGCGTAACGGGCAAGCACCACCGACCCGACCATGAGGACAAGCAGGAACACAATCATGTACAGGCTGGAAAGCACCATCACACACCGGAATACAGTAAAGGCGACGCACACTGGCGTCTCACAATCTGTTATCGGCGCAATCGGCGCGAGGTTTACAGAAAAACAAACAGAAGCAGCAAATTAAATCAGCAGCCCGATCCAGACCAGAGCCACCATGGCCATGGCCAGAAATACCGCAGCCGACCCAATATCCTTGGCCTGGCGTGAGAGCTCGTGAAATTCGAGGCCGACACGGTTCACCACCGACTCCACGGCTGTGTTGAGCAATTCCACAATCAACAGCAGCAAGACGCTCCCGATCATCAGCACCCGCTCCAAAGACGACTCGCCCAGCCATAGCGCCAGGGGCGTCAGCACAACGAGTCCCACAACTTCCAGACGGAAGGCTTCTTCAGAGCCGAATGCGCTGCGCAGTCCGGCGATGGAATATCCTGCCGCCGCAATCAGTCTGGACAAGCCTCTCTTCTTGGGGGGGACAGGGGGCGTGGCTTCACTCATGGTTGATGAACATCTCCTTCAGTCGTAGTCCAGGATCGGGTGCCCGCATGAAGGCCTCTCCAATCAGAAATCCGTTTACGCCCCTGGCAATCATGGCATCGACGTCTTCGGGCGTGTTGATGCCACTTTCGGTCACCAGCAACTTGCCGTCCGGCAGACGGGCTGCCAGTCGGATGGTGACATCGAGGCTCGTTTCGAACGTATGCAGATTGCGATTGTTGACGCCAATCAGGTCGAAGCCGGCATCCAGGGCGATGTCCAGCTCAGCCTCGTCGTGCACTTCCACCAGCGTGTCGATATCGAGCTGACGCGCATAGTCGGCCAGTTCGCGCAGCCGCCGCGGCTCGAGGGCAGACACTATGAGCAACACACAATCCGCTCCCAGAGCTTTCGCCTCGGCGATCTGATATCGATCGATCATGAAATCCTTGCGAATGACAGGGAGCGTGCAGGCGGCACGGGCCTGCTGCAGATATTCATTGGCTCCCTGAAAATACTCACGGTCGGTCAGCACGGAAAGACACGTGGCCCCCGCTTCCTCGTACTGGCGTGCGATGGTAACAGGGTCGAAGTCGGCACGGATCAAGCCTTTGCTCGGCGAGGCCTTCTTGATTTCGGCTATCACGGCTGGCTTGCGCGCCAGGATCCGCTGACGCAGCGCGCCGATGAACGCGCGCTTGTCTTTCACATCGGCGGCGGCCTTCTCCAGATCGGCCAGGCTGCGAACGGCGCTGTCCCGCCCTATTTCGCGGTGCTTCTGCGCGATGATGTCTTCCAGAATGGTGGCTTTGGACATGACGACAGCCCCTCTCTAAAGACTCTGGCTGAAAGCGGCCAGGGCTTCCAGCTTGCGCAGGGCGTCGCCACTGCGCAGGATTTCACGGGCAAGCTGCACTCCGGCAGCCATGTCTTCAACCACGTTCGCGGCATAGATGGCAGCGCCTGCATTCAGGGCCACGATATCGGCCGCTGCTGCATTGCGCCCGGTCAGGGCATCGCGCACCATCGTCAGGCTTTCCAGCGGTGTTGCGATCTGCAGCATGGCAAAGCCGTTGCGGCGCTCGATACGGAAATCTTCCGGGCAGATGGTGTACTGGCGAATGCTGCCATCCTTCAGTTCGCCCACCTGTGTCGTTGAGGAAATGCTGATTTCGTCCAGTCCGTCGTCAGCCGCCACGATCAGGACATGCTCGCTGCCAAGTGCCTTGAGCACTGAGAGCATCAACGGAATCCAGGACGCCGCATAAACACCCAGCAACTGATTCGGAGCGGAGGCTGGATTGGTCAGCGGCCCCAGCAGATTGAAGATGGTGCGCACACCAATTTCGCGACGCGGGCCGATTACGTGCTTCATGGCGCTGTGGTGTCCCGGCGCAAACATGAATCCAACGCCCAGTGTTTCAATGCAGCGCGCAACGGCGGCAGGCTCCAGTGTCAGTTTGACACCAGCGGCCTCCAGAAGATCGGCACTGCCACTCTTGCTGGTGGCGCCGCGATTGCCATGCTTGGCGACGCGGGCGCCGGCACAGGCAGCCACCATCGCCGAAGCTGTGGAGATATTGAAAGTATCTGTTCCAGAACCACCCGTGCCGCAGGTGTCCACCAGATTGCGCTTGTCGGCAATATCAACCTTCGTGACCAGCTCACGCATGACTGTCACGGCGCCCAGCAGTTCAGTTTCACAAACACCTTTGAGTTGCAGGGCCACCAGAAAGGCTGCAATCTGCGCGTCCGTCATCTGTCCGGTCATGATGCCGCCCATCAGTGCCGTCATGTCTTCTGTCTGCAGATCCTGGCGCTGGGTCAGCTGCCGTATCGCAATCTTGATATCCATGGGTTTACTTGTCCTGGTGTCGTCTCAACGCTGTCCCGCATCGAGGAAGTTCTTCAACAGTAGATGACCGTGCTCACTCAAAATGGATTCCGGGTGAAACTGCACACCTTCTACAGCGAGTGTCCTGTGCCGGACGCCCATGATCTCATCCCTGTTGCCGGCTTCATCCTGAGTCCACGCAGTGACTTCGAGGCAGTCCGGCAAGGTCTTGC
The DNA here is from genome assembly GCA_945877175.1 of Klebsiella pneumoniae. Lineage (GTDB taxonomy): Bacteria > Pseudomonadota > Gammaproteobacteria > Pseudomonadales > Pseudohongiellaceae > UBA5078. The sequence continues at coordinate 16,337 of CAMCRC010000007.1, read as the reverse complement.
TGTCGATGACCAGCGAATGATAACGCGTTGCCGTGAAGGGATTGCTCAAGCCTTTGAACACGCCCTTGTCGGCATGGTGAATGGGCGAGAGCTTGCCGTGCATGACTTTCTTCGCACGGATCACATCACCGCCAAAGGCCTGGCCGATGCCCTGATGACCGAGGCAGATTCCCAGCAAGGGAATTTTGCCGGCAAAATGCTTGATGACAGGCACAGAGATTCCAGCTTCATTCGGTGTGCAGGGGCCCGGTGAGATCACGATCTGGTCCGGTCGCATCGCTTCTATCTGCGCAATGCTCACAGCATCGTTGCGATAGACTCGCACGTCCGCGCCCAACTCGCCAAGATACTGAACGATGTTGTAGGTGAAGGAATCGTAGTTGTCGATCATCAATAGCATGGCCAGGCTTTCCTCATGGGCGGTCTCGAAGCGGGAAGGATTCTAGCACGGAAGTTGCGCGGCGCTGCCTTTCAGAGCGCCTCGATCCCGAAGACGCTGCGCAGCACGGTACCAGCCGCAAACGCCAGACCGGCAGCCGCCCCCCCCTGTGACCAGGGTCTGCAATCCAGCCTTCAGCACTGGCCGGGCGAAGACCAGGCTCTTGAGCATGCCAATGGCGAAGAACATCACACAGGCCAGCCCGCTGCTGATCAGGAACTGGCGCGCGGGGTCAAGACCCGGAACCAGCATCGGCAACAAGGGAATCACGCCCACCGCAAGGAAAGCCACGAAGGTGGTGCCACCTGCTTTCCAGGGATTGAGAAACGTGGTTTGCAGGCCGTACTCCTCCTGCAGCATGGTATCGACCCACAAGGCCCGATTGCGGGTGATTGTCTCCACGATTTCTTCCAGCAGTGCCCCGTGGAAACCTTTGCCCGCGAAAATCTGACGGATCTCTTCACGTTCTCCGTCCGGGATGTGTTCGATATGGTGCTCCTCAGTGCGCCGGATACTCTCGACGTATTCCTGCTGCGCTCGAACCGATTCGTAGTTGCTCACGGCCATGCTGAACCCGTCCGCAAGCAGATTCGCAAACCCAAGCACCAGTGCCACCATGGCGGGGAATCCAGCGCCATAGGCCCCGGCCACTACCGCAAAAGTCGTGACGCAGCCATCAATCGCGCCGAGCACGGCATCAGACACATGGGAACCGCCCGGCTTCCGCCGCAGGCGCTGCCTGACACGCTCAGGAAGATGATTGGAAGCGAGCGTTTCGGACACGGATCTGGTCATGTTGCGGGCACCTCCGCTGCCTGCGCGCGCAGAAACAACTCGGGACAATCCACAATCGCCAGCGTCGCTGCATCAGGAAGACAATCCTGCTGCACACAGGCGAGCAAGGCGGGGTCCGGATCACAGAACAGCATGTCGAAGGCGAGCCGGTCCATGCCATAGAGTCCACGATGCAGCATGTTGGCCGAGAACACCAGCAGATCCCCGGGCTGCATCGCGATCTGTTGCGCGCAGGTGCGTGCCCGGGACCAGCTCCAGCCCCGGTTCGGGGCGCAGCGCCACGCGCAGATGTACCACATTGCTTCGGCCAAGCGCGTGCTGCTGCTCTTCGATCGTCATGCCAGTGTATTGAATATCGCGGTGCCAGTAGTTGCGCTGCGCGGTGTTCACCGGGTTGAAAAACAACTGAGTGTTCATGAATGCTGCCGGCTCCTCGAAGACATCATTCAGCACTTCGCCCACACGCCTTTGCGCCACAAACTTGAACAGCACGTTGCGATCTTGCGGATTCAGATGAAGAGGGCCTGTCAAACCAGCGCTGTTGATCGCGCGGGTGCGGTAAAGATCGACATTTTCAAGCATCCAGGCGGCATGGAAGCGCTGCACCGATTCCTTCAGTGCGGCAAGTGCAAGTGAGTCGAAGAATTCTGGAAGGTGCACGAAACCCTGCGAGCGGTAACGTCTTGTGATGAAAGAGTTGGATGCGCACATGTTTTTCCCCGAGCCTGCACAGGATTGGTGCTGGCAGTGTACCCCGGTGACCACGGTGCACAGAAATCCAAGGCAAAAAAAAGACCGAAACAAAATGCTCACATTTTGTTTCGGTCTCAGCCTACTAGACGACCGACTTCAATTTTCCCATTTACGATTTACTGCGACTGCTTGCATTTACGAGTACTGCTCTACTTCTTGCTGCTACCCATTTCCGTAGATCAGTGATGAGAAGATTACTGCACTGGATGCAAGGAACCATTGATCTAAATCAGACTTTCGTCGATTGGAAACAGATACATGGCAATATTTCACCAGCCGCTGACACTGACCTTGGCGATGGCTTTGAGACCGGCCATGTCGATAAAGTGAATTTCCTTGTTGTCGACTTTCACGATGCTTTGCTTTTGCAGGCGACTGAACACCCGCGACACCGTTTCCAGTGTGACACCCAGGTAACTGCCAATGTCGGCGCGAGTCATGGCGAGACGGAACTGCGTGGGAGAGAGCTTGCGGCGGTGATTGCGGCTGGAGATGCTCAGCAGCAGCGCGGCAACACGCTCTTCTGCGGCGTTGCTGCTGACCAGCGTCAGCATCTGTTGATCCTTGACGATCTCCTGTCCCATGAGACGGAAGAATCGCCCCTGCAACGAAGGAATTCGGGCGCTGAGTTCTTCGAGCTGATTGAAGGGGATCTCGCAGAAGGAACCGGTTTCAAGGGCCATGGCAGAACTGCCGTGGCGGTTGCTGCTGATGCCATCCATGCCGACGATTTCGCCCGGCAGATACAGGCCAGTGACCTGTTCCACGCCGTCCATCGTGGTCTTGAAGGTCTTGAAGCTGCCCGCGCGAATTGCGTAGATCGACGTGAACTCATCACCTTCGCGGTAGAGATAATCCCCTTTGCTCAGCGCCCGGCCACGTTTGACGATCTCATCCAGATGGCTGATCTCGACGGCGTCCAGGGCAATGGGCAGGCACAGTTCGCCCAGCCGGCAATCACCACACGAGACTGATGGATTGGAATGACAAGTCCGGCCATGGGAGATGTCTTTGGCAAGACCATGAACGTCAGTAGCAGAAGATTTCACGGAAAGGCTGCCTTTTTCATTGGGAGCTGGATTTGCATGCATTGTAGTCCAATCGCCGCTCACGGCAAGGCCCGTCGTGCATTGGCTCCACAACGCAATTCCGGAGTCACCCGGGGAAGGGTCAAATGGCTCTCGAGAATACTGACTTGAGTACTCCTGCATTCTGCAGATAGGCATCAAACACCATGCAGATATTGCGCAGCAGCAGGCTGCCGCGTGCACTGATCCGCAGGCGCTTCCAGCCATCGCGCTCGATCAGGCCATCCTGTTCGAACTGACACAGCGCCGGCAGCGCATCCTTGAAGTGTTCCGCGAACTGGAAGCCGTACTGCTCCTCCAGGGCGCCGATGTCCAGTGTCCGATAGCAGCTGAGCTGCTGGATGATGTCGCGGCGCAGGGCATCTTCCCGGGAAGACACCACGCCCTTGACGATCGGCAGCTGGTTGGCATCCAGCGCGCGGTAATAGTGATCCAGCTGCACGGCATTCTGGGCAAAGACGGCACCGACATTGCTGATGGACGAGACGCCCAGTCCAATCAGGTCCTGCGCCTTGGCGATGGAGTAGCCCTGGAAGTTGCGGCACAGCCTGCCTTCGGTCCGGGCAACGGCAAGGGAGTCGCCCGCCTTGACGAAGTGATCCATGCCGATATGCAGGTAGCCGGCGTCAGTCAGCGTCTCGATGATCAGCGTCAGCATCTGCAGCTTCAGGCCCGGGGCCGGCAGATCCTCGTTGCGAATCGCCTTCTGGGCGGGGAAGCGCTCGGGCAGATGGGCGTAGTTGTAATAGCTGATGCGATCGGGGGACAACGCAATCACCTTCTCGAGGGTCATTTGTATCGAGTCAGGCGTTTGCAGCGGCAGGCCATAGATCAGGTCAAAATTCAACGAGCTGAAGCCGCGGGTCCGGATGTGGCCGACCAGCTCACGGATATCCTCCACTCGCTGCTGACGGTTGATGGCCCCCTGCACCGCCGGATCAAAATCCTGAATGCCCAGACTCAGGCGGTTGAAACCCAGGCCGCGTATCAGCTCAATGCGGGCGCGATCGACCGTGCGCGGATCAATCTCGATGGAATAGTCGCGGGAATCCGCGTTCACCAGATTGAAGTAGTGGGAGGTGTGGTGAACCAACTCGGTGAGCTCGGCATTGTCGAGGAAGGTGGGCGTACCTCCGCCGAGATGCAGCTGCGTGACCGGCCGCTTGTATGTGGTGCTCTGCAGGCGCAGCAGCGCCATTTCCTTGCGCAGATGGTTCAGATATTGCCGCACGGCATCCCTGTTGCGCGTGATGATCTTGTTGCACCCGCAGTAATAGCAGGGCGAGCGGCAGAACGGAATGTGGATGTAGACCGACACGGGGGCATCCGGCGCACTTTCCGCCAGGGCCTGCAGATAGTCCTCCGAACCGGTGGCTCGGAACTGAGTAGCCGGTGGATAGGAGGTGTAGCGCGGTCCCGCCCTGTCGTATTTGCGCAGCAGGTCGATAATCTGATCAGCACACAACAGCGAGTCAGTGCGGGCCGGCTCGGTGCTGAAGTCTTGTAAGCGCAGATTCTGAGGAGTCATGGCGGCGAGTTTAGGGAGCCTGCCAACTGCCGCCATGACTTAAATCAACAATGTGATTATTTGTGTCAACGACCCACAATCAATGCATCGTCCAAGGCCTGTGCGCGCTGCGCGGCAGGTCTGGCCTGCAGACGCGCGGCATAGGCTGCGAAGGCCGGACGCCTCTCCAGTGTGCCGAACTGCATGCCCCACAGCAGACCAGAGCCCGTGTAGACATCTGCCGCGGTGAACTGCTCGCCGCAGATCCAGGGCCCCACAGACACCGCCTGCTCCAGCACGTCCAGCACCGCCTCATGGTTTCCGAACCCCATCATGCCCCGGCGCTCTGCCGGCACCAGCCAGCCCATGGCCTTGACGGTGACTGCCATTTCGAGCGGACCTGCCCCGTAGAACAGCCAGCGGAAATACGTTCCGCGGGCAGTGTCCGTTGGCGCGGGTGCCAGCCTTGCTGACGGAAACTGATCTGCCAGATAGGCACAGATCGCCGCCGTTTCTGTTATCACCGTGCCTCCGTGGACAATCGCCGGCACTTTGCCCATCGGGTTGATGGCCAGGTATTCCGGGCTCTTCATCGTGGTGCCATATTCCAGCACGATCGTCTCGTAGGCAGCCCCAGTCTCTTCGAGCATCCAGCGCACGATCCTGCCGCGGGACTGGGGATTGGTGTAAAAGCGCAGCTCAGCCATGACTCAACCCTCTCAGTCGATGAGGCGCGGAATGAACTTCGTGACACCCTGGATCGGGCCGACTTCACCGGCATAGACATTGCCATCGCGATCCACGGTCACGCCCTCGCCCATGGAGCCATAGCCACCCATGCCCGAAGCGCGCTCGGAGACGTGCTCGGGCACGAAGTACAGCACTTCGCCGGTACGCGCATTGCCCACCCGCAGACCCTTGCGCCAGCCCGGGTTGTAGTCCGGATCGGACTCGGAGTCGATGGCGTAAAGCATGTCATTGTCGTCAATGAACAGTCCGCTGATACGGCTGAACTGGTACCAGGTGTCCAGATGCGTGCCCTGCTGATCAAAGATCTGAATGCGGCGGTTGCCACGGTCAGCCACGAACAGCCGGCCCTGGGAGTCCATCGCCAGCGAGTGGGGAGAACGCAGCTGGCCATCCTCGAAGCCCCATTCGCCGAAACTCATCAGGAAGGTGCCGTCCGGCGCGAACTTGGACACCCGGCTCTTGGAGTCAGGGCCAGGCGCGTCCTGGAACTGGGCGCCGTGGGTCTCGGCCACGAAGATGCTGCCATCGGGTGCCACCAGCACGTCATTGGGCTCGGTGAAATGGGTGGGCGGGTCGCCCAGCTCGCCGGGCGTGCCCAGCGTCAGCAACAGCTCACCCGTCGGGCTGAACTTGAGGACGGTATTGCCTTTGCCGGCGGCACCGGGATTGGCTTCCAGTTCGCGGGCATTGGCGGCACGGGCGTCGACGACCCAGACATTGCCTTCTTGATCCACGTCCATGCCATGGGGCCAAAGAATCAGACCAGCACCGAAACTGGCCACGACGTTGCCATCCGGGTCGAGCTTGACGATTGGGTCCAGGTCAGAGCCAGCGCAGGAATTGGCGCCACAGCGATCACCGATCCACACATGACGGCCATCGACGTCGATATTGATGGCGCTGACCGAGCCCCAGGTGCGGCCTGCAGGAGGATTGCTCCAGTTGCGCACGGTCTCGTAAGGATTGGGCAGATTGTTGACGGGCGGCACTGCGGCGTGTTCCGCAGGACCGGCGGCACCGCCCTGTGCCAGCGCCAGCGACGACAGGCTGGCAAGTATTGCGCTGGCAAGTGCCTGACGCAGGAAATGACGGGGTCGGGGGCGGGAGGTGCCGAGGGACTTCTTGAACATCTTCTTCTCTCCAGTCGGGTAAATGGGGTAAAAACCCGTCCCCGAGCCGAACCACGAGAGCGCCGGGAATAGGTGGTGCCGAACATGAACGCTCCGGCACACAAAGTCAACGCCTGGAAAGCCTGGCAATGGCGTTCATCGTGGTTTGCAAGGACGAGCGCTCAGCTGACCGGCCGGCTCAGTTCATAGGCACACATATTAACCACGGCGGCGAGATTGAGTGACTCAATGGCACCGCTGCCCGGAATCATGAAGGCCCGTGCACCCAGCGCGGCGGTCTGCACACGGGGCACTCCCCGCGCCTCATTGCCGAAGATCAGGCAGGTGCTGTCGCGGAAGGCTGGTGAGGCCAGCGGTTCACCCTGCATGTCCAGACACGCCAGATGCGCGTAGTTCTGCGGCAGTGACTCCAGCGGCACATCCTGCTCGATCGGCACATGGAACAATGCCCCCATGCTGGCCCGCACCGTCTTGGGATTGAACGGGTCCACCGAGTTGGGGCCCAGCAGTGCACGCAAGCCACCAAACCAGGTCAGCGTGCGCAGAATGGTGCCCAGATTGCCGGGGTCCTGAATCTCGTGCAGGTAGATGGCCCGCTCGCCCGCAGGCCGCGTTGCCCAGCCCTGCTGCACGGCGGCCTGCGGAATCAGCGCCACGATGCCCTGGGGCGTGTGGGTGTCGCAGATCTGGCTCATCTGCTTCGCGGTGATCACGTGTTTGCGCAGGGGCGATTCCCACTGCGCGAAAGCCGGCGTCACATACAACTCGCTGGCCCGCAGGGGCGCCTTGTGCAGGGCAGCCTTCTGCAGCTCCAGCACCAGATGCTCTCCCTCGGCTATGAACCAGCCGAATTCGTTGCGGTATTTCTTCTGCTGCAGTTTCTTGACGTCGTCCAGACTCAGGCTCATCGCATGCCCTCCTGTGAGTTGTCAGCCAGCATGGCCAGCGCCAGTGCCTCGGCCACCTTGATGCCATCAACGCCGGCAGAGAGTATGCCGCCGGCATAACCCGCCCCCTCACCCGCCGGGTACAGCCCGCGTGTGTTGAGGCTTTGCAGGGAGTCATTGTCGCGGGTAATGCGCAATGGCGACGAAGTGCGCGTCTCGATGCCGGTAAGCACCGCGTCCTCGCGATCAAAGCCGTGAATCTGCTTGCCGAACACCGGCAGCGCCTCGCGGATCGCGTCGATGGCGTAGTCCGGCAGCGCGCTGGCGAGATCGCCCAGCAGCACGCCCGGTTTGTAAGAAGGCAGCACCTTGCCGAGCGCCCGGGAAGGCGTGCGCTTGAGGAAATCGCCCACCAGCTGGCCCGGTGCGCAATAGTCCCCACCGCCCAGCGCAAAGGCGTGTTCTTCCAGACGCTCCTGCAGCTCGACGCCCGCCAGGGGGCCGCCGGGGAAGTCCTGCTCGGGACTGATGCCCACCACGATGCCGGCATTGGCATTGCGCTCGTTGCGCGAATACTGGCTCATGCCGTTGGTCACCACGCGGCCCTCTTCCGAGGTGGCTGCCACCACGGTGCCGCCCGGGCACATGCAGAAACTGTAGACGGCGCGGCCATTGCGGGCATGGTGCACCAGCTTGTAATCGGCAGCGCCCAGATCGGGATGCCCCGCGTATTTGCCAAGCCTGGCCTTGTCGATGAGGGATTGCGGGTGTTCGATGCGAAAGCCGATGGCGAAGGGCTTGGGCTCAAGATACACGCCGCGCCTGTGCAACATGCGGAAGGTATCCCGGGAGCTGTGCCCCAGCGCAAGCACCACATAACGACTGCGCAGCGTTTCACCACTGGTCAGCGTTACACCCGCCACCCGGCCATTGTCCAGCAGCAGGTCTTCAACACGGCTCTCGAACCGCACTTCGCCCCCCAGCGCAATGATCTCCTCGCGCATCGCGGCCACCACGCCCGTCAGACGAAAGGTGCCGATGTGAGGTTTGCTGACGCAGAGAATTTCCCGGGGCGCCCCGGCCTTCACAAACTCGTGCATGACCTTGCGCCCGTAGAACTTCGGGTCCTTGATCTGACTGTAGAGCTTGCCGTCCGAGAACAGGCCTGCCCCTCCCTCGCCGAACTGCACGTTGGACTCAGGAGTCAGCGTGTTCTTGCGCCACAGGGCCCAGGTGTCCTTGGTCCTTTGGCGAACGTCCCTGCCGCGCTCCAGCACAATCGGGCGGAAACCCATCTGCGCCAGCAGCAATGCGGCAAACAAGCCGCAGGGCCCGAAGCCGATGATCAGCGGACGCTCCTGCAAGCCCTGCGGCGCCTGCGCAACCGGATAGTAAGCCGTGTCGGGCGCGCGTCCCACATGGCGGTCGCCGGCCAGCCGGGCCAGCACTGCGTCCTCGTCGCGAAGTGCGACATCCAGAATGTAGACGAAGCAGATTTCGCTGTTCTTCTTGCGTGCGTCGTAGCTGCGCTTGAAGACGCTGAAGTCCCGCAGGTCAGCGGCTGCAATGCCGAGACGCGTCAGAATGGCGGCGCGCAGGGTGTCGGGAGAATGGCCGAGTGGAAGAGCGAGTTCGGTGATGCGGATCATGGCAGGGACCTGGCCGGTGACACCGGCAGAGGAGATTGTAGGCCGGCATTGTACACGCGAAGCGCGAGGCCACGCACGGCGCGATGCGTGACGCTTGCCTGCCGGCGCCACGGCACACTAGAATTGCCGCGGAATCAGGCCATTCTTACCAAATCGCAGGAATACCGGCATCTCAATCACTTTCGTCCCGCCGCTCCCTCCGAGCGCGCTGCAGCGCATATTGCACGTCGATGACGATGACGCCATCCGTGCCATTACGCTGGTCGCTTTGGAACACGTGGGCGGTTTTACCCTGCAAAGCTGCAGCAGCGGCAAAGAGGCCCTGCAATGCATCGAGGCCTTCGCGCCACAAATGATTCTTCTGGATGTCATGATGCCGGAACTGGACGGTCCGACAACGCTTGATCTTCTCAAGCAGGAGACGGATCTCGGCAAGGTGTTGGTAGTCTTCATGACCGCCAAGGTGCAGGAGCAGGAGATCGCGCGGTATCGCGCACTCGGCGCCTGCGACGTCATAATCAAGCCTTTTGACCCGATGACTCTGTCGGAACGATTGCACCGCATCTGGATTCAGCACAATGACTAGCAACAGCGAAACTCTGCAGCAGGAAATGGCTGCTCTGCGCCTTCAGTATCACGAGAATCTGAGCGGCGAAATCTCGGAGCTGCTGCATCACAGCACCCTGCCAGAGCTGGAAAACCTGGAACAACGCGTCCTGACCCAGCTGCGGGATACCGCGCATCGCCTGGCAGGCTCTGCACTGACCTTTGGCTATGAACAGATTGGTCTGGCACTGCGAGCGCTTGAGGGCACCCTGGACAACACACTCGCAGGCCAGATGCGCAGTGCCGAGCGTATCCGCAAGGCGCTGGAACAGGTGCATAACTCAGCCATGGCTCTCGATTTGCCGGCAGCGCCTGGTCAGCACAATGGCGTGGAGGCCGTCACCGAGGACGACGGCGCTGCCCGTCGCCCGGAGGACCTGCATCTCTACGTGCTGGAGGACGACCCTTCCACCAGCGACATGCTCAAGTTGGGTCTGTCCAGCTTCGGCTACCGGGTGACCACCTTTGTCGACATCAATCTGCTCACCGCCGCAGCGCTGGCTGATCATCCGGACGGTCTGATCATCGACACCGAATACAGTTCCTTTTCCGACCAGAATCTCGCGGCAGCCGCCAATGCGATGCAAGAAAACGGCATGGATTCGATTCCTATTCTGGTGGTCAGCGAGAACTCCGGCTTCCTGGAAAAACTGCACGCTGCACGCCACGGCGTCGTCGCCTTTTTGAACAGACCCATCAGCATTCCCGCGCTGGAATCGAGCCTCGAAGGCGTAATGCAGCACCAGACGCGCTCGCCCTATCGCGTGCTGCTGATTGATGACGACGTGTTCTCCATGGAACGTCATCGCATCATGCTGGAAACCTGGGGCATCGTGGCCAGGTGCGTGTCCAATCCCGTTGATGTCATGACCGTGATTGACGAATTCAAGCCCGACCTGCTGATGATCGACCTGAACATGCCCCTGTGCAGTGGCATCGAGCTGGCAAAGGTCATTCGCTTCCACAAGCAGTGGATTCACATTCCCATCATCTTTCTGTCGGGCGAGCTCGATGCCAATCGCCAGATGACCGCCCTGAAAACGGGAGGCGACGAGTTCATCACCAAACCAGTGGTGGAACGTCCCTTCGTGTCCATGATTCTGATGCGCGCCAAACGGGCTCGACAGCTGGCGGAGCTGATGATCCGCGACAGTCTGACGGGCCTGTTGAAGCACACCGAGATCAAGGATCGCCTCTGCCATGAGCTGGCCCGTGCGCGTCGCAACAAGACAACTGTCAGTGTGGCCATGCTGGACATCGACAAGTTCAAGCGCATCAACGACACCTACGGACACCCTGTTGGTGATACCGTCATCGCCACCCTCGCGCACCTGTTGCGCCGCGCCTTGCGCACCACGGACATCGTCGGCCGCTATGGCGGCGAGGAGTACATGGTGGTGATGCCCGATTCCGATGTGGCCAATGCCATCCGCAAGCTCGACCTGTTGCGCCGGGAGTTCGAGGCCATCGGCTTTCACCACAAGGATCTGGAATTCCACTGCAGCTTCAGCGGAGGAGTCAGTGACTCCGACAGTTCCGACAAAATCGACCTGCTGATTGAAAAGGCAGACATGGCGCTGTATCGGGCCAAGACCCAGGGTCGCAACCAGATACTCGGCGCCTTGTCGGAATGAGCATCCTGCCGTCAGCGACCAGGCATGAGCACTAAGGCCCATGGCGAGATCCAAGAGCAGCCATCGCTGGATGGAAGAACACGTCAACGACCCCTGGGTGAAGAAGGCCCAGGTCGATGGCTACCGTTCACGCGCCAGTTACAAGTTGCTGGAACTGATCGACAAGGACAAGCTGGTGCGCCCGGGCATGGTGGTGCTTGACCTGGGCTCGACCCCCGGGGGCTGGTCCCAGGTGGTCGCCCCCCTGCTGGGCAGCAAGGGTCGCCTGATTGCTTCAGACATCCTGCCCATGGAGCCTATTCCCCATGTGGACTTCATCCTGGGGGACTTCACCGAACAGAGTGTTTTCGATCAGATCAGCACCGCACTCAATGGTGCTGCCGTGGATCTGGTCATGTCCGACATGGCACCCAACATCAGCGGCGTGGATGCCGCCGACCAGGCCTCGTCCATGTATCTGGTGGAGCTGGCCCTTGACATGGCCGTGCAGGTGCTCAAGCCCGGCGGCAATTTCGTCACCAAGGTATTCCACGGTGAAGGCTATGAAGAGTATCTGAAGGCCTTGCGCGCGCACTTCGAGAAAGTGGTAGTGCGCAAGCCCGATGCCTCGCGCCCGCGTTCACGCGAAGTCTATGTCCTGGGCAAGGGGCGCCGCCATGCCTGACACTCATCGCTATACCCCCGCCACCGCCATCGCCGTCGTCGTCGCCAACATGGTGGGCACCGGCGTGTTCACCAGCATCGGCTTTCAGATTCTCGACATCAAATCCAGCTTCGTACTGCTGATGCTGTGGCTGGTGGGTGGGCTGATGGCACTGTGTGGCGCACTGACCTATGCGGAGCTTGCCAGTCGCCTGCCGCGTTCGGGCGGCGAGTACAATTTCCTGAGCCGGCTGTATCACCCGGCGGTGGGGTTCATCTCGGGATGGGTGTCCCTCACGGTGGGGTTTGCGGCGCCGACGGCACTGGCGGCCATGACCTTCGCAGCCTATCTGGATTCCGCCACCGGACATCTGCTGCCCATCAACCGCCAGGTGGCCGCGCTGCTGCTGGTGGTGCTCATCACCTTCGTGCATGGCCGCAATCACAAGGCGAGCAGTGGCCTGCAGAACTGGTTCACCATCATCAAGATCATGCTGATTGCCGTGTTCGTCATCATGGTCACCACTACCGTCACGGCGCCGCAGACAGTCAATCTGCTGCCCTCGGAAGGCGACGGCGCCCTGCTCGCCTCCAGCGCCTTCGCAGTGGCGCTGATCTACGTGAATTACGCCTACACGGGCTGGAATGCCGCCACCTACATCACCGGGGAGATCGAGAACCCGGCGCGCTCAGTGCCCCTGGTGCTGATCGGGGGCACCGCCATCGTCATCGTGCTCTATCTGGCTCTCAATGCCACCTTCCTGTACGCGGTGCCCATGAGTCTGCTGGAAGGCAAAGTGGAAGCCGGCGTGATCGTGGCCGAGAACACCTTCGGCCCCACCGGGGCGATGTTCATGGGAGGCATTCTGTCCCTGCTGCTGATCTCCACGGTCAGCGCCATGCTGATGGCGGGGCCGCGGGTGCTGCAGGTGATGGGGGAAGACTTCCGGCTGTTCCGGCTGCTGGCGGTGAAGAACGAAGGCGGCGTGCCGCGCCGAGCCGTCTATACGCAAGGCGCTCTGGCAGTGCTGTTCATCCTGTCGTCCACCTTCGACTCGGTGCTGGTGTTTTCGGGGTTCATTCTGGGGCTGAGCTCACTGGCCACCGTGCTGGGGGTTTTTGTACTGCGTTACCGCAAGGGCGATGGTCGCGTGCCAGGAGTGCGTTCCTATCGCACCTGGGCCTATCCGCTGCCACCGCTGATCTACAGCACCATCATGCTGTGGACACTGACATTCATCACCCTCAACCGGCCCGTCGAGGCCGGTGTAGCGGGCATCATCATCGTGCTGGGCTTCTTCAGCTACCTGCTGACTGAAAAACTGTCACGAGCACAGGAAGGTCCGCCCACTCACTGATCGTGCCAGTGCAGGATGCCGCCGTGGATATTGGCCACGCGCTCATGCCCTGCGGCCTTCAGAATCGTGATGGCCATGGACGAGCGCCTGCCCGAGCGACACAGCGTGACCACGGGCTTGTCCTTCGGCACTTCACCTACCCGTTCGCGCAAAACGCTCAGGGGAATCACCAGCGCGTTGTGAAGGCCAATCACCGGCTCGCCCAATTCGTCCGCTTCCCGCACATCCAGGATGGTCACCGAAGGCTGATTCTGGACAACCCATTCCGGCTCCACCTCGGGAATGCCGGCAAAACTCACATGCAGATCGGCCCAGTCCGGCTCCTGGGGCAGGTGGCCACTCTCGGGCATGCCGCTGCGCAGATTGTTGGGCAGCGCTTCGTCGATCTTCTTCGGGTGCGGCAGCTGCATCGCCTTCATGTACTGCACGAAGTCTTGTTCACTCGCCCCACCGCCCACGCGGGGATTGTGGCGCTTTTCCTCACTCACCGACGAGCTTGTCCGTCCGTTGTAGTCATGCGCCGGATAGATGGCGCAATCATCCGGCAAGCTGAACAGCTGTTCCGTAATGGAATGATAAAGCCGCGCGGGGTCGCCCTGCTGGAAGTCGCTGCGCCCGCAGCCGCGGATCAGAAGGGCATCGCCGGTGAAGACCATGCTGTGGTCAGTCAGCACGAAGCTGGTGCAACCGTTGGTGTGTCCTGGAGTCGCCCGCGCTTCCAGTGTCACGCCCTGCACGCCGAAGCGCTGACCATGCTGCAGCAGCATGTCGACGTTCACCGCCCCTGCCTGGGCCGACAGCGCGATCAGGCAGCCCGTTTTCTGCTTCAACAGCCATGCGGCGGTAATGTGGTCGGCATGGGCATGGGTATCGGCAACGATCTTCAGCGTCAGGTCCAGTTCCCGCAGCATCGCAAGATCGCGCTGCGCCTGTTCGAACACCGGGTCGATCAGAATGGCTTCGCGACTGTGTTCATCGGCCAGCAGATAGGTGTAAGTGGACGAAGCAGCGTCGTAGAGCTGGCGGAATAATATGGTATGGACTCTCCTGAGGCGTTGGTCGCCGCATTGAAGCGGTGTTTGTTGGCTTCCAGCAGACGAAAGATGTCCCGCGTGGTCACGATGCCCTCGATGCGGTTGTTGGCATCCACGACGGGCACACAGGCAATGCCCCGGTGGTTGAACAAGTAAATGGCCTCGAAGACATCGGCAGTTCTCGGCAGGGTCCAGGGCTTGCGGGTCATGATCTGGTGAGCGCGCTTGTTGAGCGTTGCTGCATCCCGCGCGGATTCCAGTGGCGTGCCGATATTGGGGCTCAGCGCCTTGAAAACGTCGCGGTCGGTGATGACGCCATACAGAATGCCGTCCTCCTGCACCAGCAGATGGTGGAAGGGTGCGACGTCAAGAATCTGCTTGATGGCCCGCACGCTGTCGTCCAGCTCGACAGTCACCACGGGCCGGGTCATTATTTTCTCCAGAATCATTGTCTCTCCGTGGCCACAGACAATCTGCCTGTCATGCCTGTAACATCGTTGCTGTTTTCCAGTCTCACTGCAGTATCCGCTCGTCACACCCCAAAGAACAATAGCACTGGAGCCTTGCCCATGACCCGTTCTCTCGTCCGACTGCTTGCACTGCCCGTTTTACTGCTGTCCTGCGTACTCGGCACGAGCGCCGCGACCGCGCAGGATTTCGTATGGGCCCCCGCGCTGCCCGTGGGTGCCAGCCTGCCCGCCATCGACGCCGTTGATCAGAACGGACAGCGCCACACCTTCGCCGATCTCACCGGCGAGAAAGGCCTGGTGCTGGTGCTCAGCCGTTCCTTCGACTGGTGCCCCTACTGCATCGCACAGCTGGAGCGGCTCGTGGATGTGCAGGATGAGTTCTCGGCACTCGGTTTCAACGTGGCGGCCATGACCTATGATCCGGTGGCTACGCTGCTGGAGGCTCAGGAGGAATACGGCGCCACCTTCCCGCTGCTTTACGACGAAGGCAACACCCACGTGAAAGCCATGGGCATCCTGAACACGCAGTACAGCCCCGGCGAGCGCGCCTATGGCATCCCCTATCCCGGCATCTTCCTGCTGGACGCCCAGGGCGTGATCCGCGCAAAGCTGGCCGAGCAGGACTACAAGCTGCGGCCGGAATTCAGCCTGGTGCTGGAAGCGGCAGCAGCTCTCTGAGGCCTGGGTTCACTGCGCGTTGAGATTCCAGTTGTAGGGAATGTCGGCGCGCAGCCGGATCTGGTCAGGCAGGTCGCGGTAGCGACGCACGAAGGCTTCCACGCCGCCCGCACTGTCGAAATCGTCTTCAAACCAGTCGAAAATCTGCGACACCCGCACCCGTGAGCCGTCCTGCTGCAGGCCTTTGCTGGCATTGTCGAGAAACGCCTGTGTCTGTTCCTGCAACTGGGCATCCAGGCGCTCGGCGCTGAAAGACTCGCGGCGCAGATCAGGACAGCTCAGGGACGCGCAGACAATGGCGAAATGAATACGGGGCTCGCCCATGGGGCGCAGGATCTGGTGCTCGATCTCGTCCAGCGTGACCGTTCTGCCCCCTAGACTCCCCACGGGCTTCTTCCAGACGGGCGAGAACAGCGAACCCGCATCACGAATGCTGGTCAGCGGCGCATTGTCGATGACCATGCGGATGGCGTAGACGTTGTAGACATTGATGTAGAAGGCCAGCTTGTCGGCCTCGCTCTGCAGAGATTCAAGCGGATGGCTTTCGATCTGTGCAAGCAATTGCGGATAACGCGGGTCCTGCGCCCAGGCGGCGTAGTCGACACCGTGAAAGCCAATGCCCTCGCGCTCGACGGGCGCCACATGGGTGACCAGCAGTTCGTCGTAAAGTGTCCAGTCCTGCGCATGCAGGGTCGCCGGCACCAGCAACAGGCTGGCCAGCAGCAGAACGGTGCCGGCAAGACCGCTGCCTAGAGTCTCGTGTACGATGTCGATGTTCACAATGCTGTCTCCGCCAAAGGCAATCACGAGTTTCAATACCTTGCAAAGGGACTGATGGATCACCCGCATGTTACACAATGATCAGGACGAACAGTTCTGAAAGTGTGGGTGTGGGAGCGGGCTTGCCCGCGAACTTG
>CAMCRC010000006.1 GCA_945877175.1 Klebsiella pneumoniae | reverse complement strand
GTAAGCCCGAAGGGCAGTGCGCCCAGAAAGGCGGCGCGCAGCTTGCCATGGCCGGCAAGCACCGGTGCGTTGAGCAAATCAGCCTGTTCACGCAGGCGTCGCAGACACAGCCGATGACTCAGCAGTTCTTCGAATGCGAGACGGCGCTGGGCAGGATGCTGCCCGGCAGACAGACTGTGCAGTGTCGAATGCAGCGCGCCGCTGACCGGTGGCCTGTGAAGGAACAACAGGGCATCACTGAGTGAGGCGAAGCCCAGGGATCGGCGCAGGGGTTCGGGAATCCAGTCGGTAAGCTGCATGGAGTCGGTGAGCAGCACCAGCGTCTGGTCCACAAGGCTGCGCAAGCGCGATTGCTGCAGACCATCCGTCACGGGATAAACGGGTGTCAGCCTGGTTTCCAATGGCAGGCCAACGTCACCCTTGAGCACCTGATACTCCGGATGGTAGAGCTCGGGCCCCGTCTTGCCGCCGCGCACTTCGCCATAGCAGCGTACACGAGCTCCTGGTGTCAGAGCGTTCTTCTGGGCAGCACTGAAGTGGTAGAAGCGCAGTGTGATGATGCCGGTGGCATCCTTGATGCGGCACAGCAGGCTGCGACGGCGTCCGAACGTGATTTCGCAGCCAAGCACTTCGCCCTCGAGCAGCAGCTCGCTGCCGATGTGGCTGGCGGCTATGGGGGTGATGCGGGTGCGGTCCTGGTAACGCAGGGGCAGATGGAACAGCAGGTCCTGCAGCGTATGCAGATGCAAGGCGGAAAGTCGCGTCGCCACGCCGGGTCCGACACCTTTGAGGACTGTCAGCGGTGCAAGCTCGGCAGTCATCGACAGAGTCTCAGAGGGTGCCAGGGGCCGCCATGATCGCCTCGATCTCTATCGACACGCCGCGTGGAAGGGCAGCGACCTGAACAGTAGAGCGGGCGGGATAAGGCGCGTCGAAGTAGCGTTTCATGGTGTCGTTGACGATTGCGAAGTCCGCAAGGTCAGTCAGGAAGATCGTCAACTTGATGATGTCCTGCAGCGAGCCGCCGGCCGCTTTCGCCACTGCACTCATGTTCTCGAGCACGCGGACCGACTGCACTTCGATGCCGCCGGTCACCACTTCCATAGTTTCCGGGTCCAGCGGAATCTGCCCGGAGAAGAACACCAGATCGCCATGGCGAACCGCCTGAGAATAGGGGCCAATGGCTGCCGGGGCGCTGGTGGTGCTGATGATCTGGTCTGGTGCCACGGTGTAATCCTCGCCTGCAGAGAGCGTCGTTTTGGGAAAGTGTGGGATTCAGGTTCTGGCGGCCTTGACGATCTTGCGACTCTTGACGCGCGAGACCTTGCTGACAGGCTTGATCAGGCGGATGCGCTTCATGACGCGGGCCAGATGTATTCGATTGCGCACGTTCAACGACAGGTTGACGATGCTGAAGCGGGCATCGCGCTCGACGGTGCTGATCTTCTCGATATTGGCTTCGGCACCGGTGATGGTGGTGGCGAGCTTGGCAATGATGCCGCGCTCGTTCTCCAGCTCCACGCGGATCTCGACGGCGAACTCGCCCTCGACATTCGGGTCCCAGCGCACGGACACGCACTTCTCGGCATTGTCACGGATCTCGGCAACGTTGTTGCAACTCTCGGTGTGAATCACCATACCGCGGCCGGAACTGATGTGGCCGATGATGGGGTCGCCCGGAATCGGATGACAACACTTCGCGAAGCTCATCACCATGCCTTCCGACCCTCGGATTGCCAGGGATGTCTGCTTGCTGTCGCGCCCGAATTCAGAGGTGAGCTCGGTTTCTCCATGGCCGGGCACCATGAGCCTGGCAACAACGTGGGCCATGCGATTGCCCAGCCCGATGTCCTCCAGCACGTTGTCCAGCTCTGCACTGTTGGTCTGCAACAGCGCCGCCTTGATCTGGGCCGGAGAAATCTTCTCGAGCTGAGTGCCGAAACTGCCCAGCACCTTGTTCAGCAGACGGCGGCCAAGAGACACCGACTCCGAATGGCGCTGGTTCTTCAGAAAGTGACGGATATTGCTGCGCGCCTTGCCGGACACGACGAAACTCAGCCAGGCAGGATTGGGTTGCGTGCCGGGAGCGGTGATGATCTCCACGGTCTGGCCACTCTCAAGTGGTTCACTCAAGGGCGCCAGGCGCCTGCTGATGCGGCAGGCCACACAGGAGTTGCCGACGTCAGTGTGCACCGCGTAGGCAAAGTCCACGGCGGTGGAGCCGGCCGGCAGTTCCATGATGGTGCCCTTGGGCGTGAAGACATAGATCTCGTCTGGGAACAGGTCGATCTTGACGTTCTCGATGAACTCCATCGAATTGCCAGCGTTCTGCTGCATCTCCAGAAGTCCGTTCACCCACTGCCGAGCACGCACGTGGGCGTTGCTGGGGGAATTGTCGTGGGACTTGTAGAGCCAGTGGGCCGCGATGCCGTTGTTGGCCATTGCTTCCATTTCTTCGGTGCGGATCTGGATCTCGATGGGCACCCCGTGCATGCCGAACAGCGTGGTGTGCAGGGATTGGTAGCCGTTGGCCTTGGGAATTGCGATGTAATCCTTGAAGCGGCCAGGCACCGGTTTGTAGAGATTGTGGACGGCTCCAAGCACGCGGTAGCAGGTGTCGACTTTGTCCACCACGATGCGGAACGCATACACGTCCATGATCTCGGAGAAGGACTTGCGCTTGGAGCGCATCTTCTCGTAGATGCTGTACAAGTGTTTCTCGCGGCCGAAGATGCGGCCGGGCATGCCTTCTCGCAGCAGGCACGCCTCAAGGGCCGTCTGGATCTGCTTGACGATTTCCTTGCGGTTGCCGCGGATGCTTTTTACTGCAGCATTGATGCGACGGGCTCGCATGGGGTAAAGCGCGTCGAAGCCCAGTTCCTCGAATTCGATGCGGATGGAGTTCATGCCCAGCCGATTGGCGATGGGGGCATAGATGTCCAGAGTCTCGCGGGCCACGCGACGGCGCTTCTCGGGGCTCAGCACATCCAGCGTGCGCATGTTGTGCAGGCGGTCGGCGAGTTTCACCAGAATGACGCGAATGTCCTTGGCCATCGCCAGGGCCATCTTCTGGAAGTTCTCGGCCTGCATTTCCGCGTGGCTGCTGAAGGTGATCTTGTTGAGCTTGCTGACGCCGTCGACCATCTCCGCAATGGCGTCGCCGAACTGGCTTTTGACAGCCGCCTTGCTGATGCCGGTGTCCTCGATGACGTCGTGCAACATCGCCGCCACCAGACTCTGAGGGTCCATGTGCATTTCGGAGAGAATGCCGGCAACGGCCAGGGGGTGTGTGACGTAAGCGTCACCACTGCGCCGGAACTGGCCATCGTGGGCCTGTTCGGCGTAGTAGTAGGCACGGCGGACGAGATTGACCTGCTCCCCCTCCAGGTAGGTGGAGAGGCGGGTGGCGAGAGAGTCGATTGTGGTCACAAGCCGACTCCTTCCTCTGTCAGAGGTCTTCGCCGAACGCGTCGTCGTCGTCGTTGTCGACGATCTGGGGTGGTGGCGCCTTCAGCTCGTCACGGGACAGCGTGATGATCGGCGAAGAAGTGCGGGCGGTCAGGATGCTGGCATCCACCAGGCCTGCCGCGATCTCACGCAGAGCGATCACTGTGGGTTTGTCGTTGTCAGCGGGAACCAGCGGGTCTTTGCCACCAGTCTGGATCTGACGGGCTCTCTTGCTGGAAATCATCACCAGCTGGAAACGATTGTCGACCATTGCCAGACAATCTTCGACGGTAATACGGGCCATAGGAATACCTGTTGTTGAGACTTGGCTGTTGAGAAGACCGGCGATTCTACTAAAAGAGCGTCTGCAATGCCTACTTTATTCTTGTCTTGTGCAGCATTTATGGGCCTTTGCGCGCTGTTTCAAGGCGTTTTCAGCAGGGCGCACAGCAAGTCGGCGTTGTTTTGCTGTTGTTGCTGCCGCTCCAGGCGGCACGCCCGGATGATGGCGCGCAGGTCCTGCAGGGCCGTGTCGAAGTCCTCGTTGATGACCAGATAGTCCGCCGCATCGTAGTGCGAGATCTCGTCAGCAGCCTGGCGCATGCGCCGGTTGATGGTCTCGTCATCGTCCTGTGCGCGATTGGTCAGGCGGTCCCGCAGACAGCCCAGCGAAGGCGGCAATATGAAAATGCTCTTGTTCGGCGAGATGCGCGGACGCACCTGGGCAGCCCCCTGCCAGTCGATTTCAAGAATCACATCGAGGCCCTTGTCCAGCTGGGCCTGCACCCAGTCCCGTGACGTGCCGTACAGATTGCCGAAGACTTCCGCAGACTCCAGAAACGCGTTGTCGTGCTGCATGGCTCGGAATGTCTCGGGGGTGACAAAGTGATAGTCAAGCCCGTCAACCTCGCCCGGTCTTTTGGCTCGGGTGGTATGGGATACCGAAACGCACAACAGCGGATCGTTGTGGTCTTTCAAAAGGGCGTTCACGAGGCTGGTCTTGCCAGCGCCCGAAGGTGCGGAGATCGTGTAAAGGGTGCCTCTGGCCATCTGCAGCATTCCGTCATCATCAGTTTCGCGCGCACTATACCATCAACCCGCAACTTGAAACCCGTGCTCCCGAGAGCAATGTTGAGCGCGTCAAATACCTCCTAGAGAGGAGGTGTCACGATTTCTGCGCCGCTGGTGGTGGCGAAATGAAAATCAGGATGCTACTGGTTAGCCAGCACTGACTCAGCGTCTCTCGGGGCGCTTCTTGACCCGTGCTGTGGCCTCTGCCACCAGAGGGTCTTCCGGCCACGGGTGGCGCGGGTAGCGTCCGCGCAGATCCTTGCGCACTTCGAAGTAGCCGGTCGCCCAGAAGTTGGCCAGATCCCGGGTGACCTGCACGGGGCGTCTTGCAGGAGACAGCAGGTGCAGCACAACCTTGACCCTGCCGTTCACCACCATTGGCGTATTTTGCTGGCCAAACATCTCCTGCAGCTTTACTGCCAGCACGGGCTCGTCGCCCGCGTAGTCCAGTGCGATGCGGTTGCCGCTGGGCACCAGAATGTGGGTTGGTGCCAGCTGTGCCAGCTGCTGTTGCAGCGACCAGTCCAGCGCTTCGAGCAGAAAACGGCCCAGCGGCAGTTTGTCTGCCTGCTCCATCCGGGAGATGCCCTGCAGATGCGGTCCAAGCCATTCTTCCAGTGTTTCCAGCAGCTGGGTCTCAGACTGTGGCGGCCACGGTTCGCCCAATTCACGATGGAGCAGTCGCAGTCGCCCAAGCAGCTGCCTGTCTTCATCTGACCACATCAATGTGCCACGTAGACGAATGGCGTCCAGAAGCCCCTGTCGCACGGCCTCGGGGGGGAGTGAGCGCAGTGGCCGTCGCTCCAGCACCAGAGCACCGATACCGCGCAATTCTTCACCGATCAGGCGACCAGCGGCCATATCCCAACTCACTTCCTGGCGCCAGAGAGAGGCCTGCGGGAAACCGCTTTCCAGCTGCGTCAGACTGATCGCCACGGCGTGGAAGATTCGCGCGCCGCTGACATCGCCATCCAGCTCCACGGCAATCAGATAATCCTGCTTCGCAAGAGCCTGTGTTTCGGACAGCAGTGCCTGTCCTCCGGAAACCAGTTTGAAACGCACTCGACCCTGATCGCTGGTCTGACGCTGGTTCTGCGCCACTCGATCCGGGAAGGCACGGGCCAGGAGAGGCACCAGCGCATCCGCATTCGCGGACTGCAACGAGCAGCCTGCCCGCGCCGCCCATTGGCGTGCCGCCCGTTTCCAGCGTTCGTCCGCCACTGCCCGGTCGCCACCGCTCAGCGCGCTGAAAACCACGGCCAGATCCAGCTCAGGCGCTCCGATGCTCTCTTCCAGCCAGGCGATCAGCCAGCAGGCCAGAGCTTCGGCATGCAGAGACCTCGCTGAATTCATGAGCACGGCAAGGCGCGGGTGTGCCGGCCAGCGTCCACACTGCCTGCCAAGTGCGCCGAGACTGCCATCTGTCTCCAGCAGACCGAGGGCCGACAACAGCTGGCGGGCGCTCGCCAGTGCAGGTGCAGGCGGAGGCGTCACCCAGGCGAGGGTGGCCGGGTTCTGCACGCCCCAGCGCAGCAATTCGAACACCAGACCGGACAAGTCAGCCTGGAGGATCTCCGGTTCCCGGTGCGCCGCCAGCATCTGCTCGTCTGCCCACAGACGATAACAGAGTCCCGGCGCTTCACGGCCAGCGCGCCCCCGCCGCTGGTCTGCGCTGGCACGATTGACGCGGCGGGTATCGAGTGCCGTCAGGCCTGAGCGAGGTTGATAAACAGGCGCGCGTTCCAGGCCAGCATCGACCACGATGCGCACGCCAGGCACCGTCAGACTTGACTCCGCGATGGCGGTGGACAGGATCACGCGACGCCGGGTGTCATCACGGGTTGGACGCAGAACGGCCTGCTGCTGGGCCAGCGTGAGTTGCCCATGCAGAGGATGGATTTCGACATGGCCGGGGAC
Organism: Klebsiella pneumoniae; assembly: GCA_945877175.1. GTDB lineage: Bacteria > Pseudomonadota > Gammaproteobacteria > Pseudomonadales > Pseudohongiellaceae > UBA5078. The sequence goes on along the minus strand of CAMCRC010000006.1, from coordinate 50,957 downwards.
ACTGCTTTCCAGTTCCCGCTGGAGCCGGCGGATTTCAGCCTGTCCAGGCAGAAACACAAGCACATCGCCTTCGTGGGCGTGCAGGGCTTCCCGCACAATCGCAGCCTGATGTCGCTCGGGTGCTTCGCGCAGTGGCGGCGAGCGGTGGATAGTCGTGACGGGCCACACCCGGCCGGGGCATTCAATCACGGGTGTGTGCGGGCCCAGCACTTGCAGAAGGGCGCCGACATTCAGCGTGGCCGACATGATAAGCAGTTGCAGGTCTTCCCGAAGGCCTTGTTGTACATCCAGCGCCAGCGCCAGGCCAAGATCGGCTTCCAGGCTGCGTTCGTGAAATTCGTCAAAAATGATGCCTGTGACGCCTTCAAGGCCGGGATCATCCTGCAACATGCGCGTCAGTATGCCTTGCGTGACGACTTCCAGTCGGGTGGAGGCACTGACCTTGGATTCGCCTCGCACGCGATAGCCCACCGTCTGCCCAAGCGCCTCTCCCAGCAGTTCAGCCATGTAGCCCGCGGCAAGACGAGCGGCAACACGGCGCGGCTCCAGCAGCAGCCAGCGCGAGTGTCCGGAGGGGTCAGCCTGCAGCAGGTCCAGGGGCACGCGGGTGGTTTTGCCGGCGCCAGGCTGGGCCACGAGCAGGCAGCGGGAATGGCTCGCGAGAGCCTGGCGCAAGGCGGGCAAGGCCGCCTCGATGGGCAGCACAGCGGCAGGGAGGGGAGAGGGCGTCACACGGTTCGCTCAAGGGGCTGATGGGCACCGCGGCATTGAAACATGCCGGGGAGGCAGGTCGCCAGCCTGCCCGATAGTCCGTATCATCGGGGCCCAGACTCTGGCAGGACACAGGCCCATGAAAGCAGCGGCACGCGCAAGGTTGAAACAGGTTGCCACGCCCCGATGGTGTGATCGCTACGTGGTGGACACCAATGTACTGATCGCCGCCAGTGCTGCCATGGCGAGGCAGCGCGGAGAAACTCTGCTGTCTCATCATCTGGAGGTCACGCCGGACGACCCTGCATTGCAGGCCCGGGTGCTGGCCTGGCTGGAAGACTTCGCCGCCAGTCCTGCGCGGCTGGTGCTGGACACCGCCGGCGCCATCAACATCGAGTATCACCGCAAGCTGGACTTTCACGATTACGGCATCCAGGTGCTGATGTGGAAACTGAGTCGGGAAGAGGTGGACCGAGTAGAGATCGACTTCGACGCCGATGGCAATGGCATCGTTCCGCAGCCACTTGATGACGTCGTGCACGACTTGGCCGATCGCAAAATGGTGGCCGCCGCCCTGCAGGCGCTTTCGCTGCCCGGCACCAGTGCGATAGCCTTCGCGGGCGACACGGACTGGCACGACTGGGAGCCACAGCTCACACGAACCGGTCTGACCCTGCTGCCCCTGATTCCGGAATGGTCCAGAGCGCGCCACGCAGAGAAACAGCAACGACATCACAAGGTGCTCCACCATGACTGAATTCTTCCGCTTCCCCCACACCCATCATCTGATCTGGCTTGGGGACGGCGAGCCGCGCGGGGACAAGGTGCTGCTGGCCCATGAGGTCGAGGCGATGTTGCAGCATGAACTGATCATCGAAGAGAAGCTGGATGGCGCCAACCTCGGCATCTCGCTGGACGACAAAGGTGAACTGCAGGCGCAGAATCGTGGCAGTTACCTCGAGAGGCCCTTCAACGGGCAGTTCTCACGCCTGAATTCCTGGATCGGCCAGTACGAGTTTGCCTTGAAGAGCCATCTGTCCCCCGACGTCATCCTGTTTGGCGAGTGGTGCGCGGCGCAACACTCACTCGATTACCACGCGCTGCCGGACTGGTTTCTGCTGTTCGATGTCTATGATCGTTCAGAGGGGAAATTCTGGAGTGTCGCGCGGCGTAACGCTTTCGCTCAGTTGCTGGGGCTTGCTCTCGTGCCCGAACTGGGCCGCGGCCAGTTCACACGCAAGTCGCTGACGCAGTTTCTGGAGCAGGCCACCAGCCGCTACCGTGCCGGCCAGGTGGAGGGCATCGTGTTGCGACTCGACTCGCCGCTGTGGAATGAAGAGCGCGCCAAGTTCGTGAACAAGGGTTTCGTGCAGGCAATAGAAGAACACTGGCGCAGCAGGACGATGCAGTGGAATCAGGTAGTGTCCTGAAGCCGATGCCTGTCGGAAAAGGACTCAGCTGACAGTGTAGCCCGCGCCGGCAATCGCGGCGCGCACGGCGGCGGCATCCGCACTGGTACTGACCGTGACGCGCTTCGTTTCGAGATCCACCTGCACCTGGGCGGTGGCGTCGATCGCCTTCAACGCTTCGGTGACGGCATTGGAACAATGGCCGCAGGCCATGTCGGGGACGAGAACTTCCAGCATCTTCGATTCCTCCATCAGCGCTCGAGAGAGTTCGGGCGACTGATTCCAGTATCAGTCGTCCTGTCGGCGGCAGGCAATTCGCATTTCCGGACAGGTCTTGATCTGCATTAAGAGACCTGCAGAAAAAGCCGGTGTCCTACTCGATGTTCTGGATCTGTTCCCGCATCTGTTCGATCAACACCTTCAAATCCACTGCATTCATCGTGGTTTCGGCGACGATGGACTTGGATGACAGGGTATTGGCCTCGCGGTTGAGCTCCTGCATCAGAAAATCAAGCCTGCGGCCGGAAGGCTCTGCCAGGCGCAGGACGCGCTCCACTTCGTTCAGATGGGTTTCCAGTCGGTCCAGCTCTTCATCAATGTCACACTTGTGGGCGTAAATCACGATCTCCTGTTCCAGTCTGGCAGGGTCGAGATCGACCTTCAGGGTGTCGAGCCGGTCACGCAGAGCTTGTTGCTGGCGCGCCATGATGTCGGGCATGCGTATGCGGACGGAAGAGACAATTTCGCGTACTGCCTCGATGCGTTTGCTGATGAAGCCGAACAATTCCTGGCCTTCGCGCTGACGCGTGGCGATGAGGTCTTCAAGGGTGGCGCTGAAAAGTGCCAGAGCGACTTCATCCAGATCTTCCGGCAGGGCGTCGGACTCACACAGGACCCCGGGCCATTTCAGGATTTCCATGACGGTCAGGGCAGGGCCGCCGCCGGTCAGTGAGAGGATCTGACCACTGGCTTCGTTAAGCCGGAACACGGCATCCTCATCGATCTGCAAAGCCCCACTCTTGCGATCTTCCGATTCAATGCGCAGCTGGCAATCGATCTTTCCGCGTGACAATGTTTTACGCAGCGAGTCGCGAATGGCCGGCTCCAGGGCGCGCATAGCTTCCGGGAAGCGGAAAGCTGTTTCAAGATAGCGATGATTGACGGACCGGATCTCCCACACCAGGATTCCGCGACCAAAAGGGATTTGCTTTCTTGCGAAAGCAGTCATGCTCTGAATCATGATCAGGGCTCCTTGCTGCAAACTTCAATGGAACCCTCAGCGTACGGATCAGCTCCGGATTTCCTGCGGGTTGGAGACAGCATGGTACTCCAATATCCGGCCACTGACTCGCCATCCCTGTGCTTATCAAGGATAATCGCGCCTCAATTCAAGAGACTTCCTGTGAGGCAGCATGCAAGACCCGATTCGTCCAAGCCAGCGACACCCCGATCAACTGCGTGATATCCGCATCACCCGTCATTACACCAAGCACGCGGAAGGTTCCGTGCTGGTGGAGTTCGGCGATACGAAAGTGATCTGCACCGCCAGCGTTGAGGATTCGGTACCGCGTTTTCTCAAGGGCAGTGGTACCGGTTGGGTCACTGCGGAATACGGGATGTTGCCGCGTTCGACGGGCTCGCGCATGGACCGAGAAGCCGTCAGCGGTCGCCAGGGAGGCCGTACTCTCGAGATTTCGAGACTGATTGGCCGGTCACTGCGCGCAGCGATGGACATGAAACTGCTGGGTGAACACACCATCAAGATTGACTGTGACGTGATTCAGGCTGATGGCGGCACCCGCACTGCCTCCATCACCGGGGGCTGTGTTGCATTGCATGATGCAATCGGCACACTGCTCCGGAGTGGCAAACTCAAGGCCAATCCCATGAAGCAGCTGATTGCGTCGGTATCGGTCGGCATTTTCAAGGGTGTGCCAGTGCTGGACCTGGACTATGCCGAAGACTCCAATGCCGAGACCGACATGAATGTCGTGATGACCGAGCGCCTGCGTTTCATCGAACTGCAGGGCACCGGAGAAGAAAATGACTTCGACAACACCGAGTTGCAGGCCATGATCTCCCTCGCGCAGAAAGGTATCAGCGAATTGCTGCAGAAGCAGAGGGATGCCCTCGGCATCTGATTCTTACACCCCTTTCAAAGGAGCGCCCATGCAGGACTATCAGCGAGCTTTCATCGACTTTGTCATTCGCCACGAGATTCTGCGCTTCGGCAGTTTCACGTTGAAGTCCGGGCGCACCAGCCCGTATTTCTTCAACGCCGGCCTGTTCAATACAGGTGAAGCGCTGGCCTTCATCGGCAACAGTTACGCCGCAGCTCTGGCGGCCTCGGGAGTCGAATATGACCTGCTGTTCGGGCCGGCATACAAAGGCATCCCGCTGGTAGCGGCCACGGCCACGGCCCTGGCGCAGCAGCACGGCATCAACAAACCCTACTGCTTCAACCGCAAGGAAGCGAAGGACCACGGTGAGGGAGGACTAACTGTCGGTGCGCCCCTGCAGGGCCGTGTGCTGATCGTCGATGACGTTATCACGGCAGGCACGGCGATTCGGGAGGTGATGGACTTGCTGCAACGCACAGGGGCGACGCCGGCGGGCATCCTGGTGGCGCTGGATCGGCAGGAGCGCGGCACAGGGTCATTGTCTGCCATTCAGGAAATTCGCCAGCAGTACGGAATTCCCGTTATCTGCATCATCTCTCTCGAAATGATCGTCAGCTATCTCGGGCGACAGCAAGATACTGCGCTGGCCCAGAGTCTGGCGGCTGTCGAGGCTTACCGGGAGCAATACGGGGTGTGAATCCGCTCGCTGTGGGAGCGGGCCTGCCCGCGAACAGTGCGCCTGCAGGCAAGCTCCCACGGTATTGAACGAAGGCTCAGGCGAAGGTCACCAGCATCTCGCGGGACAGGAGCGCCCACTGGTCATCCCAATGTTCCGTTGGCTGCTTCTTGAATTCGCTTCGCACAAACTGCATCAGCCTGCCCTCTGTGCTGGCCATCAACAGATTGGCCATCACGGTCGGAGAGACGGCGCATTTGAGGTTCTCGCGAATCTGCGCTTCCCGCAGGACCTGCTTGATCTGCGCTTCGAGACGATCGAACAGCTGACTGATTCGTACGCGCAGACGCTCGGTTTCCCCTTGCAGTGCATCACCCGTCAGCAGCCGGGTCATGCCGGGGTTCTTCTCGGCGAAAGTCAGCACCAAGGTCAGGATCTTCTCGCAGCGTCTCGCTGCAGATGGCTCGTCTTCCAGAATGCGCGTGATGCGCGTAAACAGCGTTTCCTCAATGAACGCGATCAGGCCTTCAAACATCCGCGCCTTGCTCGGGAAATGTCGGTACAGCGCCGCTTCCGAAACGCCCACCTCCCGTGCCAGCCCAGCCGTGGTGATGCGCTCCCCCGGGCTGCTTTCGAGCATGCGGGCCAGTGACTGCAGAATGTGTTCCTTGCGTGAAATGCGGACTTCGGCTGGCATGTGAGGGTCTTTATCCTTACTCGGCGCTTGCGGAGCGTGAATTGCTGATGAGTGTACCTACGCCTGTGTTGGTGAAAATTTCCAGCAGGACCGCGTGTTCAACGCGCCCGTCGATGATGTGGGCACTGCGCACGCCGTTGTTGACGGCATCCAGCGCACATTCGATCTTGGGCAGCATGCCGCCATAGATGGTGCCATCGGCAATCATCTCGTCAACCTGCGCTGTGCTCAGGCCGGTCACTACGGCGCCAGATTTGTCCATGACCCCGGCAATATTGGTCAGCAGCATCAGCTTCTCAGCCCCCAGCACCTTGGCAATCTCCCCGGCGACGGTGTCGGCGTTGATGTTGTAGGTGTTGCCATGGCGATCCGTGCCGATGGGCGCAATCACGGGGATAAAATCGCTGTTCTTGAGGATATCCAGCACTTCGCGGTTGATCTTTTCAATGCTGCCGACCTGACCCATGTCCAGCATCTTGCTGTCGATGGAGCTCTTCTTCAGCAGTTTTTTCGCTTGAATGAGGTTGCCGTCCTTGCCGGTGATGCCGATGGCCTTGCCCTGATTCTTGTTGAGAAGGCTGACGATTTCCTTGTTGACCAGCCCGCCAAGCACCATCTCCACCACATCCATGGTCTTGCTGTCAGTGACACGGATGCCGTCAATGAACTCGGACTGAATGTCGAGCTTGGTGAGCAAGGAGCCGATTTGCGGGCCGCCACCATGCACGACGACGGGGTTCATGCCTACCAGCTTCATCAGCACGATGTCCCGCGCAAAACTGTTCTTCAGCACTTCGTCTGTCATGGCATTGCCACCGTATTTCACGACGATGGTGCATCCGGTGAACTTCTGGATGTAGGGCAGGGCTTCGGTGAGGACGTTGGCAATATTCTTGGCAGCAGCAAAATCCAGTGGCATCGGTGGAGTTCCAATCGAGAGTGTGAAGGAGGGGAGGCTTGGCCGCCCGGTCAGGAATGCGCAGAGTATACAGGCTGAAACGGATTTTTCACTCTCGCCATCGCTCTTGGGAGGCCTGTGAGGGCCCGCCGCCGCTATCAGAAAGCAAGCTCAAGGTGCTCGTCTACTTCCCGCAACAACTCACGGAACAGCGCCTGAATGTCCAGCAATGCCTGCCGGCTTGTGGCTTCGAACCGCAGCAACAGCGCCGGCGTTGTATTGGACGCACGGATCAAGCCCCAGCCATCGGGGAAGTCCACGCGCATCCCGTCCAGGATGCTCACCGATGCCTGCGGAAAATGAGCGCATTGGAGGATGCGCTCCATCAGGTGGAACTTGCGTTCATCGCTCACGTCGATTCGCAGCTCAGGTGTCACGATGCTCTGGGGCAGCCCGCGCAGCATGGTTTCTGCGGAGTCCGGGCTACGGGTCAACAGCTCCAGAAAGCGCGACGCCACATATAGACCGTCGTCGTACCCGTACCAGCCGTCCTTGATGAAGACGTGCGCGGAAAACTCAGCCCCGATCACGGCGCCCGATTCCTGCATGCTCTGCTTCATGAACGAGTGCCCGCTGCGACTCATTACCGGCGTGCCACCCAGCGCCACGACAAGCTGTGCCACCAGGGTACTGCACTTGACGTCATAGACCACTCTGGCAGGGTTTTCGCAACGGGGCAGAATGTCCTTGATGAACAGCATCAACAAGCGGTCGGTATCGATGGCGTTGCCCTGGTCGGTGACCATCACAACGCGATCACCGTCGCCATCCAGAGCGATGCCGACATCGGCACCGTGCTCCTTGACTGCCTGTATGAGTGCAGTCAGATTCTCCGCCACGGTAGGGTCCGGGTGATGATTGGGAAAATTCCCGTCGAGCTCGCAATAAAGTGGAATCACCTGACATCCGAGCGCCGCAAACAACGCAGGAGCAACAAGAGCGGGCACAGCGTTGGCGCAGTCCACGACAACTTTCAGAGGGCGCTGCAGGCGCACATCGCGCTGCAGGCGGGCCACATAGTCAGCTCCTACATCCCGTCTGCTCAGGGTGCCCTGTCCTGTAAGGAAGTGACCACTAACCACTCTAAGCCTTATTTGTTGAATCTGCTCAGGCGTAAGACAGGTACGCTGCCGGATAATCTTGATGCCATTGTAGTGCGCTGGGTTATGGCTTGCCGTCAGCATCAGGCCGGATGCCCAGGGCGTTGTGAAACTGGCAAAGTAAAGCAGCGGGATGGGAATGACGCCGAGATCAACGACATTGAGTCCTGTCGACAGGACTCCGCGCAGCAGTGGCTCTCGAAGAGAGGGGCTGGAGAGTCTGCCATCGGCGCCAAACAATACCGTATGCTCGCCAGCTTCGAGTGCCAGTGAAGCCAGGGCTTTGCCTATCAGTTCGACGCCTTCGGTTGTCAGATCGTCCCCGACAATGCCGCGAATATCGTAAGCGCGGAATATGGCCGGGGAAATTGCTGGGTGCTGCAAGGAAACTGATTGTGCGCTTGTTGTCATTGTTCGTGCTGGTCTGCAAATGAGTTCTGGCTCAAGGAGTATCCACCAGAACGCTGGCGGATGGCTATCGGAAATCCCCCTTCCTTGACTGGGTATAACACGTAAGGATCAGGGCCAGCATCTGACGTGCAATCAACTGCTTGTTGCCCGGGCCGAGCGCACTGCGTCCCTGCGGCCACAGTGCAATGGCAGAGATGTCGTCACTGCCAAACGTGGCGCAAGCATCATTTGCGAAGAGCATGTCCAGTTTCTTGCGCTGCAACTTGGCCAGCGCGAAGGACTCGATGTTCTGTGTCTCGGCTGCGAAACCTACGGTGAAAGGGCGATTGTCGAGTGCGGCGATGCTGCTGATGATGTCCGGGTTCGGCACCAGTGCGATGCTGAGGGCGTCTACTGACTTCTTGATTTTGTGTGTCTCGGCAGTGGCCGGGCGGTAATCCGCCACAGCAGCAACGCCGATGAAGATATCGCAATTCTGGGTAGCCACCAGACTGGCTTCCAGCATGTCCCGGGCACTGACCACATCCACGCGCTGCACCCGCTCGGGCGTTTGCAGTGCCACCGGGCCACTGATCAGCGTCACGATCGCGCCTGCAGCGGCCGCTTCTGCAGCCAGCGCGAAACCCATTTTGCCGGAACTGTGATTGCTGATGTAGCGAACCGGGTCCAGAGCCTCCCGTGTGGGACCGGCGGTGACGCAAAGCCGCAGCCCCGACAACAGTGCGTCCTGGAACAGTCCCGCCGCAAGCTCAAGGATCTGCTGTGGCTCCAGCATGCGCCCAAGTCCGGTATCGCCGCAGGCCTGCGGGCCGGAATCCGGTCCGAAAATCAGCACGCCACGCGCGCGCAATGCCATCAGATTGTCCTGGGTTGCTGCATTGCCCCACATGGCCTGGTTCATGGCCGGCGCTACAGCCACAGGTGCTGAAGTCGCAAGAATCAGGGTGCTGAGAAGATCATTGGCCTGTCCGGACGCTGCGCGGGCCAGAAAATCGGCACTCGCCGGGGCGACAATTACCAGATCCGGCCAGCGAGCCAGTTCAATATGGCCCATGCCGGCTTCGGCATCAGCGTCCAGCAGCTGTGTATGAACCTTGTTGCCCGTAAGGGCCTGCAGGGTGAGCGGGGTGATGAATTCGACAGCCGCTGGTGTCATGACAACGCGCACGTCTGCGCCAGCTTTGCTGAAAAGTCTGGCAAGTTCTGCGCTCTTGTAGGCGGCAATACCGCCTGTAATGCCGAGCAGGATACGCTTGTTGCTCAGGCTCTTCATGGCATGCCATTCCGGTACAGGTGGTGGAAAGAGGTCGGGAAGCTTAACAGTCGGGTTGCGGGGATTCAATTTTGTGCCTCACTGCAGTCGCGCAGCGCAATCGTGCTGCTCTGCTACTATCGAAGGAGAGACGATTATTGCCACGGAGGCAACATGAGCATCAAGCACTGGCCCGCCAGGGAGCGGCCAAGGGAGCGCCTGCTGGAGAACGGAGCGACCAGTCTTTCGGATGCAGAGCTGCTGGCCATCATTCTGGGCACCGGTGTGAAAGGGCGCAGCTCACTTGACCTCGCGAGAGATTTGCTCGAGGCCTTTGGGAGCCTGACGCGACTTTTTACCTGTCCTCTGGACGAGTTCTGTGAGCAGGATGGTCTGGGGCTGGCCAAGTATGTCCAGATGCAGGCGATGCAGGAGCTTTCGCAGCGGCACCTGCGGGAGCAGCTGGAAGAGCGCGATGTCATGAGCAGCTCGGAGCTGACCCGGGAATACCTGCGTGCACGCATGCGCCACTATCCCCACGAGGTGTTCGCCTGCCTTTACCTGGACAATCAACACCGAGTCGTCCGCTTCGAGGAGCTGTTTTCCGGCACAATCGACGGGGCTGCCGTGTACCCACGCGAAGTTGTCAAACGTTGTCTGCACAATAATGCCGCTGCAGTGATTTTTGCGCACAATCATCCATCCGGCATCGCGGAGCCAAGCCATGCCGATGTTGCGATCACTCTGCGATTGAAGTCAGCTCTCAGCACTATTGATGTGCGGGTACTCGACCATATCATCGTGGGCAACAAAGAAGTTGTGTCGCTGGCAGAGCGGGGGGTAGTCTAGGAAAAAGAAGACTCCCAAAGACTGAACCGCTTGTAGCAAAGCTTTTGTGTTGCTATTGAAAAGCCGTTTTGGTATAAAACGCAGCTCTTTTTTTGGCAAGACAGCAGTATGTGTCGGGGTTGTGGCCTGCATTGGCGAGGCTCCGATGATTCCGGTTCTGTAATGAGGCAAGGCAATGGCTAACGTATGTATCGTAACCGGTAAGAAACCGCTTACAGGCAACAATGTTTCTCACGCAAACAACAAGACCAGACGCCGTTTTTCTCCCAACATCCATACACATCGTTTCTGGGTGGAGTCTGAAAAGCGCTTTGTGAAACTCAAGGTTTCCACAAAAGGCATGCGCATCATCGACAAGAACGGCATTGATGCCGTGCTGTCCGATATCCGCGCCAATGGCGTAAAAGTCTAATCAATCCATTTATTACCTGATTCAGGTGGTGAGCAGCGATGCGCGACAAGATCAAACTGGTGTCTACAGCAGACACAGGACATTTCTATACTACTGACAAGAACAAGCGAACCATGCCGGACAAAATGGAGATCAAGAAGTACGATCCCGTTGTCCGCAAGCATGTGATCTACAAAGAAGCCAAGATCAAGTAAGCAAACCTCGTTCGAGGTTCTTGCCAGCGTCTGCCGAATTCTTGCCCGGAAAGCAAAACGCCGCGCACTCTGCCTTCAGAGTGCGCGGCGTTCTTATTTGCTGAATCCAATCGTTCAGGCTGCTTTTTCCTTGCTCAGGTCTTTTAGCAGCTTGTTCGTCACAGTGAGGAGTTTCTGGTTCTCCAGGAATTCCTTCTTCAGCTTGCCCACTGTCGTGGACACCGTGCCGTAGCGCTTCAGCTTGAACAGCTTGGCGATGGCCTGCAGGGTCACGGCAGACAGCTCCTGGCACAGGTACATGGCCACCCAGCGCGGGACGTTCTTGGAACCGGGTCCGCGGGCTGCTGTGTAAATGCTCTCTTCCGTGACTTTGAACTGTTTGGCAACGGCGCTGATTATAAGTTTGCAGGTCGGCCGCCACTTCGCGTTGGCGCCGCGGGAGACGCCGCGTACTTTCGACGCTGCGCGTTTTCCACGTGCCGCCTTCTTGAATTTTTCGTCGCCCATGATCGAAGAAAGGTTCTTCTTGCCATAGAAGTGCTGGGTTTCCTCGTCAACGCCTGCGCCGGTGTGCTTCACGAATTCCGCAATTCGCTTGGCACCACTGCCAGGCAGCAGTGCGAGAACTTCATCCCGAACCAGCCATTCAGGGGTCTTCGCAGAACCAGCGTAGGCGCCGTAACTTGACCAGGCCCAGCCGTCGAGATCACCCTTCTTGACCCCGAGATGGATATAGCGCGCGAGATTCAGCAGATGGGCTTCGGGCTGCACGAGCACGGCCTTGTAGCGGCCTTTGAAGAGCGACCCCTCCGACTTCTTGAGCCGCTGAAAATTCTGCGTATAGAGCCCGTCCACCTGGCGCATGAAGCGGCTCAGGTTGGCTTCAGGTGTCTTTATCAGCAAGTGATATCGGTCCTTGAGCAGACAGTAGGCGTGTACCTGCACATTCAGTCTGAAGCAGGTTTCTTCCAAGCCTGAAAGAAACGCTTCAAAGTACTTCTGGGCCGGGAAAATCTTCTGATTCTCCAAGCCTATATTGGACACATGATAGTACGCGTCTGGATACTCTATACGGAGAGGTCTGGCCATTATTGTGCTTCCCGGTTTTTGATTCTTATTAGTTATTATGCAACTGGTGATTGAGTTAGAGTTGGCCCTGCTGGAGCGACGATAGGAATAGCCGAATTCCCAGGGGCCGTCAACCCATATCCGGCACAAGCCAAAGGGAATAGATCAGCAGTTTATTTACTGCTTATTCCAGTCGACGATTAAAGCTAGCAGAGGCACCTTTGCAGGGTTCTCGCCCCGCATGTCTGTCGCTTCAGGGTGTGTTCGCCAGCAGCACTGCGCGTCGGGGCGCCGGAAGTCCTTCTACCGTGAGGGTCCGGTCGGTGGGATCAAGGCTGTCGGCCAGGGATTGGAAACGCATCCAGTCGGTAGTGCGTTGTTCTTCCAGGCTGGTGGTGCTGACATCCACCACGCGTGCATTCTGGAATCCGCAGCGTTGCAGCCAGTTCACAAGTGTCGCGCAGGAAGGAATGAACCAGACATTGGCCATGCGGCTGTAACGATCATGTGGGGTCAGCGCAAAACCCTCAGGTCCCTCCACAATCAGTGTTTCCAGAACCAGCTCCCCGCCGGGACGCAGGCAGGATTTCAACTGCAGCAGATGATCTATTGGAGAGCGCCGGTGATACAGCACCCCCATGCAGAATACGGTGTCGAATGCTGCGGGCTCTGCGGGCAACTGCTCGAGTGCACTCTCAAGCGTGACGGGAAGTACAAAAGCAGGCGCATCCGGCACGTATTGCTTGATCATGCGGAACTGCATGGCATAGGCCAGCTGCGAGTCAATGCCAACCGCCAGCCTGGCACCTTCCCCCGCCATGCGAAAGCAGTGGTATCCGTTGCCGCAACCGACATCCAGAATGGTTCTTCCGCGCAACGGCGCGATGTGCTGGCGCAGTCGGTCCCACTTCCAGTCAGATCGCCACTCCGTGTCGATGTGGATGCCGAAGAGTTCAAAGGGGCCCTTGCGCCACGGAATCAGGCCTTGCAGCGCCAGGCGCAGCGCTGACTGCTCGGCACTGCTGCAATCCGCGGCATCGCCAATGCGCACCGCCTGCTGCAGCTCCACACTCCCCGGCGTGAGGGCCGGAAGAGCTTCCAGAGACCGGCGCCAGCGTGCCAGGTCGCCATTGTTGTGGCTGTTGAACCAATCTTCAGTGCCGAATTGCGCCAGCCCCAGCAGAGCTCCGTCGCCCAGCAGGGACTGCAGCTGGCGATAACTCATGGTGTTTCGCCACGGAAAGCGATCATGGAGGTGAAATTGAAGCACTGGAACCAGGTATCACAGGAGCTGAAGCCAGCCTCCTTGAGCCGCGCCTTGTGATCAGCGATAGACTCTGGAACGAGAACGTTCTCGAGCGCCGACCGCTTCTGACTGATCTCCAGCTGGGAATATCCCTGGACCTGCTTGAACTGGTGATACATGTCGATGAGCAGGGCATTCAACCCCTCATCGGGGAAGCGGATTTTTTCTGAGAGAATCAGAATACCGCCGGGCCTCATCCCGTCATGAATCCTGCGCAAAAGGGCATTGCGCCGCTCCACTGGAATGAATTGCAGCGTGAAATTGAGGACCACGACGGAGGCATTGTGAATCTCGACATCGCCAAGGTCTGCACAGACCGTTTGAATGCGTGACCTGTCTGCATGCATGGTCAGCGCGGCATCGAAGCGAGTGACCATGGCGCTGGAATTGTCCACGGCAATGATCTGATAGTCCTTGTGCGACAGGTGATGGGCCATCGCCAGCGTTGCGCCGCCGAGGGAGCAGCCCAGATCGTACACATGCGAACCGCGTGCGCAATAACGGTCCGCGAGCGTGCCGATCATGGAGAGAATAGTGGCATAACCCGGCACGGAACGATTGATCATGTCCGTGAATACGTCCGCCACCTTGTCATCGAACACGAAATCCTGTGTCGGCTGACTGCTGGCGTAAAGTTTGTCCTGCTTGGAAAAATTCATTGAATTGCTGGCGCACACCTGAGGAGCTGCCGGTATCGTCCCGGAAGCGATTTGCGTATTATGCGTCAATTCATTCTTCATTAGAAACCAGATGACAGGTCACTCCGAAGGCAGCATCGTCCGCGAGCTGCAAGACAAGTCGAATCAGCCGGTCGACTACTCTGTAGTGCGCGGTCGGCGCAAGACCATGGCCGTCCATGTGCGACACCAGGCAGTGGAAGTGCGCGTGCCGTTCTTTGTCAGCCAGACACAGATTCAGGACTTTGTTTACACGCACATCCCGTGGATTCTCCGCAAACTTGAACACAAGGCCGCGCAGGATTCCCAGCGCCCTGATCTGTGCGACGGCGGAACGGTGTATTACAAGGCGCGCGCCCTGCGAGTACGCTTGATTCCCGCCATGTCGGAACACGTGGAAATCACTGACACAGAGATGCGGCTGCATGGCAGAGGCCTCACGCCGGAGCGGGCATCCAAGGTTCTGCAGCGCTGGCTGCTGGCGCAGGCACGAACAGTATTGCCACCGCGGGCCGAAGCCCTGGCGGCCTACCTGCAGGTCGCCGGGCGTTTGAGGGAGGTCGTTTTCCGCAAGACCAAGAGCAAGTGGGGACACTGCACATCCACCGGCCGCATCCAGTTCAACTGGCTGATCATGATGGCCCCCGATGCCGTGATTGACTACATGATCTGTCACGAAGTCAGCCACCTGCTCCACATGAATCATTCCCCGAAATTCTGGGCACTGGTGGAGTCTGTATGTCCCGATTACCGCCGCTATGTGCGCTGGTTGCGCACTCACGAACATCGTCTCTGGCTCTGAAAGGGCCAGCTCTCTCATTCAAAGAACCAGGAGCACTTCCATGCAACTCCCAAGCCTGTTGACCAGAGTTTTGACTGGGGCAATGTTCGTTGTGATCAGCAGCCCATTGGTGCTGGCCCAGGACTTTCCGCGTGCGACACCGGAATCCGTCGGCTTGTCCAGCACCGGACTGGCCAGTGTCACAGAGCGTCTGCAAGCCCATGTGGATGAGGGTCATATCGCAGGGGTTGTTGCCGCCGTGTTGCGCGACGGCCAGCTGGTGTACCTCGAAGCACTTGGCAAACGGGATCTCGAAGCCGACAGCGCGATGACTCAGGATGCGCTGTTCCGCATCTATTCCATGACGCGCCCGGTGACAAGTCTTGCCGCAATGATTCTCTTCGAAGAAGGCAAGTTGCAGCTCGACGACCCCATTTCGAAGTATCTGCCGGAATTTGCGAATCAGCGTGTATTTTTGGATGCTTCTGCACCTGACATGAATCAGACGCGCGAGCGACAAGGCGACATCCAGGTAGCCGATCTGATGCGCCACACTTCGGGTCTTGGAAGTCGCAGTTCAGCCATCTATGTGGCAGAGCAAGTGCGTCTGCGTTCGATAACTCTGGAACAGATGAGCAAGAATGCGGCGCGCGTGCCCTTGTTCGAAGATCCCGGCACTGCCTTTCGCTACGGGCTTTCCGCATCCATTCTGGGACGAGTGGTCGAAGTGGTGTCTGGCATGCCTTACGATGAGTTCCTGCAGCAGCGGGTATTCGGCCCGATGGGCATGACGGATACAGTGTTCTGGGTCGATCCGTCCCGCGTCGACCGGCTTGCCACGGTCTATCGCCCGGCAGCCGATGGCACTCTGGGCGTCCACGAGATGGAAGAGATTCCCTTCACTGAAAAGGTTCCTCTCGTTGAAGGCGGTGTCGGGCTGGTGTCTTCGACGCTGGACTTCGCGAAGTTCTCCCAGTTGTTTCTGAACGGCGGCGAGCTTTTCGGTCAGCGCATCCTGCAGCCTGAAACTGTGCAGATGATGATGGAGAACGCCGTCGCTGATGCACTGTTGCCACTGGAAGACAGCGGCTACATGGCGGCTTCCGGATGGACGCTGGGTGGGTTCGCGTATGCTCTGGACCCGTCTGCCTACGACCATACGGTCAGCCAGGGCGAGGTCTGGTGGGACGGTTCCGCCGGTACACGCTTCTGGATCGATCCCGTGCAGGGCATCGTCACAGTCATCATGGCGCAGATCTCGCCTGCCAATGGCCAGGGCTTCCGAGAGGAATTCAAGAACGGTGTCTATGAGGCCATCGTCGAGAAGCGCTGATCAGCGCTCGCGGATGAACACCAGATCATTGACGACATGGCCCAGCCGCTGCCCGCGCTTTTCGAACTTGGTGAGGGGGCGGTCGGTTACCCCGGCGTACTGACCCGCTCCCGCGCTGTTGCGGTAGTCAGGCAGTGCGCTCATCACCGCCATCATGTGTGCTGCATAGGGCTCCCAGTCGGTAGCCATATGCACGCTGCCGCCAATGGCGAGTTTCGGGCGCAGCTGTTCCATGAATTCTGCCTGTACCAGCCGGCGCTTGTTGTGCTTCTTCTTGTGCCAGGGATCGGGGAAGAAAATCTGCACGCAGGACAATGCTTCGTCGGCGATGCAGTCACGCAATATCTCTTTCGCGTCGTGGCAGTACACCCGCAGATTGTGCAGACCGAGCGCGTTGATTTCGTGCAGCAGGCGGCCAACGCCAGGCTTGTGCACTTCGATACCGATGAAGTCTTTCTGGGGATTGTTGCGTGCCATGGCCAGCAGCGAATCGCCCATTCCGAAACCGATCTCCAGCACCAGTGGCGCCTGCCGCCCGAAGCGAGCCGTGGCATCGAACGGGGCGGCAACATCGTTCACGCCGAACAGCGGCCAGAATTTCTCGAGGGCATTCTGCTGCGAAGGGGTCAGCCGCCCCCCGCGAATGACATAGCTGCGGATGGTGCGCAGATGCGCGACGGCCTCACCGGATGATTGCTCATCCAGCGCGGAAGTTTCGGGAGTCACTTTCAAATCAGACATGGGGTCGGGCCATTGAGTGGTAGGGTCGCCAGGCGTGCCAGGCTTGCTCAGAAAAAGGTACCGTCGATGGGTGACGACGCACTCGCATACAGTCGGCGAGGCATGCGCCCGGCCAGGAAGGCTTCGCGGCCACTTTCAACGGCCTTCTTCATTGCCGAGGCCATCAGTACAGGATTGCGCGCTTCCGCGATGGCGGTGTTCATCAGCACACCGTGGCAGCCGAGCTCCATGGCGATGGCGGCATCCGACGCAGTGCCCACCCCTGCGTCCACAATGATTGGCACCGTGGCATTCTCCAGAATCATGCGGATGTTGTAGGGATTGCGAATGCCCAGTCCGGAACCGATCGGCGCCCCCAGCGGCATGACCGCCACGCAGCCCAGTTCTTCGAGGCGTTTCGCGATCAGAGGATCATCACTGGTGTAGACCATCACGTCGAACCCGTCCTTTACCAGCTCTTCTGCGGCGATCAAGGTTTCGGTGACGTTGGGATAAAGCGTCTTCTGGTCGCCCAGCACTTCCAGCTTCACCAGCTTGTGGCCATCAAGCAGTTCACGTGCCATGCGGCAGGTACGCACTGCGTCGGCAGCGTTGTAGCAGCCTGCAGTGTTCGGGAGGATGGTGTATTGCGTGGGAGAGATCACTTCCAGCAGGCTGGGTTCGTCGCGGTTCTGCCCAAGATTCACGCGCCGGATGGCCACGGTGATCATCTCAGCGCCGCTGGCGACCAGCGCATCAAGGTTCTGCTGGAAACTCTGGTACTTGCCGCTGCCGATGATGAGGCGCGACGCGTAGGCTTTGCCTGCGATGACGAGCGGGGAGTCCTGTGTTGTCATGAAGTAACCTGTGCTTGTTCAAGGGTAGGGAGCAGGCTGATGCTCAGCCGCCGCCGATGGCGTGGACGATCTCAACCGTGTCGCCGTTCTGCAGAATCTGCAAAGCGTGCTGGCTGCGCGGCACGATGATCTGATTGCATTCCAGCGCCAGCCTGGACTCGCCAAGTCCGAGCTGGATCAGCAGATCCTGCAGAGTGCTGCCCTCAGGCACTGCCGTGTCCTTGCCGTTGACCAGAATCTGCATGGAGAGTCCTCAGGCCTGCGCTCTCAACATTGACCACGCCAGCAATGCCCAGCCTGCCAGAAATGCCACGCCGCCAATGGGTGTGATGGCGCCCAGCCAGCGGATGCCGCTCAGTGCGAGGACATACAAGCTCCCCGAGAAAATGATGATGCCGGCAAGGAAGAGGAAGCCGGCAATTCGCAGCCCCGTCTGTGCCGGGAACTGCAGCACCAGAATGCCAACTGCCAGCAGGGCCAGCGAGTGGTACATGTGGTACTGCACCCCGGTCTGGAAAGTGGCCAGCAGGTCCGGTCCCAGCATGCTCTTCAGGCCATGTGCGGCGAATGCTCCGAGAGAGACGGCGATAAAGCCGTTGACCCCTGCGAGTACCAGAAACAGATTGTTCATGTCAGTCCTCTGTCCGGATCGGTGCCGGATTCCAGAAATGAAAAAGCCGCCAGGACAAAACCCTCAGCGGCTTTTTCGGAGCAGGCCATGATCAGGCGGCTATCATCGCCTTGACCTTGTCCATCGCGTTCTTTTCCAGCTGTCTGATGCGCTCAGCGGATACCTGATACTTTGCCGCGAGTTCATGCAGGGTAGCCTTTTCGTCAGCCAGCCAGCGGCTGGTGATGATGTCCCGGCTGCGCTCATCCAGTTCACCCATGGCCAGGTAGAGACTGTTGTTCTTGGTCTCTTCCCACTCGGCAGCTTCGATGGACTCCGCCATGTCAGAGGCATCGTCTTCCAGGAAGTAGGCAGGGGACTTGTAGGCGACGTCATCGTCGGCGTCCGGATC
The DNA here is from genome assembly GCA_945877175.1 of Klebsiella pneumoniae. Taxonomy (GTDB): domain Bacteria; phylum Pseudomonadota; class Gammaproteobacteria; order Pseudomonadales; family Pseudohongiellaceae; genus UBA5078. The sequence continues at coordinate 32,404 of CAMCRC010000006.1, read as the reverse complement.
AGCGTCGAAGGCCATATCGTAGGAGCTCATGCGGCCTTCCATCTGGCGGACCACTTTGGCATCGACTCCGAGTTCTTCGGCCATGGCCTGTGCTTCGTCATTGGTCAGCCAGCCCAGGCTTTTCTTGGAGCTGCGAAGATTGAAGAATAGTTTGCGCTGTGCCTTGGTGGTGGCGATTTTCACAATGCGCCAGTTGCGCAGGATGAACTCGTGCATTTCGGCCTTGATCCAGTGCACTGCAAAGGACACCAGCCGTACACCCACCTCGGGATTGAAGCGTTTCACGGCCTTCATCAGGCCCACGTTGCCTTCCTGAATCAGGTCTGCCTGAGACAGGCCGTAGCCGGAATAGCTTTTTGCCAGATGCACCACGAAGCGCAGGTGAGCGAGCACCAGCTGGCGGGCGGCATCCACGTTGTTCTCATAAAAGTACTGATTGGCCAGATCCCGCTCCTGCTCAGGAGTGAGAACAGCAATACTGTTCACGGACGCAATGTAAGCCGCCAAATCACGACCCGGAACAACGGGGCCCATAACCTGCAAACTTTTTCCGTAACTCATAATCAGCCTTTGACTCTCATGTGTGACCTGCGTTGATTGAACCCTGCGACCAGCAAAAACACCAGAGCTACCGCGATTTCAACCATTACAATTTGATTCTAGCACTGCTTCTTTCGATCTGGCTACCGAACCGGGTGGGGGCCGGCCAGACACTGCGTTCAGCATGTAAAGGCCCTTGATTGGGGTATGTTCAGATATTTCAACCCCACTGTGAGCGCCTTTTTCACATCCGGCAATTTGATTCCATGCATGACCGTGATTGACGCGCTGATGCTGTTCAGCGTGGTTCGATGGCAGAGAGGTGCTGCTTCACCGAAATGAATGCACCAGCCCAGCCAAGCAGGGTTCCGCCGGCAATCAGAAGAATCGTTGATCCGGCGCCCGGGCCGGCGATGACCAGATCGCTGCCGTAAAAACGCAGCAACTCGTTGGCCGGGCCCTGCAGAGACAGCAGCCCCAGCATGAGCAACACCCAGGCCGCCAGCCCGCCGGACAGCCCATACAGGGCGCCACAATAAAGGAAGGGTAGTGCAACATCACTGTCAGTGCCCCCCACCAGCTTGACCACAACGATCTCCGCCCGGCGCCCTTCGATTGCCAGGCGAATGGTGTTGCCTGTGATGAACAGCACAGCGAGTGACAGGATCAGTAGCAGCCCTGTGGACGCTCGTCCGGCCAGCGTCAGTATGCGCTCCAGGCGCTCTACCCACTCAAGGTCAATCTGCACCGAATCCACGCCTGGCTGTGCGGTGAGCTCCTGCTGCAGGGCGGCCGCCGCAGGAGAGTCGAGCATGGCGGGGGTGAGCACAATGACGCCCGGCAGCGGATTCTCTTCCAGAGCGCTGAGGATGTCGCCGAGCCCCGAGTAACGGACGAAATCGGCTGCGCCTTCTTCGGGGGACACATAGCGGGCCAGCTCGATGTCGTCTCTGGCCAGCAGTTGTGCGCTCAGCGCTTCGGCCTCGACCTGACTCACTCCGTCTTGCAGATATAGGGAAATCTGGCTGACGCCGCCCAGACTGCCGCTGAGCGTGCGCAGATTGTCCATGGTTACCAGCAGGCCGGAGGGCAGCAGCAGCGCGATGCCGATCACGGCTACCGTCATGGCTGTCGCGCCGGGTGTTCGCAGCAGCCTGGCCAGACTTTCGCGGGCGGTCCGCCAATGGGTCTGCCATGCGGACTGCATGGCCCCTCGGGCGGTAATGCGATGCTGTGCGGCGCCGGCGGCGCGTTTTGGCTTGTTCAATCCCGCGACCTCTCGTGTGGCTCGTGCCGTGTCGGCAGGGCGCTTTGCCATGCGTCCTGAACAAGTTCGCCCTGGTCAAGGGTGAGAATGCGGTGTTGCAGCCGGGTGATCAGCGAGAGGTCGTGACTGGCGATGAGCATGCTTACACCCACCTGATTGAACTGCTCGAACAGGTGCATGATCTCCGCGGCCAGCTCGGGGTCGAGGTTGCCGGTGGGTTCGTCGGCAAGCAGGATGCGGGGCCGGTTCACGACGGCGCGGGCAATGCCGATGCGTTGCTGTTCGCCGCCCGACAGCATCAGAGGGTTCATTTTCTCTTTCTTCAGCAGACCAACCTTGTCCAGCGCTGCACGCACGCGGCGGTCGGCCTCATGCTTCGGATAGCCCTCGATCTGCAGAGGCAGGGCGACATTCTCGAACACGGAGCGGTCGAACAGCAGCTGGTGATCCTGAAACACCACGCCGATGCGGCGGCGGTAGAAGGGGATCTGCTGGCGCGGCAGGCGGCCAAGGCTCTTGCCGTCCACCACGATCTGCCCCTGGCTGGGCTTCTCCATCACCATCAGCAGCTTGAGCAGGGTGCTCTTGCCGGCGCCGGAGCGACCGGTCAGGAACGCCATCTCGCCATCTTCGAGCTCGAAGCTGACCTGGTTCAGGGCCTGGTGGCCTCCGGGGTAGCGCTTGCTGACATTGTCGAACGTGATCATGCGCGAACCTGCTGCAGCATCGGGACGCTCAGGGGTTGGTGAACAAGGCATCCACGAATTCGCGGGCCTCGAAGGGTCGAAGATCTTCGGCTTTCTCGCCAACGCCGATGAAGCGGATCGGCAGCGCCAGCTCCTTCGCAATCGCGAACACCATGCCGCCCTTGGCGGTGCCATCGAGTTTGGTCAGCGCGATGCCGGTGACATTGACCGATTTGTGAAAGCTGCGGGCCTGGTTCAGGGAGTTCTGCCCGGTCGTGGCATCAAGTACCAACAGAGTCTCATGGGGGAGTGCCGGGTCCAGCTTCTTGAGAACGCGGGCAATCTTCTCCAGTTCCTGCATCAGATTGTCCTTGGTATGCAGACGCCCCGCCGTGTCAGCGATCAGCACATCGGCACCCCGGGCCTTGGCGGACTGGTAGGCGTCGAAGATGACTGAGGCGCTGTCCGAACCGGTGGGCTGGGACACGACGGGAATCTGATGACGCTCGCCCCAGACCTTCAGTTGTTCGACTGCAGCGGCGCGGAAGGTGTCGCCCGCCGCCAGTACCAGTTTCTTGCCATCTTTCTGCAGGCGTCTGGCGAGCTTGCCGATGGTGGTGGTCTTGCCTGCACCGTTCACACCGACCACCAGAATCACAAAGGGACCTTCCGTGACGGGAATCTCCAAAGGCACTTCACAGGGAGCCAGCAGTGCCGTGAGTTCTTCCTTGAGGCTTTCCAGCAGCGCCTCGGGGCTGCCGAGTTGCTTGCGGTCGAGCTTCTGCACCAGCGCCTTGACGATGTGTTCGGTGGCGGGCAGCCCCATGTCGGCGGTCAGCAACTGCGTCTCGATGTCGTCGAGCAGCGCCTGGTCGATGGTTTTGCGGCCAAGGATCAAGGAGCTGAGAGAATCCGCCAGTGCCGTGCGGGTCTTGCTCAGACTCTGGCGCAGGCGCGCAAACAACCCGCCGCCGGACTCCTCGGCAGGCGCAGGAGTTTCTGTGCTGGTCTGCGGCGCTGATTCCGGCGCTGTCTCGACCTTCTTCTTCATGAAACTGAACATGGCTGGACTTCTTCTTCCGACACGCGTGAAAGGCAGGCTATGCTACCATCTCCGCCGATTCTTAAACACCGAGCCGGCGATTCACGCCCGGAAGCAAGCATCCGCATGAACAGCCCCAGGGCCAGATCCACCAACACGCTGCGCATCATTGCAGGCCATTGGCGCAGTCGCCGGCTTGCATTCCCCGATGTCGAAGGGCTCCGTCCGACCGCCGATCGCATTCGGGAAACCCTGTTCAACTGGTTGCAGGAACGCATTGCCCGCGAGGACTGCCTGGACTTGTTTGCCGGCAGTGGCGCCTGCGGAATGGAAGCCCTGTCCCGTGGCGCCCGCCACGTCACCTTCGTCGACAGTGCCAGTGCCGCCGCCTCAGCCATCCGCCACAACCTGGACCTGCTGAGGGCCGAGGGCGGCGAGGTGGTGTGCGAAGACTCCCTGCGCTGGCTGCAGAGGCAGACGCCACCACCCCGTTACGGTCTGGTCTTCCTCGATCCGCCCTTTGCCGGCGATCTGCTGGTGCGCAGCGCCACTGCCCTCGAAGCCAGCGGACTGCTGCGCGACAATGCGCTGCTCTATCTGGAATCTGCGCAAAGCCTTGCGGCCCTGCCTCTGCCACAGAACTGGTCCGTGCTCAAGTCTCGGCAGGCCGGCAAGGTGCATTACGGACTGTATCAGCGGCGCCCGCCCGAGCCTCTTTCACCATGATCGCCTCGGAATTCAAGTCGCCCTGGTGGCTGCCCGACGGACACACGCAGACCCTCTGGCGACGCTTTGTCCCGGGCAACAAGCTCCATCAGCGCCGTCAGCGCGTCGAGCTGAGCGATGGTGACTTCATCGACGTAGACTGGGTGGACGGCCCGGGCGACCAGCGGCGGCCGGTGGTCTTCCTGTTGCACGGCCTGTGTGGTTCCTCCGGCTCCCCCTATATCCAGTCCCTGCAGCGCCTGCTTCAGCAACAGGGCTATACCAGCGTGGCGATGAATTTCCGCGGGTGCAGCGGCGAAATCAACCGGCTGGCACGGGCTTACCATTCGGGCTGCAGCGATGACGTAGAAGAGGTCTATCACGCTGTGCGCAGAGAAGTGGGAGACCGGCCATTCGCCTTCGTCGGATTCTCACTGGGGGGCAATGTGCTGCTCAACTGGCTGGCGCAGCTTGGGTCCTCCCACAGCGTGCTCGGAGGCGTTGCGGTCTCCACGCCATTCTCTCTGGCGTATTGCTCCGAGGCTCTCAATAGTGGAATGAGTGCGTTCTACGGTCGTTATTTTCGCGGTCGGCTGGTGCGTGATGTCGAGGCCAAGCGGGCCTGGTTTCGCCACAAGGGATGGCACCAGGAGGTGGAAAAACTGGCGCAACTGGGCGACCTGCGGCGCCTGCAAACTCTGTGGGAATTCGATGACCAGGTGACGGCGCCCCTCCATGGCTTTGCCGACGCACCTGACTACTATGCGCGTTGCAGCAGCGGCAGTGTGCTGAGTGCAATCAAGGTGCCTGCCCTGCTGATCCAGAGTCGCAATGATCCGATCATTCCCGCGCGGTCTCTGCCTGATCACACAGCGCTGCCCGAACGCATGAAATTGTTGCTGACGGAGGCCGGCGGCCATGTGGGTTTTACCAGTGCCAGTGACTCGTTGTGGCTGGAGCGCCGCATTCTGGAGGCCATACGGCAGTTTGATTGAGGTGCCGGGGTGCATTGACTAGAATGGCCCCGGCCAGAACGACGCGCCGCCATCGACGCGCACCGGGTATCATCACAGGAACACCGGCAGACGGACGCAGTCCTCCAGCCGACGAGGGAAAGATTCATGAAGATTGCCGTCTATCCAGGCACGTTCAATCCGATCACCAACGGCCATACAGATCTGGTGGAGCGCGCCTCCCGCATGTTCGACCACATCATCGTGGCGGTTGGCATCAATCGTCAGAAGACGACTACCCTGTCCGCCCAGACCCGGGTAGAACTGGCGTCACAGGTGCTGGCACATGTGCCGAATGTGGAAGTCTGTTCTTTCGATACTCTGCTGACGGAGTTCGTCAAGCAACGCGGGGCCAACATCATTCTGCGCGGACTGCGCACGGTGGCCGACTTCGAATACGAATTCCAGCTGGTAGGCATGAACCGCGTGCTGGAGCCGGACATCGAGACTGTGTTTCTGGCGCCAGCCGAACATCTGTCCTATATCTCGTCGACGCTGGTGCGGGAAATTGCATACTACGGCGGCGACATCTCCAAGTTCGTTCACCCTGTCGTGGCTCGGGCCATGATGGGCCATGGCGGCATCGAATAGGCGTCAGACAGGCGCTGCTTCAGCGTTGGCAGATGGCACAGTAAACCGTGCTGCGCTGGCCGAGCCGGATCTCAGTGAGGTGGCCTGTGCAGCGACCACAGGCCTGGCCACCGCGGCCATACACATGCAGTGACTGTTTGAAGTAGCCAGGTTTGCCGTCGCCGCCCACAAAGTCGCGCAGGGTCGTGCCCCCCATGGCGATGGCGCGCCCCAGAATCTCTCTGATGCAGTCTGCCAGCGTGTCATAACGAGCGGCTGCAATGCGCCCCGCCGCCCGATCAGGCCGGATGCCCGCCATGAACAACGCCTCATTGGCGTAGATGTTCCCCACCCCCACTACTACGTGACTGTCCATGATGAAGGCCTTTACCGGCACCTTGCGTCCGCGCGAGCCGTCGAAAAGGGTCGCACCTGTGAACTCCTCGCTCAAGGGCTCGGGCCCGAGTGACTTCAGCAATGGGTGCTGGAACGGGTCGCCCTTGAGCCAGAGCATGCAGCCAAAGCGCCGCGGGTCTGCATAACGCAGAGTCCGGTCATTGCCGAGATGGATGTCGATGTGATCGTGCTTGAGGATTGGTTCGTATGCCGAGGTAATGCGAAGGCTGCCGGACATCCCCAGGTGCACCAGAAGGCAGGCGTCGCCCGCGAACAACAACAGGTACTTGCCTCGCCTTTCCATGCGCTCGATGTGGCGGTCGGGGAGTTCCCGGCGCAAGGTCTCAGGCACCGGCCAACGCAATTGCGCATTGCGTACAACGACGGCACGAATCTGTTGTCCAAGCACGTGCGGGGTGATACCGCGCAATGTGGTTTCTACTTCCGGCAGTTCTGGCATGGGAGTTCCGGGATTTCGCTGGATGGTAATGAAAATGCGGTATTTTGGTGCGCAGGCCGCGTGTTTACAGCCTCTGAGGCCCGGTGTATAAGAAGTGCGTGGGCCGGTGGCAATATAGTGTGCGAGCACCCGCTTGAGTAGTCCCCTGAACGCGGATTCGTGCAGCAAGGGTCTCTTGAACACAGTTCTCGCGCAACAGGTCGGTAAACCAGAAGCTGGCATCATGCGTTGAACGGGAAGCAGAGCTTCCGACGATAATCCAACACTCCCTTGAGACGTCAGGATTGAACCGTGAAACTTTCAGGAAGACATAATTCTCTGGTGTTCGCTGGACTGCTTCTCAGCAGTGCAGCGGGTGGTGTGCAGGCGCAGGACGCTCGCGATGTCAGAACCGATCTGAGTACGGTCATGGCCGCTGCGGCAGCCGAGGGCGACCTGGATGAAGCGCTTCCCCAGGTCGAGATTCTGCATCTCGAACCCCCTATTGCGCTGAGCCGTCTGCAGGAAGACGACGCGACAGCAATGATCAGCGCCTTCATGCAGCCCGCGCCAGTGCCGGAAGTGGTGAACACGCCGCCGGTCTTTGCCGAGCTCTCGCCGCAGCAGCAGGTTTATCTGCAACGTATGCAGGATATCGGCAGTTACGAGCAGGCCCTGGAAGAACTTGAATATGAAGGGGGCGCCTGGAGTCAGGACGTGGCGCAGGAACTGGAGACGCTGGGGGGCTTGCTGCAGCAGCAGGGGCAGTACGAACAGGCCATCAAGGTGTTTGACCGGGCGGTGCACATCAACCGCGTGAACTTTGGTCTGTTCAGCCCGCAGCAGGTACCGCTGGTAGAGAGGGTTGTGGACGGGCATGTTGCACTTGGCCAGTGGAAGGATGCAGACCAGCAACAGCAGTATGCGTTCTATGTCCAGACCAAGGCCTTCGGTGTGAATGACCCGCGCATGATTGCCGTTTTCGAAGACATGGCGCGCTGGAATGTCACCTCGTTTTATCGGGGGATCGATCCTGACCCGACTTTGCGGCTGATGCAGACCTTCCTGCTCTATCGCGCGGCGGCGGACACGGTGATGGCGCACTTCGGGCCGCGTGATCCGCGCTACCTGCCCTTGCTGCGCAACGTGGTCAGCGCGTCGGACATGATGACGCGTTATGCACTGCCTGGCACCAATGCAGGCACTGTCGCGAATCCGAACATGCGCATGGTGTCCGAGTTTGCAGGACGGTCAACCCGGCCGCAGGGCGGAGGCAGCGGCGAGGCTGCACTGGCCAGAATTGTCGCTTACTACGCAGACGAAAGACGCCCGGATACGCCGGAAGCGCGTATGATGCTTGCCCAGGCGCGGGCTGATCTGGGGGACTGGTATCTGTTGCGCGACAGGCGACAGGCGGCGATGCGGGTCTACAAGGAAACGTGGGATGAGCTGATGGCAGAGCCGGAAGGCAGCACACTGACTCAGCAGATATTCGGAGAAATTGTATTTCTGCCGGCATTCTCCAGTTTCGACGCTGAAAAGAAGGAGGCGCTGGGCCTGAATGCAGACTCGGGCGCACGCATCGGACATGTGGACATCGCCTTTGATGTCAGCAAGTACGGCCGCATGATGAATTTCGAGATACTGGCGCAGGAGCCCGCCGATCTGCGGCGCGTCGATCTGCAGATCATCAGTGCCCTGCGCGGCATGATGGCGCGCCCCCGCGTCGTGGAAGGTCGCACAGTGGAGTCGCTCGACGAACGCTACAGAATACATTTCTGGTACTGATTGGCCACAACGGTCAGGCACCTTGAAACAGGGCATTTTCAGAGGCAGGACATCATGAACAGAGCAATGTCGAAACAATGGTTGCTGGCCGGAGCCATCGCGCTGGTGCTGGCTGGGTGTGAGTCGACCAGTCAGCAGCAGTCGTCGCAGAGCTCCATGCCTTCCATGCCATCCAGCTCGTCCTCGTCCTCGTCGTCTTCGCCGTCGGCCTCCATGCCGTCGCCGTCTTCGCAGAGCAGCTCGAGTTCCAGTTCAAGCTCCAGTTCAAGCTCCAGTTCCAGTTCAAGCAGGGCCACGCCTTCCAGTCCCTCTTCGTCCGCAGGACGCAGTGGCAGTCCGTCCACGCCAAGTCCTTCTGGTCGGGACTCTGCAGCAGGCAGCCCGTCTGCTACCTCAAGTGCGTCGTCCTCGGGCAGTGCCCAGACCGCTGCCGGCAGCGTGATGCCTGCCACTGCAGGGAGTCAGGGTGCGGCGGGAGCGCAGACGGCGGGCGTTGGCAGTGGGCAACGGGACAGTGCCGGCGGGCAGACAGGACAGGGCACATCGTCAGGTGCGGGCGGGAGTGCTGCCGCCGGCAGCGCAGGTGGCGGCTACAGTCTTGACACGCTTCCGGGCGGCCTTGGGGACAGCGGCACAGGCCCGATGACGGCCGCCGAGCGGCAGGCCGTGCTCACCGGCGCACTGAACCGTGGCTACGAAGAGTTCGACGGCGTTATTCTGGCCGAGCGCGCCCGCGCCCAGGCCGAGGCCAATGCTGCACGCAATACCGAGATTCCGGGTGACCCGGGCGATGGCGGCGGGGGCGGTGGAGGCGCAGGCGGTTCGGGTGGGCCAGTCATCGTGGCCGCAAGTCCAGGGGGCGCGCCCACCGGACCACAGGGCATTCCTGGCGCGGGCGGTGGCCCGGGCTCGGAGGAAGAAGAGACGTTCGCGCCGCCTGAAGACATTCCAAGCGGCCGTGACGACGACATCGTGGCACGTCAGCTGCGCGAAGCGGCCATGCGCGAACCCGACCCGGTGCTGCGTGAAGCACTCTGGGATGAATACCGACGCTATACAGGATTGAGCGAGTAAACATGAACATGAAGACAATACGCTGGATATTGCTGGGATTTGTGGGGGCGGCCCTGATCGCGTGTTCCACGACGACGGTCAAGTCCACGGAATACGTTCAGGTCGTCCAGGACACTGCGCCGAATGAGGATCTGCTGATGGATATCGGCGTGACGGTCTTTGATCCGGGCATTGACGAGCTGGACCGAGACGAGGAAGAGCGTGTCAGCCCGGAAATCCGCAATGCCGAAGCCCGCTATGCGCCTTATCTGCTGGCCGAAACTCTGCAGCGTTCCGGCAATTGGGGCGTGGTGCGCGTGCTTCCCAATGAAACCTCGACCACGGACATCTACATCCACGGCCAGATTCTGCAATCCGATGGCGAAGGCATGCGGATCAATGTGAGTGTGCGGGATTCCACCGGGGCCATCTGGTACACAAAGGAATATGAAGAGCACATCAGCGAATTCGCCTATGAAGCGTCGCAGCGCCAGGCCAACGATCCGTTCCAGGTCGTCTACAACAACATTGCCAACGATCTGCTGGCATGGCGCAAGGCCAATCTCACAGAGCAGCGCATCGCGAGCATCCGCACCATTTCCGAATTGCAGTTTGCCCGCAACTTCGCCCCCGAATTGTTCGAGCAGTATCTGAGTGTCAACAATCGGGGCATCACGCAGATCGAGCGCCTGCCGGCAGACAACGACCCGGCGCTGGAGCGCATCCGCGAAATCCGGCTGCGCGACAATCTGTTCGTGGATACGGTGCAGGACTACTACGCCAACTATGCCCGGCAGATGCGGGTGCCCTATGATTCCTGGCGTGAGCAGAGCTATCACGCCACCATGACACTGGATCAGCTGGAAGCGTCGGCCCGCCGTCGCTTCATTGCCGGCACCGTGGCCATCGTCGGCGGTATCGCCGCTGCGACCAGCAGCAATGCCGCGGTGCAGACCGGTGCACTGGTGGGCGTCGGCGCAGGGGCCTACATGATCAAGAGTGGTTTCGACAAGAATGCAGAGGCCGAGATACACATCGCCGCTCTGCAGGAGCTTGGCGAATCACTGGAGCAGGAAGTCGCGCCCCGGATGATCGATCTGGATGACCGCACCATCATGCTCAACGGCACCGTGGAAGAGCAGTACCAGCAGTGGCGGGAGATTCTCGTGGACATGTACAAGGCTGAGACAGGGGGCATCTGACGTGGAAGGGCATTGGTGCTGCCGATGCCGTTTCGGGTGCGCAAGACGATGACAGAGCAAGACGTGAACGACAACCCAATTCCCGGCGCCGCTGCCCGTGCAGCCGCTGCAAGACCTGCTGCCGTGCGTGCGGGGCCGTCTGCTGTGGTCTGGCTGATGCTAGGCGTGCTGATCCTGCTGGCACTGGCAGTGATCTTCGTGCTGCCAGGCGTGGTGGCCGAATACGAGTTGCCGCTGACGCCACGCGCCGAAGTGACGGAGCCGGCATTGCCTGCAACGGCTGCTCCCGCGCTCAATCCGGTTTCCCCGTTTGAAGAAGCCCAGCGCGCCCGGCAGCGGCAGGATGCCCAGACAGTATTGTCGTCGCTGCTGGAGCGCCAGACTGCTCTGGAAGACCTGCAGGTAGAGCGCTGGGCGGCAGATGCCTATGCGGCGGCTCTGGCGTTCGCCCGCACCGGCGATGAGGCGTATCGTACCCAGGCGTTCGACCAGGCTACTCTGGAATATCAGAACGCCGACACCGCACTACAGCAACTGCAGGACTCCGTTGCGCAGGTGCTGGCCACCGCTCTGGCACAGGGCGCTGCGGCACTGGAGAGCGGTGATGCCTCTGCCGCTACAGAACAATTCGAGCTCGCGCTGTTGCTGCAGCCCGATGAGTCCGTTGCGCTGGCCGGCATGCAGCGTGCCGCCACCCTCGATCAGGTCAATGCCCTGTTGGCGCAGGCCGCCAGTCAGCGTGCAAGCGGCGCCCTCGATGATGCACAGACAAGTCTGCAGGAAGCCCTCGCCCTCGACGGGGCCCATGGACTGGCGCGCAGTCAGCTGGACGAAGTGCGTGCACAGATCAGCGACAATGCATTCAACCGGGTCATGTCCGAAGGCTTCGCAGCCCTGCAGACCGAGAATTCCGACGCTGCCATCGCTGCCTTCGAACGAGCCCTCGCGATGCGGCCGGGCAATCTGCAGGCGCAGGAAGCCATCACGCAGACCCGCGATCAGCTGGCCGTGAACAGCATCAACGCCCATCGCAGTGCCGCCGAGACGCTGGTAGCAGACGAACAGTGGGAGTCCGCAGTCGCCGAATACGACGCCGCGCTGGCCATCGACGCGGCGCTGGTTTTCGCCATCGACGGCCGCGACTACGCCCAGAAGCGCCTGCAGCTGGACCGTCTTCTGCAAACCGCCATCGACCAGCCGGAGCGACTTTCGGATGAGGCTGTTCATTCCCAGGCGGTGCAGGTCTATTACACCGGGCTTGCCCTGGAAAACCCCGGCCCGAGATTGCTTGAGCAGCTGACGGCCGTGGAAGGGCTCCTTGCCCGCGCGCAGGTGCCGGTGGATGTGCAGCTGGTATCGGACAATCTTACCGAAGTCACCCTTTACCAGGTCGGGGTGCTCGGCCGTTTCGAGAGCCAGACCCTCAGCCTGAAACCGGGCCGCTATGTCGCCGTTGGCACACGCCCTGGTTATCGCGACGTGCGGACCGAGTTCGACGTCGGGTTTGACAACAGCAGTACGCCGGTGACGGTGGCCTGTACGGAAGAAATCGTCGCGGTCAACAGGCGCTGAGCTCATGCAGGATCACCCGAAACACAGTGCCGCTCCCGGCGGCGATTCCGACTCCGCAGCATTTGCGGATCACATCATTCCCATCGATTTCACGCCGCCTGACCCGACACATCGACGTGCGGCCCTGCGTCTGCGCTGGCCACATCTGCTGGTAGCAGGATTTCTGCTGGCGGCTGCGGCGTCCGGCTGGTTCGTGCTCAGTGCCCGGTCCGTCTCGGTACAGGTCACCCCCATCACCGCCAGTGTGGAATTTTTGTCCGGCTTCCAGCTGCAACTGGGCGGACGCACGCTGATGCTGCCCGGTGAATATCCGGTACTGCTGCGCAATCCCGGATATCACGACGAAGCGCTCACGCTCACCGTTGGAGCAGAGCAGGCACAGAATTTCCCTGTCGTGATGCGCGAGCTGCCGGGCATCGTCAGCGTGTCGGCGCAAGGCGTTGGCGGGCCCGTGAGCGGCGCGCTGGTGCTGTTGAATGGCCAGGAGCTTGGTCGAACGCCGCTGCGTGAACTGGAGATCGAGCCGGGCAACTACGAGCTGAGCATTGCCGCTGACCGCTATCTGCCACTGACACAGGCCTTGACAGTACCCGGGCGCTCCGAGACCACGGCTGTGGAGCTGACACTGGCGCCAGCATGGGGCCAGATCAGCTTCTCCACCACGCCGCCGGGCGCCGAGATACTGGTGGACGGCCAGCTGCTGGGCACGACGCCTTATACCGCCGAAATACTGGAAGGTGAGCACGAGCTTATCCTGAAGCTCACGGCTCACAAGGCGTGGCAGAGGGCTCTGAATGTCGCGGCAGGCGAAGACCAGCAGCTGACTCCCGTCGTACTGGAGCGCGCCGACGGCCTGGTGTTCATCCGCTCCCAGCCCAGCGGCGCCAATGTCACCATCAATGGCGATTTCCGCGGACAGACGCCGCTGGAAGTGGCGCTGCCCCCCGGGCGAACCCACGAAGTCACCCTGTTCCGCAGCGGCTTCAACGCCGCCAGCCGCACCCTGGAAACCCGGCCCGACGAAGAGCAGGACATCACCGTGCCTTTGGTGCCGATTACCTCGTCTGTACGCATCGTAGCCGAGCCGGCCGAGGCGGAAGTCTATGTCGATGGCGAGTTGCGCGGGCCTGCGAACCAGACGCTGGAGCTGCTGGCCGCGAGTCAGGTCATCGAAATCCGCCGTGACGGCTATGTGCCCTACACCGGCAGTTTCACTTCCCGTCCGGGGCTCGAGCAGGAGTTGCGGGTTACCCTCAAGTCACTGGAAGACGCGCGCCTGGAAGCCATTCGCCCGGTGATCGAGACCGCCGCGGGACAGACCTTGACCTTGCTTTACCCCGGGCAGTTCAGCATGGGGGCATCCCGCCGCGAACCCGGTCGCCGTGCCAACGAAGATCTTCGTGAGTTGCGTCTGGAGCGCCCCTTCTACCTGTCGGCCCACGAGGTCAGCAATCTGCAGTTCAAACAGTTCCGGGCCGAGCATTCATCCGGCACCTTGCAGGGACAAACCATCGACCTCGACAACCAGCCCGTCGTGCAGGTTACCTGGCAGGATGCGGCCCTGTACTGCAACTGGTTGAGCGAGCAGGAAGGCCTGCCGCTTTTCTATCAGGTGGAAGGCGACCAGGTGACTGGCTTCAACCCCGACGCCACGGGCTATCGCCTGCCTTCGGAAGCCGAATGGGAGTGGGCAGCCCGCACCGATGGCAATGGCAACACCCTCCGCTTTCCATGGGGAGAACAGATGCCGCCGCCCGAACGCGCCGGCAATTTCGCGGACATGTCGGTGCGCAGCTTCATGGGCGCCTACCTCTCCGGCTATGACGACACTTATCTGGGCACGGCTCCGGTCGGTCAGTTCCCGGTCAATGGGCGGGGCATGTACGATATGGCCGGCAATGTCTCGGAATGGGTGCACGACTTCTATGGCACCATGCTGACCCTGGGCACGACAGTGGAAGTGGACCCGCTCGGCCCGACATCCGGGGCCTATCACACCATCAAGGGCTCAAGCTGGGCGCACAGCAGTGTCACGGAAATTCGCCTGTCCTATCGCGATTTCGGTGACGTGGCGCGCAATGATCTGGGCTTCAGAATTGCCCGTTACCTGGAGGAATGAACGATGAAGACTGCCCATATCATGGCTGCGTTCACCATGGCTCTGCTGCTCGGTCTGAGTGCCGGACAGGCGCTTGGCCAGGCCGCTGCTGTCGAACCCGAACCTGCGGCGCAGCCTGCGGCTCCGGTGGAGCAGGCAGACCAGGCCGATGATGGCGCTGCCATGCCTGACGATGCCCTCGATCCGGACGCCCAGGATATCGCCCAGGTAGGCGATGATCCTGACAATTCACCTGGCCGCTTCATTCCTACGGAGCAATTGTCGCAGGATCTGGGTGCTTCGTTCCCGGTCGACATCTGAGGCGCCGGAGCGCCCCGCTTTCCCTGAAACCAAACCTGACACAAGGGCTCGTGCATGAAGCAGAACTACCTCTCCGAAGTGATCTACCAGGTCTTCGCCCTGATCATCTGCGTGATCGTGGTCCACGCCGTGTATGTTGCAGTCATTCTGCCCAACGCGGCATTGATTCTGGAACAGCAGGCCGCGCTGCAGGCTGCCGATGACACCTATGTGGCCGAGCGCTCCATGTACGTCATCCTGCGCGACCTCGAGCAGGAAACCTGCATCATCCTGATGTTCTGGGCACTGTCGATCATCGGGCTCAAGGGCCGTCGCGTGCTGCAGGAACGCGCCCTGCTGGACCGCGAGCTGCTGCAGGTCTCCGAGGGCACCAGCATTCTGCCGGATGATGCCCGTCACTACGCTCGCCCCGTGCAGGCTCTGCCAGACCAGGAGCGCGTGTTCCTGCTGCCCCGTGCGCTGCTCGCCGGCCTGCACCGATTTGGCAGCACCCGCAGCATTCAGGACGCCTCGAACACCATCAAGGACATCTGCAGCAGCGAGTCCGACCGGCTGGACAGCGAGCTGAGCATCGTGCGTTACATCGCGTGGGCGATTCCGTCCATCGGCTTCATCGGCACGGTGCGCGGCATCGGCGCGGCGCTGAGTCAGGCGCACCAGGCGGTCAGTGGCGACATTCTTGGTGTGACAGTCAGTCTGGGCGTGGCGTTCAACTCCACTTTCGTGGCGCTGGTGACCAGCATTCTGCTGATGTTCCTGCTGCACCAGCTGTTGCTGCTGCAGGACCGCCTGGTGCTCGATACCCAGGGCTATTGTGATGATCATCTGCTGCGCTACCTGCAGGTTCCCGAGAAGGAAGCACTTGAATGACACTTCGCGTTCTCGAACTCAATGATGCCGGGCTGCGCCTGAGTGACGAGTCCGGCGTGCTGCTGAGCAGCCCCGGCTACGCACTCGTGTTGCCGCGAGGCATCGAGTTCGGCGAGCGCGCACGGGGCCAGAGCCGGCTCAATCCGCTGCAATGCTTCAATCAGTTCTGGCACAAACTAAGTCTCGACCCATTCGCGCGCCCCGTCGGCCATTTCCGTCACAACGCCGATATTGCCTTCTCACACTTGCAGGATCTGGCCGCCACGGCGGAGCTGGCGGGTGATGTGCTGCTGGCAGTGCCGGGCAGTTTTTCGCGGCAGCAGCTGGGCATTCTGCTGGGCCTCCTGAAGCAGAGCCCCCTCAAGGCCGTGGGCATTGTCGACAGCAGCCTGGCGGCCGTGCTCGAGCAGACCAGTCAGGAAAACGTGATCCATGCCGACCTGCATCTGCACCAGGTGGTGCTGACGCGCCTGCAGCGCCAGGGCGACGATGTCGTGCGCGAGAACGTGGCGCTGGTGCCTGGGGCCGGCTGGGTGAATCTCAGCGACAGCCTGTTGCAGTTGTTCACCACGGCGTTCATTCAGCAGTGCCGTTTCAACCCCCAGCACAATGCCGAGTCCGAGCAGAAACTCCTGGACGGGCTGCCTGCCTGGCTGCTGGAAGACGGCGAACTGGAAGCAGGGAATCTGGCCAGTGCAGAGGAAGAGGCACGCCCCAGCCTGCTGATTCGTCTGGAACACAACAACACGGTGCATCAGGCCCGGCTGCCCCGCAGCGCGTTGCAGAGCCGCCTGCAGCCCTTGTATCAGAAAGTGCTGCAGCAGATCGTGGCGCTGGACCCGCTGGGCAGCAGCACCTTGCTGGTGTCCGAGCGTCTGCAGGCACTGCCGGGCTTCGTCGACTATCTGCGTGCCCACGTCGGGGACGGCGTGCGCGGGCTTGGCAGTCACGACGAGAATGCCATCAGCCGCGTCTGCCGTCAGTACGGCGAAGCGCTGGTCAGTGCCCCGGATGCCATTCAATACATCACCCGGCTGCGCGTGGCGGGGCGTCCCGCACCGGCAAAACTGCACCATGGCCACGTGCCGCTGCCCACGCATCTGCTGCTGGGACATCAGGCGCGGCGCTTGCGCGACGGCTTGCAGATCTGTCTCTCCGCCACGGGCGACGGCACGCTGCTGCTGAGCCGGCACGATCGCCGTGAGCAACAGCCTGGGGAATGCCTTGGCGAGATCACCCGGGAAGACGGCCACTTTGCCGTGCACAAGGCCGCCGGGCTGCAGATCAATGGTGTGCCGGTTCATGGCGCCCATCGTCTGGTGCCTGGCGACAGGCTGGGCGCGGCTGGCAGCGACATGACGATAGACGTGATCAGGGTACAGGACGGCGATGAGTAGAAAGCGACGCGGCGCCTTCAGTCCCATGAGCCTGGCCTTCCTCGACGTGATGTCGTGTGGCTTCGGCGCCGTGGTGCTGATCTTCCTGATTCTGGACCATCAGATCAGTGAAGAGCAGCAGTCCACAGAGACAGACACTTCGGCGGAAGTGCGCCTGCTGGAAGAAGAGATCCGTGTTGGTGAAGAGAACCTCGTGCGTGCCCGCAATATTCTGGCCGAGGTCGATTTCGAAATGGTGGAAGCCCAGGGAATGGCTGACCGCATTCAGGACGAGATAGACAACTTCCTCGATCAGCTGGCTGCGCTGGAGAATACCGTGGCAAGTGAAGAGAGTCTGGAGCGGCTGCGCGCCGACATTCAGTCTCTTGAGGAAGAGCTGTTGCGCCTGCAGGCCAGCGCGGTGGAGCAGACAGGTACCAGCGCACGCGCCTTCGTCGGCGAGGGCGACAGGCAATACCTGACGGGTATGTTCCTCGGGGGCAACCGCGTACTGATCCTGGTGGACACCTCCGCCAGCATGCTGGACGAGACGCTGGTCAACATCCTGCGCACGCGCAACATGTCCGAAGACAGCAAGCGCAGCGCCGAAAAATGGCAGCGGGCCGTGCGCACCGTGGAATGGATCAGCAGTCAGATGCCGGTGGCCAGTCAGTATCAGGTGTACGGTTTCAATACGGATGTCACGCCGGCCATCGCAGGAACAGAAGGCGCCTGGCTGGAGGTGGCAGACCGCGACCAGCTCAATGCCACGATGGAAAGTGTACGGCAGTTCGTGCCCGCCAACGGCACCAATCTGGCGGAAGTCTTCCAGGCGGCCGCCCGGCTTTCTCCGCCGCCGGACAATATCTATCTCATCACCGACGGGCTGCCCACGCTGTCTGAGGTGCGCTCGAATGACACCTTGGTGACACCGGCAAAAAGGCTTGAACTTTTCGAGGACGCGGTAGAGTATCTTCCCAACCGCGTCCCCGTGAATGTGATACTTCTGCCCCTGGAAGGAGATCCGAGCGCAACGGCAGCCTACTGGCAGCTTGCTCAGATGACCAAAGGTTCGTTCCTCAGTCCCGCCCGAGATTGGCCGTAATGTCCAGACGACGAAGTGACGACTCCGATACCGATGCTTCGAGCATCGCTTTCCTCGACGTGATCTCCTGCGGCTTCGGGGCGATGATCCTGCTGCTGCTGATTACCGACAGCTCGCCACCGACATCCGTCGAGTCCGCCGTCGTGCCGCAGGGCATGCCAATTCTCGACCTGCAGCAGCAGCTGTTCGAAATTCGCGGCGAGACCACCGTGGTGAATCGTGACCTGAATGCCAAGCGTGAGCAGCTCTCTGCCTATCAGGAGCGCATCGCCAATCTGCAACGGGAGCTGTATGCCGTGCAGGGCCGTTACAACAGCTCCACCAGCATTGCCGACGAACGTATCGTCGAGGCCCAGCGCCTGTCCAGTGCCAAGCAGTCACTGACAGCCGAGATGGAACGCCTGCTGGGGCAGGAGTTCACACGCCGCAACAATCTGGTGGGCGGCATCCCGGTGGACAGCGAGTACATCATCTTCGTGATCGACACTTCGGGCAGCATGTTTCAGAACGCCTGGCCCAAACTGCTGCAGACGATCAACGACACGCTGGATGTGTACCCTGAAGTCAAAGGCATCCAGATCATGAACGACATGGGTGACTACATGTTCGATTCCTTCCGCGGGCAATGGATTCCGGATACGCCGGCGCGGCGCACCACCATCATGAACACGTTGCGCAACTGGAGTCCGTTCAGCAACAGCAGCCCGGTGGAAGGAGTCACGGCCGCCATCAATACTTACTACACGCCCGATCACAAGATCAGCATCTATGTGATGGGCGACGATTTCCAGCAGGGCGGTTCCGTCACCCAGGTGCTGCGCACGATCGACCGGCTCAATGCCAAGGATGCCAACGGCAACCCCATGGTCCGCATTCACGGGGTGGGATTTCCGGTCATCTTTGCCCTGGAGCCCCGCTACCATCAAAGCGTTTACCGCTATGCGAACCTGATGCGCGAGCTGACGCAACGCAATGGTGGTACCTTTGTGGGATTGAACAGTTTCGAATAGACCTTCAACACGACCACGTCGTAAAGAGAGGCACGATGCTCGCAGTCACAGGGAACAATATGATGACAGGCAGACGCTCGGCGAAGGCCGTGATGCTGGCAGGACTGCTCCTGCTGCTGGGAGCCTGCGGGGTCAACTCGCTGGTGGTGGAGGGCAACTATCCCACCCCCGCGGTGCGCAAGATTCCTCTCACGCTGGGCCTCTATTTCGACGAGGACCTGCGCAATTTCCTTTATATCGAGTATACGGAGACTGGCCAGGAAGAATACCGGGTGGCCAGCGGTCAGACCCACGTGCAGCTGTTCGGTTCCCTGCTGCCAGCCATGTTCGAGCGCGTGGTAGTGCTGGATTCGATGGACGACGCCAGCGACGCCGGCGTGGATGCGGTGTTTGCTCCCAGCATCGAGGAGTTTCAACTGGCACTTCCCCAGAAGACGCGCCTGGACGCCTATGAGGTGTGGGTGAAGTACAACATGCGTCTGCTTGGCCCGGACGGAGCGTATATCGCGGACTGGGTGCTGACCTCCTACGGCAAGACCCCCACCGAGAACTTGCTGTCCGCCGAGGGCGGCATCAACGATGCCACGGTCAGCGCCCTGCGCGATCTGGCATCGAACTTTACATTGAGTTTCAGCGCCGTTCCCGAAGTGCGGGACTGGCTGGCCAGCAAACAGAATGTGGTGACCAACTAGTATTTCAACCGAGGCAATTATGGATACCAGACAAGTGGTCCGACAGGGGTTTCCTCTTTGGCTGCTGTTGATGCTGCTGGCAGGATGCACGACGACCACGGTGGACGAGTTTCGCCAGGGGGAGACAGGCATCGAGTCGCATCAGTCCATCGTGATTCTCGGGCGTCGTCAGGGCAGCACCTACGAGACGCGGGAAGAGTTCGTGAACTGTGTGGGGGATCGTGTGGCCCGCGGCACGGGAGCCATTCGTGTGATTCCCGAGCAGGAATTCGTGGACTCTCTCTTCCCGTGGTTTGAGCCCCGCACTGCGCCTCTGCGCACGAGCGATCTGCAGGCCCTGATGGAAGAGCCCCTGGTGGCTGGCAAGATTCAAGAATATGGCGTGCGTTACATCGTGTGGCTGGACGGCCAGACTGAGACCTCCAATCGCACCGGCTCCATTTCCTGTGCCGTCGGCCCGGGCGGTG
Organism: Klebsiella pneumoniae; assembly: GCA_945877175.1. GTDB lineage: Bacteria > Pseudomonadota > Gammaproteobacteria > Pseudomonadales > Pseudohongiellaceae > UBA5078. The sequence continues at coordinate 12,192 of CAMCRC010000006.1, read as the reverse complement.
GCGGCTGCTTCGGCTTCGGCTCGTGGGAAGATGACTCCAATTTCGATGCCCGCGTCTGGGACGTTTCCTCGTTTGCCAACGTCGGCACCATCAGTACCGATGCCACCGGCCAGTCCTATGTCCCGGCCGTGGTCGTGCCCATTCCCCTGATTGCCCGGGTGGAAGCCAATGCCTGCAGCAGCCTTGCCACGCAGCTGCAGCAGTTCGTCAACGGCGATTGATCTTCAAACCAGCAGGTGAACCATGAGCAGTCTTTCCCCTTCCATACGCGGTGTTCGTGCGCTCAGCATAGCGCTGGCGGGTCTTCTTGTTCTTGAATCCTGCGCGGTCAATCCGGCCACGGGGCAGGGCAATCTCGTGATGATGTCCGAGAAGCGCGAACTGGAGATCGGTCTGGAAGAGCACAACAAGGTCATGGAGACCATGGCCGTGGTGCAGGACGCTGACCTGGTGGCCTACGTCAACGAAGTGGGACAGCGCCTGGCCGCCGCCAGCCACCGCCCCGACCTGACCTATACCTTCACCGTCATCGACAGCCCCGAGATCAATGCGTTCGCCTTGCCGGGCGGCTATGTCTACATCAACCGCGGGCTGATGTCCTTTCTGAATTCCGAGGCTGAACTGGCTGCCGTGCTGGGCCACGAGATCGGCCACATCACGGCGCGGCACGCCGTGCAGCAGCAGTCCAGCGGGCGGCTGGCAAACATCGCGGCGGGCGTGGGCGGCATCGTGGCCGCCGTGGCCACCGGCAGTGGCTACATCGGGTCGCAGATCATGGACGTGAGCTCGCTGTGGGCCCAGGCCGGGCTGAGCGGTTTTGGCCGTGAACACGAGCTGGAGGCCGACACCCTGGGGGCCGAGTACGTGCTCAAGGCGGGCTATGACCCGCAGGCTGTCATCAAGGTGGTGACCGTGCTCAAGAACCAGGAGGACTTCAACACCAAGGTGGCGAATGAGCAGCCCAGCTACCACGGCCTGTTTGCCACCCACCCGCGCAATGACACGCGTCTGCAGGAGGCCATCGCCAGCGTCGGCGCGCTTCCCGAGTCGGCCGCCACACTGGTCGACGACACCCGCTTCCGCACTGAGATGGACGGTCTGGTGGTGGGAGAGAGTCAGGCCACCACGGGCACCGAGGCCCGCAATCGCTATTACCAGACGCTGCTGGGCTACACGATGGTGTTCCCCGACAGCTGGGCGCTGACGGAAACGCCCACCACCGTGTCGGGCAGCAACACCGAGGGCACGCTGAGTCTGCGGGTCGATGTGCAGCGCATGCAGGAGAACAAGGAGCCGCGGCTGTATATCCGCGAGAATCTTGGCATCACCGATCTGCAGAAGTCCGAGCCCCTGGAACAGTTCCGGCTGCTGGGCTACACCGGCACCACCCAGAAGGAAGGCAGGCTGCAGCGCGTCGCTGTGCTCTACCTGGGGCCGCGCGTGTTCATCATTACGGGAGACATCCAGGATACCGCTCAGGCCGAGGCGTTCGACGCCCAGCTGCTGGCCTCCATCCGCACCTTCCGCTCCATTCAGGCCAACGAACGCTTCTCGGGGAACGAGAGCCGCATCCGCTACGTGCAGGTGGGCGAGGGCTTCAGCTGGCCGGAACTGGCGCGCATCAGCCCCGTCGGCAATTACCCGGAAGAGACGCTGCGTCTGCTCAATGGCTATTACCCGACGGGGAACCCTGAGGTGGGGAGCTGGATCAAGATAGTGGAGTAGCAGTTACGCCAGCGTTTCCCACTGGGCATAGCGCTCATCCAGCTGCGCCTGCACCGTGGACAGTTCCTTGAGTTTCGCATCGATGGCGGGCTGCGCCTGGGCATAGAAGCCCGGATCGGCAATCGTCTCGGTCAGCGCCGCGATCTTTGCCTCCATCTTCTCGATGTCCTTCGTGATCTGTTCCAGTTCCTTCTGCTGTTTGAAACTGAGTTTCGGGGCCGGAGCCTTTTCCGGCGCCTTCGCCACCAGCTCTGCCGCCGCCTTGGCCGCGCTGGCCGCCTGCGCCTTCGACTCCTTCTCCTGATCCATGAACGACACCAGGCGCCCGCCCTGATTCACCCAGTCCTGATAGCCCCCCACATACTCCTGCACCACGCCGTTGCCTTCAAAGGCGATGCTGCTGGTGACGACATTGTCGAGGAAGCGGCGGTCGTGGCTGACCAGCAGGATGGTGCCGTTGAACTCCAGCAGAATCTCTTCCAGCAGCTCCAGCGTCTCCATGTCCAGGTCATTGGTGGGTTCGTCCAGCACGATGAGGTTGGCCGGCTTGCTGAACAGCTTCGCCAGAATCAGGCGGTTCTGCTCGCCGCCCGAAAGGGACTTCACCGGCTGGCGTGCGCGGGCCGGCGCGAACAGGAAGTCCTGCAGATAGCTGATGACATGGCGCTGCTTGCCATTGATCTCGATGAAGTCGCGGCCTTCGCACAGATTGTCGATGACCGACTTGTCCAGCTCCAGCTGGTTGCGCAGCTGGTCGAAGTAGAGCAGTTCCAGATTGGTGCCGATCTTCACCTCGCCCTCATCGGGAAGCAGCGTGCCCAGCAGAATCTTCAGCAAGGTGGTCTTGCCCGTGCCGTTGGCGCCGATGAAGCCGATGCGGTCGCCGCGCATGATGCGGGTGGAGAAATTGCGGATCAGTGTGTGATCGCCGTAGCCGTGGGTAATCTTGGTGGCCTCGATGACGATCTTGCCCGAGGCGTTGGCGGACTCCAGTTCGAAGCGGGCCTTGCCCGTCTGCTCACGGCGTTCCTGGCGCTCAACGCGCATCTTCTCAAGCGCCCGCACGCGGCCTTCGTTGCGGGTGCGGCGGGCCTTGATGCCGGTGCGGATCCACTTTTCTTCTTCCGCCAGCTTCTTGTCGAACTCGCTGTTGAACTTGTCTTCGGCATCCAGCTGCTGATCGCGGAAGACCAGGAAGCTCTCGTAGTCATAGTCCCAGCAGCGCAGCTTGCCGCGATCCACTTCGATGATGCGGTTGGTGATGCGTTGCAGGAACTGGCGGTCGTGGCTGATGACCAGGACAGCGCCGTTAAAACCGTTCAGGTGCTTCTCCAGCCATTCGATGGTGGGAATGTCCAGATGGTTGGTGGGCTCGTCGAGAAGCAGCAGATCGGGCTCGCACACGAGCGCGCGGCCCAGCGCTGCGCGGCGGCGGCTGCCCCCGGACAGATGACGCATGAGGGAATCGGGTGGCAGCTTCAGGCTGTCGATCACACTGTCGATGCGATGCTGAAAGGCCCAGCCGTCGCGGGCCTCGATCTGGCGCTGCAGCTCGGCCATGAGGTCGAGCTGACGCGGATCGCTCCAGTCGATGCTGTCGGCATCGCTGTGGGTCATTGCATGGTAGCGGCGCAGCAGGTCGCCCAGCTCGTCCAGGCCTCCGGCTACGTAGTCGTACACCGTCTCGTCGCTCAGCGCCGGCAGGTTCTGGTCCAGATAGGCCACCCGCAAGCCGCCAGCCTTCCACAGTTCGCCGCTGTCTGGCAGTGCCTGGCCACAGAGCAGCTTCATGAAGCTGGACTTGCCGGCGCCGTTCTGGCCCAGGATGCCGATGCGCTCGCCCTTGTGAATGGTGAGATCGACCCCATCCAGCAGGGGTTTGTCGCCATAGGCGAGGGTGAGGTTCGAGAGTCGGTACAGCAGCATTGGAATTTCCAGAGGGAAAGGCGGATTGTCGGAGAGCGCTCTGTTGGGGGAGCGAACCCAGCTGTTGGACTGTACCCTGTTGTGGGAGCGAGCCTTGCTCGCGAACTGACCGAATCAGCGTCTGTTCGCGAGCAGGGCTCGCTCCCACAGCAGAATCAGCTCCCACAGCAGAATCCGCTCCACCAGATGCGATCGCTCTCACAGCCGGGCTCGCTTCCACCCGGGTTGTAATTGATGCCGCGCAGTATAAACTTGTTGCCAACTTCAGGACAGCGACAAACCGGGTGCAGGAGACAGACCATGAGCTTGACCACAAGCTCGAAGAAACTGGACAAAGCGCCCGGCACACCAGTGGATCTGGCGGGGTTTGTGGCCGCGCTCGTTGCTACCGGTCACGTCGCTGAAGACGCCGCTCAGGGGCTGCTGGCGCTGCGTCGTGACCGCGATGCCCTGCGCAAACCCGTCCTCGCCTGGCTGGCCGAACAGAACCTCCTTGATCTCGCTCCCCCGAACCGCACGCTCGACATCGAAGCACTCACGCGACTGCTCGCCGAACAGGCCGGACAGGACTACTTTCGCATCGACCCGCTCAAGATCGACGTGGCACAGATCACACAAGTCATGTCCTACGCCTTCACCCAGCGCCACGGCATTCTGGCCGTGGAAGTTCGCGCGCACGAAGTGCTGATTGCCAGCACCGAGCCGTGGATCACCTCATGGGAAGCCGATCTGGAACAAGTGCTGCAGAAACGCATTCGCCGTGTGGTGGCCAATCCGCTGGAAATAAGGCGCCTTGCCACGGAATTTTACAGCCTTGCCAACTCCATCAGTCAGGCCTCGCGCACCGGCAGCAAGAACGTGCCAGGTCTCAGCAATCTGGAGCAGATGCTGGAGCTGGGCAATATCAAGGACCCGGAGGCCAATGACCAGCACATCGTCAGCATTGTGGACTGGCTGCTGCAGTACGCTTTCGACCAGCGCGCCAGTGATATTCACATCGAGCCGCGTCGCGAAAAAGGGAACGTACGATTCAGAATAGACGGTGTGCTCTACACGGTCTATGCCTTGCCCATGCAGGTGATGAATGCGGTGACGAGCCGTCTGAAGATTCTCGGGCGCATGAACGTGGCCGAGAAGCGCCGACCGCAGGATGGACGCCTGAAAACCAAGAGCCCCAGCGGCGAAGAAATTGAGCTGCGGCTGTCCACGCTGCCCACGGCCTTCGGCGAGAAGCTGGTGATGCGGATCTTCGATCCCGAAGTGCTGCTGCGACCCTTCGAGACCCTCGGCCTTCTGGGCGAAGACCTGGCGCGCTGGAAAACCATCATCGGCCATCATCACGGCATCGTCATCATCACCGGCCCCACAGGCAGCGGCAAAACCACGACGCTTTATTCCACACTGAAGCTGCTGGCCACGGAAGAAGTGAATGTCTGCACCATAGAAGACCCGATAGAAATGGTGGAGCCGCGCTTCAACCAGATGCAGGTGCAGGACAATATTGATCTGGATTTCGCCACCGGCGTGAAGGCGCTGCTGCGGCAGGACCCGGATATCATCATGATTGGCGAGGTGCGCGACCTGCCCACCGCCGAGATGGCGATCCAGGCCGCGCTGACGGGCCATCTGGTGTTTACCACCCTGCACACCAATGACGCGCCCTCGGCGATTACCCGTCTGCTGGAGCTGGGCGTGGCGCCCTATCTGATCAAGGCGACTGTTGTGGGCGTCGTGGCACAGCGTCTGGTGCGCGTGCTGTGTCCGCACTGCAAGGGCGAGGCGAGCATCGGTGAAGAGGACTGGAAAGTGCTGACCAACCCGTGGAAAGTGCGACTGCCAAAAAGTGTAGCCACCAGCGTGGGTTGTCTGGAATGTCGCGAAACAGGATTCAAGGGTCGGCAGGGCATCTATGAAGTGATGCCGATGACGGAGACGCTGCAGCGTTTCGCGGATGAGAAGTCAGATCTGCCGAAATTGCGGCAGGAAGCTTACAAGGAAGGGATGCGCAGTTTGCGTTTGAGCGGGGCGCAGAAGGTGGCGGCGGGACAGACCACGGTGAGTGAGGTATTGCGTGTTGCAGGGGTGGGTGAGGGCTGAGTTCGTGTTGTCAGCAGGTGGAGTGCCAGGCGCGTGAGCCCTTGCGGACACGCCGTGAACCCATCCATGGGGGCTCGCCTGCCGCTGTCCCTGCGGCAGACGGTCCGCAAGGGCTCCCGCGCCCGACACTCTGCAGACCGCAACGCGTAATTCCGGGTGCGCGGCGGAGCGTATTCGAACGCCGTGCCATACGATGCGCTGTCAGGGCGTTCGCCTGCCGCACCTCCGCCCCGCGACCAAGACGTTCTGCACCGGAGTCTGCCGCCGTGAGCGAAGCGCAGCGCCACGCGCCGGGAATTGGCACTGGGCTGAGGGCAAGGGGTAGGCCTGTGGGGGGAGGGTGACGGAGCAGACCGTCTGTCGCCAGGACGGCGACAGGCGAGCCCCCATGGATGGGTTCACGGCGTGTCTGCGAAAACACCCCCCCCCCACAGGCCTACCCCTTGCCAGCAACGCCAAGTAAACACGGACCGGCGCATGGCACCGCGCTTCGCCCACACCGCCAGACACCGATGAAGAAGACTGAGAGAACTGATGATTGCTTTGAACCACCTCCCCACCCCCATCGCCACCATTCTGGAACGGTACTGGCAACGTCTCCTCGAGAAGGAAGCCACGGAGCCCGGCAACCCCTCCCTGACTGCCCTGGTGGCCGCCGACGCCGCGTTCGCGCAGCAGCTCGTCCGCGTCTGGTGCGCCAGCGACTATGCGGCGACTCTGTGCGTGCAGAATCCCACGCTTCTGGTCGATCTGAAGACCTCGGGTGAACTCGATCGCACTGGCAAGGAGGACTTCCACGCCGAGCTGGCGGCACGACTTGCAGCGCTGCAGGCTGCAGCGCCGGCCGAACAGGAGGCCATGCTCAAGCGCCTGCTGCGGCTATACCAGCAGCGCCAGATGCTGCGCATCATCTGGCGGGATGTGTGTGTACTGGCCGATGTGAAGGAGATCTGTGCAGACATCTCCTCGCTTGCGGACGCGCAGATCGACAATGCCTTGCAGGTGCTGCATGCCTGGGGCGTGCGGCAGTGGGGCGAGCCGCGGAGCGCCCGCAGCGGCGAGCCACAGCGCATGGTAGTGATCGGCATGGGCAAGCTGGGCGCGCATGAGTTGAATCTGTCGTCCGACATTGACCTGATCTTCGCTTTTCCCGAAGGCGGCGAGACGCTTCGTGTGCAGGGCGAGCCCCTGGTCAATCAGCAGTTCTTCGTGCGCCTCGGACAGCGCCTGATCGATGCACTCGACACAGTGACCAGTGACGGCTTTGTGTATCGCGTGGACATGCGTCTGCGGCCCTATGGCAGCGAAGGGGCACTGGTGTGCAGCTTCGACGCCATGGAAAACTACTATCAGAGTCAGGGACGCGACTGGGAGCGCTACGCATTGATCAAGGGCCGCATCGTCGCGGGCGACCTGGCACAAGGCCAGGAATTGCTGCAGCGCCTGCGGCCGTTCGTGTACCGCCGCTATCTCGACTTCTCGGCCTTCGAGTCGCTGCGCAGCATGAAAATGCAGATCAACAAGCAGGTGCGCCGCAAAGGCCTGAGCATGGATATCAAGCTGGGGCCGGGTGGCATTCGCGAAGTGGAATTCATCGTGCAGGCTCTGCAGCTGGTGCACGGCGGTCGTGATAAGCGTCTGCAGGAAGCCTCGCTCTACAAGGCGATGGAAGTGCTGGCCAACAATCAGTATCTGCCGGCGCAGACCGTCTCGGAATTGCGCGATGCCTATGCGTTTCTGCGCAGCCTCGAACACAAGCTGCAGGGCCTGGCCAACAAGCAGACACAGATGCTGGTGACCGATGCCCTCGAACAGCAGCGGGTAGCGCTGGCCATGGGCTTTGCAGACTGGCAGACGTTGCTTGCCGATCTCGACAGGCACCGTGACCGCGTGCGTCAGCACTTCGCCGAAGTGATTCATGCTGAAGACGAAGGCAAGCCTGCCGCGGTGGCGCTGGAGGACACTGACTGGGGGAGCTTGTGGCGAGAAGAAATGAGCCGCTCCGCCGCTGAAGCCTTCCTGACCGAACACGGTTTCGATGACCCCGCCGGCACCGCCGTGCGCATCCATGGCTTCCGTCGGGAAAAGACCTTTCTGGTACTGCCCACCGAGAGCCGGCAACGCTTCGAGAGATTCATGCCGGTGCTGCTGCAGGCCGTGGCGCATTCCGGAACGCCGAGTCTGGCATTTGAGCGCGTGCTGCAGCTGATCACGGCCGTCAGCCGGCGCACCGCTTATCTGGTGCTGCTGCTGGAAAATGCGAATGCATTGCGGGAAGTGGTGCAGCTGTGCACGGCCAGTCCCTTCGTCACGGAATTTCTGAGCAAGCACCCGGTGCTGCTGGACGAGTTGCTGGACGGTATCGACGAGCCCCCGGTCAAGGCCGTGTTGCAGGAAGAACTCACGCAGCAGTTGCTGCGCATCGACCCCGACAATTTCGAAGAGCAGATGGAGACCCTGCGCTATTTCAAGCAGTCGCACACCCTGCAGGTAGCGGCGGCGCAGATCAGTGGCCGTCTCACCGTGATGAAGGTCAGTGACTACCTGACCTTCACCGCCGAGGCCGTACTTGAGCAGGTGCTTGCGCTCAGCTGGCAGTTCCTGGTGCGCAAGCACGGCTACCCGCGCAACAAGCAGGGCCGCCATGGCGAGATGGATTTCGTGGTCCTTGGTTACGGCAAGCTGGGAGGTATCGAGCTCAGCTACATCTCTGATCTGGACCTGGTGTTCCTGCACGACGGGGCGCTGGAGCTGGACACCCACGTCGTGGAAGGTCAGCGCAGCATCAACAGTCGCGAGTTCTATACGCGCCTTGCGCAGCGCGTCATCACCATGCTGGGCACCTACACGGTGTCCGGCAAGCTGTATGAGGTGGACATGCGCCTGCGGCCCTCGGGCGAGTCGGGACTCCTGGTCAGTTCCATGGAAGCATTCGCCAGTTACGAGCGCAATGAAGCCTGGACCTGGGAACACCAGGCCCTGGTGCGGGCGCGGGCCGTGGCAGGCAGCAAGGCGCTGCAGGCCGAGTTCGACCGGCTGCGCGCTCTGACTCTGGGCAAGGAGCGTGATCGCCAAGCGCTGGCCCGCGAGGTGACGGCCATGCGCCAGCGCATGCGCGATGAGTTCGCGAAGAAGCCGGCGGCCGAGCGTGACAAGTTGTCCTTCATCATCAAGCACGGGCGCGGCGGCATCGTCGATATTGAATTCATGGTGCAATACCTGGTGCTGGCCCACAGTGCCGAACATCCCGCATTGCTGGCCTGGCCCGACAATGTGCGCATTCTGGAAACAGCCCACGCCTGCGAGCTGCTGAGCATCGAGCAATTCCGTCTGCTCACCGACGCTTATCTTTCGCTGCGTTCGGCGCTGCACCAGTTTGCACTGGAGCACCGCGACAGCGAGGAGACGCCGCGTCCGCTGGCGGATTTCCAGAGCGCGGTCTCGCAGATCTGGGACACGCTGTTTGCCGGGACGGAGGCCGCATGAGTCGCCGTATTCTGATTGTCGGGCCGTCCTGGGTAGGCGACATGGTGATGGCGCAGGCCCTGTTCATCAGCCTGCAGAACGACGCACGTGCGGCGGGCACCCCGCTGGCGATCGATGTGCTGGCGCCGGCGTGGAGCCGGCCACTGCTGGTGCGCATGCCCGAAGTGCGCCGTGCCATCGACCTGCCTTTCCAGCACGGCGAACTGAATCTGCGGGGGCGCTACAGGCTGGGACACTCGCTGCGCAAGGAGGGATACGAGCAGGTCATCGTGCTGCCCAACTCCTTCAAGTCGGCGTTGCTGACATTGTTCGTGCGCAGCGCTCGGCGTACCGGCTGGCGCGGGGAATCCCGCGGCCTGCTGCTCAACGATGTGCGCGATCTGGACGAGAAGGCGCTGCCCATGATGGTGCAGCGCTTTGTGGCACTGGGGCGTCCGGCGGGGCAGGCCTTGCCGGCGCCGCTGCCGCGCCCGCGACTGGTGACGCAACCTGACGATGTACAGGCGGCGCTCGGCGCCCTGGGCCTGCATCAGGCGCAGCCGGTACTCGCAATCTGTCCGGGTGCGGAGTTCGGCGATGCCAAGCAGTGGCCCGCGCAGCACTACGCCAGCGTCTGTGCCGACCGCATTGCCGCAGGCTGGCAAGTGTGGATTCTGGGATCGGCGAAGGATGGGCCGGTGGCGACACAGGTCCGCAACGGCCTGCCCGCCAGCGCGCAGCCGTTCTGTCAGGACCTGACCGGCAGAACTTCGCTGGCCCAGGCCATCGACATCATGTCCGTGGCAACGGCTGTGGTCAGCAATGACTCGGGCCTGATGCATGTCGCTGCGGCACTTGGGCGACCCATCGTGGCACTGTACGGCTCGACGTCAGCAGACTTTACTCCGCCCTTGGCAGATAACGTACAATTGCTGGCAATCGACATTGCATGCCGCCCCTGCTTTGAACGCACCTGCCCCTTGCAGCACAAACGCTGCCTGGTGGACCTCGCGCCCACCCTGGCGCTGAGCGCGCTGGATCAGGTGCTGGCGCAGACCAATGCCAGCCCAATTACCGTCGCCGGGGAGCGCAACGCATTTTGCGAGTCTTGATCGTCAAGGTGTCTTCACTTGGAGATGTCATCCACACTCTTCCCGCCGTCACCGATGCGCGCCGCGCCAACCGTCGCCTGCAGTTCGACTGGGTGGTGGAAGAGAATTTCGTGGAAGTGCCCGGCTGGCATCCTGCGGTGACGCGGGTGATTCCGGTGGCCCTGCGCCGCTGGCGCAAGAACGTGCTGGGCACCCTGCGCAACGGTGAGTTCAGCGCGTTTCGCAAGGACATCAAACACGAACACTACGATCTGGTGATCGACGCCCAGGGGCTCATCAAGAGCGGCGTCATCAGCCGTCTTTCCCGAGGGCTGACCGTTGGCCTGAGCGACAGAACCGCCCGCGAGCCCCTCGCCACCCTGTTCTACAACAAGGTCTATTCCGTGCCACGCAACGAGCACGCCGTGCAGCGCGTGCGCGAGCTGTTCTCGCGGGCGCTCAACTACAGCATCGATACGCAGGACGCTTCGACCATCGACTACGGCCTTGATCTGCAACGCATGGGCATGAGTCGGAAAACCGGGCCCAGCGGCATGCTGGTGTTTCTGCATGGCACCACGTGGCCCACCAAGCACTGGCCGCTGCAGTACTGGAAGGATCTCGCGCTGCTGGCGACGCAACAGGGCTACTCGGTACGCCTGCCCTGGGGCAGTGAAGTCGAGAAGCAGCGGGCGCAGGACATCGCGCAGGGCATTGCGGGCGTGAGCGTTCTGGAACGGCAGACGCTGACGGGCATGGCACGACAGATTGCGCTGGCCGACGGAGTGGTGGCGGTGGACACTGGACTGGGGCATCTGGCGGCGGCACTCGCAACGCCGGCAGTCTCACTGTACGGAGCCACCAATCCCGGGCTGTCCGGCACCTATGGAAGACATCAGGCCCATCTGTCGTCCACCCTGGCCTGCGCGCCGTGCATGAGCAAGACCTGCACCTACACGGGCGAGGCGCTCGACGTGACGCCCGCCTGCTACAGCACTCATCCCCCCGCCGTCGTGCTGAACACCTTGCAGGCGCTGATGGCAGATCAGCCACAGGGGGTTGTGTTGACACCATGACCCTGGCCTTTCTCATCTACGCGTATTTCCCTTACGGCGGCCAGCAGCGCGACTTTCTGCGCGTGGCTCTGGCCTGTGCGGCGCGTGGACACAAGGTGGTGGTCTATACCATGAAGTGGGAAGGGCCGGTACCGGAGGCCCTGGAAATCACGCTGCTGAAGGTGAAGGCCTTTCGCAATCACATGCGTTACGAACGCTTCGCCACGCAGGTGCAGAAGCGCTTGCGCGAGTCGCCAGTGGATGCCGTGATCGGCTTCAACAGGATGCCCGGCCTGGATGTCTACTTTGCCGCCGACCCGTGCTTCGCCGAGCGCGCCCTGAAGGAACGGGCCTTCTATTATCGCTTCACACCACGCTACCGCCACTTCCTGCGTTTCGAGCAGGCCGTGTTCGGCCCCCAGTCCCACACCGATGCCCTGCTGCTTTCGCCGCTGCAGCGGCAGCAGTTCGCGCACCACTATCCGCAGAGTGTCGCCCGCCTTCACGACATTCCTCCGGGCATCGGGCGCGATCGCCAGGCGCCCGAGAATGCCGCCGAAGTGCGTGCTGCGTTTCGCGCCGAGCACGGATTGGATGCGGGGCATCTGGCGGTGCTGCAGGTCGGCTCCGGTTTCGTGGTGAAGGGGGTGGATCGTTCGCTGCGCGCCATTGCCTCGCTGCCCCCGGCAGTGCGGACCCGGGTGCGCTATTTTCTGGTGGGGCAGGACAAGCCCGATCGCTTCCAGCGCTTGGCTGCGCGTCTGGGCATCGCGCCGCAGTGCGTGTTCCTGAGCGGGCGCGACGATGTCCCGCGCTTCCTGCTGGGTTCCGAC
>CAMCRC010000005.1 GCA_945877175.1 Klebsiella pneumoniae | reverse complement strand
CGAAGCCCGGGCAGATGTGTTCAACTACATCGAGCTTTTCTACAACCCGGTGCGTCGACATGGCAACAACAACGGCTTGCCGCCAGCGAAGTTCGAAGAGCAGTACTTTATGAAGCTGTCAGGTGTCTAGAATATCGGGGGCTTGCCAGGCAACGGATCACCGCTAAGTTGCAAATGGCAGTGGATTTGGATCAAACGAGCGCGCGAATCAACACCTTAGACAATGTACTCTATACCAGTGTTAGCTAGCCCCACCAAGCCAATGTTCTGAAGATTCAATTCGTGTGCAGCGACCTGCCCCGCGAGACCGATGGGCGTCAAGCTACCGTTGATAATTAAAGGGGCATAGCTATCAACGATGGACTTTGGAGCGGCCTGTCCAGTGAGAGTCTGAAAGAAGTGGTTGATTAACGTTTCAGCGCTTGGATTTTTCCCAAAGACTCCATTAATTGCTTCCTGCAAAAGTCCTTCGTAGGTCCCCCCACCGTCCAGAAAGCCGAGGCAAACGCCAACCAGATCGGCTCTTTTGACCCCCGGTGCGCCCAGGAAAGCACCAAGAATCTTTGCAACGGTGCCTGCGTTGCCATCTAGGTCAATGGCTAGATTTTTGTCGCTGAATTTAATGCGCTCGATGTTGGCTAACGTGTCAATGGCGTCTGTTATCGTATCACCTCTTACGTTAGTTGAAGCGGTTCCAATAGATATCTTGTAGTCTTTATACGCTCTAGGAAAAATTGCGATATCAATTCCAATACCACCATCTATATTGTCACTTCCACCACCACCGTCTATAGTGTCATTTCCACCTAAGCTAGTGATTTGATCGTTACCTCCCCCTCCGTTAATAACGTTAGCAATCTCATTCCCATACAATTTATCTGCAAATTCTGACCCAATGAGATTTTCTAGAGTTGTTCCAAAGTTCACAGTGACCTGTCCAGGAGAGGTAATAGTTGAGGCTTTGGCATTTCCTACAAAACCCCAGTAGCCAGGCGTCATGTAAAGTGATGCGCCTTGGGTTAGTGCAGAAGCGTCGAGAGTATCAGTACCCGCGCCGTCCCAAATGAAGTTACTAGAGGCTTCAGAGATGACATATTTGTCATTGCTGATCCTTGCTTTAGTGCTGGGTCCGTAGATGTACTGTAGAGCTGCAATGTCTAACGGGCTGAAATTAAAAGAGTATTGATCAGGTGATTTTTCATAACTCATTAAGGTCCACAATGTTTTATTTTCTGCTGTTGGCAAATATGGTGGGTCGTTATCCTTTCCTGTAAAAGGGTGTTTCAGACCTAATGCATGTCCGATCTCATGTATCAGTACTAGTGCACCATAACTTCCATCTGAAAAGTTATCTACTCCGTCTGATTTGTCTATGAAGATGTCACTTCCAAATAAATACTTTGATGGTAATTTTGCATAAGCAGCAGAATCTGCTTGGATATTATTTGCAAAGGTAAATGTATTTAGTGCACTTGGGTTTTCTGATTCAACGAATTTAAAATCGAAAATATTTGTGACTAGCTCAAGTGCTTGCTTTGTTCTCGCTTTTTGTATGTCACTGAAAGCAGTCCAGCCCTTGGCATTGTCTAAATTCGTATCGTAACTGGGTAGCGTTGATGGAAAAGAGTACTTCCATGATTTAGTGGTACCTAATAACAGTTGGAAATTAGATCCTGATGCTTCATCCTCGAGTAAGGCATCAATCCAATAGGGAAGTGCTAAAGCACCATCGGTATAAATGACTTTTTCAATTGTGCTTGGTATCTTGGCAAAATTTACTGAAACATAAGCTGTGTCATTACCCGCAGTATCGTCAATGTAGTCAAAGACATCTCTTACATAGTAAGTATCATTGCCCTCGTAACCTTTAAGCGTATCAATCCCATCGCCGCCATCAAGGGTGTCGTTACCCAAGCCGCCAGATATATCATCATCGCCTTTACCACCAGAGAGCATTTTGTCCCCTGCATAGCCTAGTGCAAATAAGATGTCATTTCCTTCGCCTCCATCAAGGGAGTCATCTCCATCACCTCCAGAGAGATAGTCATTTCCGTTTCCACCAATTATGGTGTCTTTTCCAGGACCTCCATATACTTTGTCGTCTCCATCACCTCCAGAGAGATAGTCATTTCCGCCACTATCATATAAGGTATCGGCGCCTTCACCGCCATACAACCTATCATCTCCTTCTCCGCCATAAATCGTATCGTTACCAATTCCACCATTGATCGTGTCATTTCCCTCAAAACCAAAAACTTCGTCATCACCAATAGTGCCGTCAAGAATGTCATTGCTACTAGTTCCAGAAATACCTGTCATGTCGTGTTCCGCCGTAATTGATTAGCTTCCTTAAACTTTAGGTTAACTGCGCAAGCGATGCACCTCTTTTTAGAAGTGTAGTTGACCTGCCTGTTCCAGCGGGCTCTACCCCGTTTTCACGGGCGGTTATAAAACGGCTGAAACCTATTAATCACGCTTTGCCAATCGACGCTGCATTCGAGGATTGTGAAGGGCTCTACCACGTTCGGCTACTTTAGTATGTATACACACCAGATGGTACCAAACTGAAAAAAGGGGGGTACCCCAGGGGGTGGGGTCGGGATAACCAAGTTTTGTCATTTTAGGGGGTGGGGGGACGCTTGACACACGGGTTTATAATACAAACTCAGCAACTACCCCACAGAGGCCATCAATATGCAGATCAGACGGTACCTAGATGACAAAGCTGTAGCGAAGGGAGACAAGCTCTTTAATAGCCAAGGCGAGGCTTTTGAGTTTGTGGACTTTGAAGGTAGTCAATTAACGGCAATCTCATCTGCCAACGTAACAGTACAGAAATCCCCCGCTGACCTTGGCTGCTATGTGATACATAAGAACAGAACTGAGGCCGGGATTGCTAAGGAGCGCCTACGCAGCTATTGGGGCAACTAGTGGCGGGTGATATGTGCCCCAGAATATGAAATCGTTCGTCTGGAATAGTATGTATACACGGCGGATGGTACCAAACTGGAAAAGGGGGGTACCCGGGTGGGTGGGTCGTCGCAGGCTAGGGTTTGGAAAAGTAAAGGGGGCAAGTAGGACAAACGCTGTCGACCCTGAAACTCAGAAATCTGTAGCCGTTCCTCAGAAATAGTATGTATATGTGCTGGATGGAACCATTTTAGATAAGTAGGGGCGCCGAGGCCTGGAGGAATCGGTTTGGCCGATTTGCATGGAGAAAATAGAACATCAACTCTCGTTCATCTATCAAACTGAATAGCTCTACCAGAATCGCGGCAAGCCCTCTTAGCTACAACAAAAGCAACATCTATGATTTTTATATAATTATTATCTTATATTTTTCAATATTATATTGATTTTAAGGGAGTCCTCTCCTGGCACCATACAAAGAAACCCAAGCCTCTAGCCAGACTCCGCCATTTCTGTCGCTTCCGGAATGGACTTCGCGCCGATTCGCTTTTACTCTTCGCGTCCTGACCCTCCACTACTTTTCAACCAGAAAAGGATACCGCCATGAAAAATGCAGGCAGCCGCAGCAGTCCCCTCTCAGCATTGTTCCGCCTGAGCTTCATCACCCTGATCGCCCTGCTGTCAGGACTGGCTCAAGCCCAGGTCGACACCGCTGCCATTCAGAGTGCGCAAATTCTCAATCTCAGCACTCCGCAGGAAAACGTGTTCGCCAGCGGTCAGCCTTCGCAGGAACAGATGCAGGTGCTCGCCAAATCCGGCGTCAAGCACATCATCAGCCTGCGTCCCGCCAGCGAAACAGATTGGGATGAGGCAGAGCTCGCCCGCTCACTGGGCATGGAGTTTCACAATATTCCCGTGGCTGGCGCCGATGGCGTGACCAGCGAGAACGCCCGCAAGCTGCAGGACCTGCTCACCAGCCTGGAAGGTCAACCGACACTGGTGCATTGCGCCAGCAGCAATCGTGTCGGCGCCCTGCGTGCATTGAACGCAGCCGAATCCGGCGGTGAGCCACTCGAGTCGGCGATCAGCACCGGCAAAGCGTGGGGACTGACCAGCCTCGAACCAGCCGTCCGCGCCGCACTGAGCAAGTAAACGCCTGCATCCAGCGGTCCGCAGCCGGCGACCATGCCGGCTGCGTTCCATGGTTCGGGCACCAGGCACCGGGACAGCAAGCGGGCATGCTGCCGGCTATGATGCGTCTGACTTATTCAATAGAATCGGATCACATCCACCCGACCACGGACACCCAGGCCTCTGATGATCCCCTCGCTTGCCCCTCTCTTGCGCGCTCTGCGCGGCGGCTTTCCGCTGCTGGCACTGCTGTTGCTGAACGGCGTGCCGGCGGCCCTGCACGCTGCCAACGAGCCTGTACTGCGCGACCCGGCCGCCAGTGGCAGCGATCTTCCCCTGCGCCCACTGTTTGCGGGCAGCTGGCAGAAGGATTTTGCCCGCAGTGACAAATGGGAAGAAGAAGTGCAGCGCATCATCGACCAGCTCAATCGCGAGATGCAGCGCCAGCAAGGGCGCGGGGACTCTGGCGCTGTGGGCATGAGTGGATCGCGGCGCGGGGTCGGCAATCTGGTCGCCCATGCACGCCTGGCGGAGCTGATCACCCGACAAACCACCATGCGCATTACCCAGGCCGGTGACGAAGTGCGCATAGAACGCCAGGGCGATGCTGCGCTGGTTTGCAGCACTCTCACCGACATCGAGAATACCTTTTCAAGCGCCCACGGCTCGGAATTGTGCGGCTGGGACCGTCTGCAGCTGGTATTCCAGATCATGCTGGCAGAAGGAGTGCTCATTGAACATCGTTTCAGTGTCGACCCCAGCGGCGAGGAGCTGAGTATGCTGACCAGCGTCTCCAGTCGCGGCTCGGCGCCGTTCAATCTGATGTCTTTCTACACGCGGTACGAGGCACCAGGAGACGGCATCAACTGCGTGCAGACGCTCAGTCGTGGCCTGGTTTGCAGCGCCCTTGACGACTCCCTGGATGGCACCACGCCGGCAGCACCGGCCCGGGAGGCGGCACCTTGAGCAGCGCGGCGTTGAAATTGCTGATGACAGGCCTGTTCGCTAGTCTGCTGGCAGCCTGTGGCAGTGCCACGCCACCGCCACCGGCTGGCCCGCAACCCGTAGGCAGTGTCACCCTCAATGTGCAACAAGGCATGCCGACGGAACTGCAGATGCTGGACATCGGCGTGCAGGTGTTTGCCACTGAGGCAGATCCTGAGGAAATCACGTTGCCAGGCGCTGCCATTTTCGCCGAGATCCGCAATACCGAAACACACTATCTCCCGGTGGCACTGCGGCACACCCTGCTGACGTCCAATCACTGGGGCGTGGTTCGGGTGCTGCCCGCTACCGACCCCTCGCTCGATCTGATCATCACAGGCACGATTCTGGAATCCACAGGCGCCGATCTTCTGGTGCAGGTGCGCGCCGTCGACAGTACCGGCCGTGTCTGGCTTGACAAACCTTACGCCGACATCGCGCGCACGGCTGACTACCCGGACAGCATCCCTTCCTTGCGCGACGGTGGCATCACCGACGGGCCGGACCCCTTTCAGGACCTGCATGCCGCAATCGCCAATGACCTGCTGGCAGTGCGCAACGGTCTGGGCACTGCAGAGCTGGCACGCATTCAGGAGGTGACACAACTGCGCTATGCCGCGGACCTGTCGCCCGAAGCATTCGCGTCCTATCTGGAGGCAGACGCCACCGGCCAGCTCACGCTCACGCGCCTGCCAGCCAACAATGACCCTCTGCTGGGACATGTCGCAGACATCCAGGCACGACACAATGTATTCATTGATACCATTGACGAGTACTACGAAGCCCTTTATCAGGATGTGAAGCCGCGCTACGACGTCTGGCGTCAGTACTCTTTCGAGCAGGTGATTGATCAACGCGACAATGCCGAGCGAGCACGCAATGGCGAGGCCGTACTGGGCACCGGCAGTTTTGAATCGCTCAGTCAAAATTACAACCGCTACAAGTGGAGCAAGATCTTCGAGCAGGAGTTCGTCGCGCTCGCTTCCGGATTTGTCAGCGAAACTGCACCGGCCGTTCTGGAACTAAGCCGCAACGTCAGCGGCCTGACCGGCCCTGTTGAAGACCTCTATTCCCAGTGGCGCGTCTATCTGCGCGGCTTGTATGAAATCGAAACTCAGCGTGCGTCCACCGTCCCTCTTCCCTGAACAGGTAAGTCATTCATGACCATCGCACCATGCCGCTGTGACAGTGGCAAGCCCTTCACTCGCTGCTGTGGCCCCATCCTCTCGGGCAAGGAACAGGCGCGTACGCCCAAACAACTCATGCGTTCGCGCTACACAGCCTATGCTCTGGGCGGTCATGGGAAATATCTGCTCAAGACATGGCACCCCAACACCATCGGCCCGCTGAGTGCAGAGATACTGGATGAAGTGAATCTGGACTGGAGGGGCCTGGAGATTCTTGATGAGGATCAGAAAGGCGACCGCGGGCGGGTCGACTTCAAGGCCACCTATGTGGATGAGGACGGCAAGTCACACATTCACCACGAACACTCGGCCTTTCTGCGGGTGAAAGGCAAGTGGTTGTACGTGGAAGGCAAGATGCGCGACGTGATTGTCGATCAGGGCGCCAGCGCCTGACACTTGTCGGCGATGCGCAGCAGCAATGCGCGCCAGGATTTCACGAAGGCTTCTGCACCTTCCCGCTGAAGCTGCGCGGCCAACGCATCGATGTCGATGCCTGCATGCGTGAAACGCTCCAGCAGCGCCTGGGTCTGCGCCCCGTGCAAGGGCATCACATGGCCCGGCCTGCCATGATCAGCGAAGGCCAGCAGCGTTTTCTCTGGCAGCGTGTTGATGGTATCAGGGGCGGCCAGCGCCTCGACGTACAGCGTATCGCTGGCCTGAGGATCCTTGCTGCCTGTGCTTGCCCACAACACGCGCTGTTGCAGAGCACCTGCACTTGCCAGCCGCTGCCAGCGTTCCGACGCCAGCAGGTCACGTGAAGCCTGAAAGGTCTGCTCACACACAGCTATCCCCAGCCGGTTGTGAAGCTCACCTGGCACTTTGTCCTTTACCGCCACATCCCAGCGCGAGACAAACACCGAGGCGACACTCATCACCGCTGGCGACAGCCCGGCGGCCAGACGTCGCTCGATGCCGCGGATAGAAGCCTCTGCCGCTGCCAGGTACTGGGCGCAGGAGAACAGCAGGGTGACGTTGACGGGAATGCCGGCGAAGATGGCTGCTTCGATGGCGGGCAGGCTCTCGGGCGTGCCTGGAATCTTCACGAACAGATTGGGACGACCGGCAAGAGCGAAGATCTGTCTGGCGGCCTGCAGACTACCGGCGGTGTCCTGCGCCAGCAGCGGCGAAATTTCCATGGACACCCAGCCATCGTGGCCACCCGACGCCCGATGCATTGGCAGGAAAAGATCAGCGGCGCGGCACAGATCTTCCAGCGCCAGTTCAACGAACAGGGCTTCACCGCTCAGTCCCTGCCGCGCCTTGTGGGCGATGGCTGCGTCATACTGCGTATCGCTGCCAATGGCCATGTCGAAAATGGTGGGGTTGGAAGTCAGACCGGTCACCTGAAGGGTGTCGATATAGCGCTGCAATGTGCCGCTGTCGAGCATCGTGCGCGTGATGTTGTCGACCCACAGGCGCTGGCCCATGGCATGCAATACGTGGGTAGGGTTCACGGGCAGCTCCTGAAGTCTGACTTTACAGCCCAGCATACTCAGGCCCAAGATGCTTGCAAGCGTGCCGAGACCTTCAAGGAGTTTGCATGACTGACATTCTGATCACCGGCTTCACACCCTTCGACGGTCGCCCGGTGAATGCGTCGTGGGTTGCTGCCCGCGCACTGTGCCGACGCGGACAGTATCGCGGCCATACGCTGCAGGCACTGGAAATTCCGGTCTGCTGGGGCGCACCTCGCGAGGCTCTCGCGAGCAGCCTGCAGACGCAGGTGCCAGATCTGATCCTCAGCATGGGCGAAGGGGAACCCGGTATCTTCCGGATCGAAACCCGAGCTCGCAACACCCGTCGCGAACGCGCGGACAATGCCGGGCGACTGCCGGAGGGCCAGCCGAATTCACTGTCAGGGCCGCAGGAGCGTCTCAGTTCTTTTGCCAGCGAGGCTGTGTGTGAGGCGCTGGCCGCGCAAGGCATCCCCATTCGTCTGTCGGTCGACGCCGGGGCATACCTGTGCGAGGAGTTGCTGTACACGCTGGAGGAATTCAGGGAAGCGCAATCGGGAAATCTGCGGGTGCTTTTCGTACACATACCGCCCTTCGGCACGCTGTTGCGTTACAAAGGGGAGGAACAGACCTGTTCAGAAGCGCTTCTGGATGACTTCGGGCTGGCACTGCTGGACGCGATTCTGCCTCAGCCCTGACCTCGCTCACGCATGTCCGCGCCACTGGGGTGCTGGAATACACGCAGTCCGAACTCCGGAAGAATGGCCAGCAAGTGGTCAAAGATATCTGCCTGAATGCCCTCATAGTCCGCCCACACCACTGTGTTGGTGAAGCAGTAAATCTCAAGCGGAAGCCCATCCGAAGTGGGTGTCAGCTGGCGCACCACGAGGGGCATGTCCTGATGAACCCCTTTGTGAGTGCGCAGATAGCGCTCCACGTAGGCGCGAAACGTGCCGATGTTGGTGATGCGCCTGGAGTTCACCGGGTCATTGCCTTGTGCTTCCAGCGCTTTGTTCCACTCGCGAATCTCGACTTCCTTCTGCGCGAGATACTCCCCCAGCAGGCGAAAGCGCCGCAGACTCTCAACTTCTTCAGCGCTGAGAAAGTGCAGGCTGTGCTGATCGAGCAGCATGTGGCGCATGATGCGTCTGCCGCCTGACTCACGCATGCCGCGCCAGTTCTTGAAAGGATCGGAAATGAAACGCTTGGTGGGAACGGTGGTGATGGTCTTGTCGAAGTTCTGGATCTTGACGGTATGCAGGGCAATGTCGATCACATCGCCGTCCGCATTCAGCTGAGGCATCTCCACCCAGTCGCCCACCCGTACGATGTCGCTCGAGGAAATCTGCACGCTTGCCACCAGCGAGAGCAAAGTGTCCTGAAAAATCAGAATCAGCACCGCCGCCATGGCGCCGAGGCCGGACAGCAGAATCAGCGGTGAGCGGTCGATCAGCGCTGCCACCATCAGGATGGCTGCCAGCAGATAGACGACAATCTGCACAACCTGCACATAGCCCTTCACAGGGCGCCTGAGGGCATCCTCACGGCGCGCGTACAGGGTATTGACCAGATTGAGAGAACCACCGATGGCCAGCGCCAGCACCAGCACGATGATGGCACTGCAGACATTCCGTACGGTGCTGACCACAGCTTCGGGCAGATCGGGCACAAGCCCGATGCCGACGTAAACAATGAACGCGGGAACGATATTGGCAAGACGCGCGATGATGCGCGAATCCATCAATGCCTTGTCTTCGCCGATCACGGAGGCACGCAGGGCGCGGTAGATGCCGCGCACCAGAATGCGCTTGACCAGCCAGTTGGCCAGCCACGCCGCCACCAGCAACAGCAGAACGCTCAGCAGGGTATAAAGCTGAGGATAATGCTCAAGCCAGTTCAAGGCGGATTCGTATTGCGCTTGCATCCAGTTCCCGACAGCACGAGTCCGGTGTCAGCACGGGATGTGCCGACACCAGGCGGATCAGAACGTGCCGTTGACCCGCAGTGCCAGTGTGCGGCCGGCGCCGCCACACTGATCTTCATACTCTTCAATGATACCGCTGGTGATCGGTCCCAGATAGCGATGACGCTCGCGACACTGCAGATTGTCGGTAATGTTGCGGGCATCGAAACGGAAGGTGATGTCGCCGAAGGCTACCCACTCCACGAACGCCTGGACGTTGGGGTCTCCTGCAGTCTGTTCGATATCGTCGATGTCATAACGCTTGCGGCCGCCATCGAAGCGATTGTTCCAGACCAGGCCATAGTTCATGCGCAGGCTGGGAATGTCGTGACGGAATCCCAGTGTCAGACGCCCGCGGTCATTGAGGGCAAAGCGCCGGTCGAAACCCAGGAACGGGTCTGTCACTTTGGAGTCCTGCACATTGAACTGCGTGGTCAGCAACAGATTGGGCATGTTGATCATGCGCATGCGGATGCTGGCGCTCATGTTCATGCCGTAGTTCTCGCCATCGCCGATGTTGCCGTTGGCCGATTCCAGGGACGTGCGGGAAGACGATACGTCAACGCGATCGATCACGTCGATGTGCCTGGCATAGAACATGTCACCATCCACCACACCGATGTCGTTGGGCAGGCGGTACTCGAAGCCAAGCTGGGTCTTGATGACCTGTTCCTGCTTCAGGTTGGCGTTGCCTGCCTGCGTATTCTGGTCATTGTCCTGATTGTCTGACGCAGCCACGAAGTCGTTGAAGCTCAGCTGGCGAACGGTCTTGTCGATGTTCCAGTTGACCTGGAAGGTTGGCGTGACGTCAAAGCGCCAGTCCACTTTGGGCTTCAGGAACTGGAAGTCGCGCTTGTTGGTGACATCCCCTGACTGGGAGATTTCCGACATTTCATAAATGATGGAAGATTCCAGAGACATGCGCGGACTCAGCTGCCAGTTGTGAACCAGGAAAGGCTCCACACGGATTTCTTCCACCATGGAATTGGCATTGGAAACCCGCTGCGGCACCAGTCCGCCGAACGCTGCCGAAGGCGTGCCTGTCGTGGAAGGGAGCCCCAGACGCAGGCTGGAGTCGAGAGTGGTCTGCGCGCGCTCTGCGCCGAACTCGATATCCTGACCGTCGAGCAGGCCCATGGTGTAAGAGCCGCGGATGATGCGCTCTTCTGTCACGGTAGCTGTGTCCAGAAACAGATCCTTGCGCTCGGTGCCGTTTGCAAAGACGTCATAGCGCTCGCGGATGCTCCACTCATCGGCCTGGTTGGCAATGAACAGCACCTTGAAACGGTGGCCGTTGCTGAAGTTGAGTTCGTAGTCGCCGCCAACTTCCCATCTGTCTTCCTCCCCGGGAATGTCTTCACGCTCAACCGTGGTGGTGTTGGGGTTGACGCGCAGATTGGTCGTCCAGCGCGTCACATCCGTCGGCTCATCCCCCAGCTGGTAAAGCGCATTCAGGCGCAAACTGCTCGCCGCGCTGATGTCGTAGCCGAGGTTGGTGGACAGCGTGTAGTTGGTCTGGTCACCGGTGCGCTCTTCGCGAATCTCGTCGTTGAAGGACCAATCGCCCAGACGGCTGGTTTCCCAGCTGATATAGGGGTTGTAGCGCGACTGGGCGTCCAGGCTGACCAGATAGTTCAGAGCGCCAGACTGGCCACTGTAAGCCACCGTGCCATTGGGTTTGACTTCGTGATCTGCAAAGCGGGCCAGCTCCCCTTGATAGGAAATGGAGGTGGTGTCGAGCGCTTCCAGCAGGACAACGTTGATCACCTGGCTGCTGCCACGCACGTCCAGCGCGCCAGAAGTGCCGCGAATGATCTCGATGTAGTCCACCTGCGAGGCACTGATGCGCGACAAGGTGTCGCTGGACTGATTGCCCTTGCCCGCCATGCGCTTGCCGTCGATGAGAATCTGATCGCCGCCACCTGCACCCAGTCCACGTCCACCGCCGCCACCGCCGAAGCCACCGCCTGGACCGCCAGGACCGCCAGGACCGCCTGGACCACCCGGCCCTCCGCCACCACCGCCAGAACTGACCCCCGGAATGCGATTCAACATGTCCTGCGCTGTCGAAGGCGCCCATTCGGCGAAGTAGGCAGAAGGGTAACGTACCGTGGTGTCATCAGGAGTGT
Organism: Klebsiella pneumoniae; assembly: GCA_945877175.1. GTDB lineage: Bacteria > Pseudomonadota > Gammaproteobacteria > Pseudomonadales > Pseudohongiellaceae > UBA5078. The sequence goes on along the minus strand of CAMCRC010000005.1, from coordinate 46,818 downwards.
CTTGCGCCAGCGTGGAGATCGAAACGCCTGCCGTAGCGACCACGATGGATGCGGCCAGCAGCGATTTGTGGAAAGAGAATTTCATTCTTTGATCAGTCCTTGCAGAAAAAAGTAAGACGGTACCCTATAAAAAAAGGCCTGTTATTGCAATTTATTATCATTTGGAACACCAAAAATCACAGTTTCGTCACATAAGTGCTACAAACGCCGCTGCGAGCAGAAGTGGAGCGCTATGGCCATTTCTCTCTCGCTGTCGGACTGGTACTCACGGTTGCTCTGCCGGGAGCCACAGTCATACTATGGGAGAAGGGCGCGATGCCCGTATTCACTGACGGTTGAGAACGACATGTCCCTGCTTGAGTTTGAACACATCATTCACATCAACGATCCCCGGGAGCCACAGCTGCCCACCATGTCCCGGGCGCACCTGTGGGAAGGCCTGCTCTTTCGAACCAAATATCCAGGGCACTTCAACCCGACCCTGAGCACCGAACTGGAGAACCTCTCTGCAACAGGCTTCATACGCCACCTGCGCTTTGGCACAGCGCGCCTTCGGGATGTGGTGACACTGGATCACGAGCGCGAGATTCAGACACGCTCAGAAGGGCTGGAAGGGCAGATGTTCGCTCGCAGCGTGACGCGAATCGAGGAGCCTGGCGCCGGGCACATGCTGGTGCGTTTCTACTACTGCCGCGACTCGGGGAATGTGCAGGGAGGGCTGGACGTGGACAGTTATCTCAAGGCAGCGTATCTGCAGAATGACCGGGAGGCCGTCGTCATGCTGCGGCGTTTTGCGCTGGAAGGCCTGCCCGGAACGGGCTCATGGCTCCAGTGACACTCCGAGCGCCTGTGCATAGCGCTGTTCATCCACGCGCTGGGGTGCCAGGGAATTGCCGAGCAGGCTGCTGACGTCAGCCCGGATCATCGCTACCGCTGCCATCCGATAGTCGGGTGCAAAATCGGCCTGCATCACGCCACCCCAGAGACTCAGCATGGCCGTGTCAATCTGACGGACGCGGTTGTCCTTGGCCCATTCCCCGGATATCGCAGCGCCAAGTGCCGCCAGTTGGCTGGCAAGTGAGGCACGTTCTTCAGGCTCCAGATCCACGAGCACAGACTCCGCAATGGCATTCCAGCCCAGGGCCATGAATTCCGATCCTTCGTAGAAGCGCACGACCCATTGCAGGTATTGTTCCTGTGTCTGGAAAGCCTGATTGGGTAAATCGGCAGCGTAGAGGCCAAGGAAGTGTCGCTGTGGTGGGAGGTCTGCGGGCCATGGGCCGCCGCTTGGACGCAGGGCGCAGGCACTCAGGGCAAGGCAAAGCAACAGGACAGGCAACGTGCGCATGCAGACGACCAACCGAAAAGGAGAGGATGGCAGCATCATAACAAACGCAACCGGCACTGCCAGCCCTGTCAGTGTGCTTCGATGATGCCCAGCCGGATCGCTTCCAGGGTCACTTCGGATCGATTGGAGACTTGCAGCTTGCTGTAGATGCTTTTCACATAGCCCTCGATCGTGTCTGGCGAAAGTGCCAGCGCAACGCCCTGATTGTTGATCGGCCCGGATCCACGCGCTCATCATTCCCTCTGCACTGGCCTTCACAATATCGAATCGCGCGCAGCTGAAATCGGCGCCAGCGTGAGCTGCTTCTTGCGCGTTACTAGATGTAACACTTTCCAGCATTTTCGCGATTGTCATGCTTTGGGAAAGGTGCTTGAATCCTCGCCCACATCCATCCAGACCACCCTGATCGAGAGCCTGCGCGGAATGCCCGGACTGTCGTGTGCGATGAGATCAATCAGGACATGAAGGATCAGTTTCCTCACTGCATGCACTGGCGCCTTGAGCGCGATGCCGACGATATTCTCTGGCTTTTCCTGGACCGTCAGGACGAGACCGTGAACGCGTTGTCCGCAGCGGTGTTGCGTGAACTGGACGCCATCATAGCTTATGCCGAAGGCCAGCTGCCTGCCGGGCTGGCCATCCTGTCCGGAAAAACTACCGGCTTCGTGCTGGGGGCAGACATACGTGAGTTCAGCGGATTCAGTGACGCAGCACAGGTCACTGCCTCCATACGCGAAGTACACGCGATGTTTTCGCGACTGGAAGCGCTGCGCTGCCCGACCGTCGCCGCATTTGAAGGGTACTGTCTTGGCGGCGGTCTCGAATTGGCGCTGAGTTGCGGCTACAGGATCGCTCGCGACGTTCCCGCTACCAGAATCGGTTTTCCCGAAGTGCAGCTGGGCATTTTCCCCGGCTTCGGCGGCTCAGCCCGTTCGGTCAGCCGCATTGGTGGAATGAAAGCCATGGAGCTCATGTTGTCTGCGCGCCAGCTCAATGCCCGCCAGGCGCGTGCAATGGGTCTGGTGGACGAAGTGATCGGGCGTCATGAAGAACTCTATTGGGCTGCGCGCCGTGCCATCCTTGGTCGCCGCAGGAGCAGCGCACCAAGCCTGCTGGCCCGTGCCACCAATCTCACTCCTGTGCGTCGCCTGCTGGCGAAGCAGATGCGCAAGCAGACTGCCGCGCGAGCCCGCGAAGCGCATTACCCCGCCCCCTATCGCCTGATTGACACCTGGGAGCGTTTCGGCGGCGACCGCGCCGCGATGATGCAGGCGGAAGCTGAAGAAGTGGGACGCCTTATGGTCACTCCGCAGGCAGGTGGATTGCGGCGTGTATTCGGTCTGATGGACCGGCTCAAACGCGAAGGCCGTCAGAGTGAATTTCGCGCCCGCCGCGTGCATGTCATCGGTGCCGGCGTCATGGGTGGCGACATTGCTGCCTGGTGCGTGCTGCAGGGTCTTGAAGTGACGCTCCAGGACCGCGAAATGAAATTCATCGAACCGGCAATCAAGCGCGCAGAAACACTCTTTCGCAAGAAGCGTCTGGAGCCTGCGGCCGTGAAGTCTGCACTGGCGCGGCTGCAACCCGATGTAGAAGGCGCAGGGGTCAGCAAGGCCGACGTGGTCATAGAAGTGATTGTCGAGCGCCTTGATGCCAAACAGGCGCTGCTTGCACAGGTCGAAACGCGCCTGCGTCCCGGCGCCATTCTGGCCACCAACACATCGTCTATTCCGCTGGAAGCAATTGCCACTGCGCTGCAGGATCCCTCTCGCTTGATCGGCCTGCACTTCTTCAACCCCGTGGCAAAGATGCCGCTGGTAGAGGTGGTGCGCGGCGCGCAGAGCAATGAAGAGTCTCTTCGCCGGGGTGCAGCTTTCTGCGGACAGATCAATCGCTACCCCTTGCCGGTCCGCAGCAGTCCTGGGTTTCTGGTCAATCGTGTGCTGGCACCCTACATGCTGGAAGCCATGATCATGCACGCAGAAGGAATCCCCCTGGAGGCCATTGATGAAGCGGCAGAGGCGTTTGGCATGCCCATGGGCCCGGTGGAGCTGGCAGACACGGTGGGACTGGACGTCTGCCTGATGGTGACGGGCACCCTGAATGCCGGGGCCGATGCAAAGTCAGCAACACAGAGCGCCGCTGACACCCTGCGCACACTGGTGAATGCCGGGCATCTCGGCCGCAAATCCGGCAAGGGTTTCTACACCTGGTCCAATGACAAAGCCCAGAAGCAGAACGACAAATCCACCGGACAGGATCTGGCCGCACTCAGTGCACGCCTCATCAAGGTGTACACGGCAGAATGCCAGGCCGCGCTGCGGGATGGGATTGTCGCCGACGCCGACCTGCTGGATGCCGGCATGATTTTCGGGACGGGCTTTGCACCTTTTCGCGGAGGTCCACTGCATTATCTTCAGAACTCCGAAGGAGCAGTCTGACATGAGTTCTTTGCGCCGCGTTGCCATCATAGGTGGAACCAGAATCCCGTTCTGCCGCTCCAACAGCGCCTATTCCGATTTGAGCAATCTGGACATGCTGGCCGACACCCTGCAGGCCCTCGTGGACCAGCACAATCTGGCGGGACGCAAGATTGACGACGTCATTGCCGGCGCTGTCACCACCCATTCCCGGGACTGGAATTTGACACGCGAAGCGATTCTCAGCACAACACTCTCTCCGAGAACTCCGGGCACTACCTTGCAGATGGCCTGCGGCACCTCTTTGCAAGCCGCCATGTTGCTCGCCGGCCGCATTGCCAGCGGGCAGATTGACAGCGCCATTGCGGCTGGCTCGGATACCACCAGCGATGTTCCGCTGGTATTCCAGAAGCGTTTCGCCCGACGCATGGTGAAGCTGAGCCAGGCGCGGGATCTCATGGGACGGCTGCGCGCCTTCAAAGGATTCAGTTTCGGTGAACTAAGCCCGCAGGCTCCTGGCAATGCAGAGCCACGGACGCGCCTGTCGATGGGCCAGCACTGCGAACTCATGGCCAGGCGCTGGGGAATTTCCCGTGCAGAACAGGATCAGCTGGCACTGGAAAGTCATCAAAAGGCGGCTGCGGCGTATGCTGATGGATTCTTTGATCAACTGGTGGTCCCCTATCAAGGGGTCGCCCGCGACAACAATGTGCGCGCAGACAGCTCCCTGGACAAGCTCGCAGCCCTGAAACCAGCCTTCGACCGCAGCGCCGCAGGCACATTGACTGCAGGAAACAGCACACCCCTGACGGACGGGGCGTCTGCAGTCTTCCTCACCAGTGAAGAATATGCAGCGAAACATGGTCTGAAAGTGCAGGCCTGGCTGACGCATGCGCGAACCTCTGCAGTGAACTTTGTTTCTGGCGAAGGTCTCTTGATGGCGCCCACTTTGGCTGTGAGCGAACTTCTGGACGCCTCCGGTCTTCAGCTTCAGGATTTTGACTACTACGAGATTCACGAGGCGTTTGCAGCACAGGTACTTTGCACTCTCAAGGCGTGGGAGAGCCCTGACTACTGCGCAGAGGTGCTGGGCAGAACGGCGCCTCTGGGCAGCATCGATCGCAGCAAACTGAACGTGCGAGGCAGCTCGCTCGCCGTGGGTCACCCTTTCGCAGCTACCGGCGCTCGCCTGATCGCCACGTTGAGCAAACTGCTGGAGGCGGACCCGGGGGCCCGGGGGCTGATTTCCGTTTGCACTGCAGGCGGGATGGGGGCCGCTGCGATCCTTGAGGGCACCAAAACAGCGAAGTATTGATTCAGGTCATGGAAACAGCGTTTAAATTTGTGTGTGGAGTTTGAATTGCAGAGTCCGCAGTTGCTACATTCACGGCCTCTCGTTCTGCTGGCAGAATGGCGAAACAGCATTACAGCAATGCCGTAGAACCGCCCGAAGAGGCGACGACGGAGCAGTATTCAGTGCGACAGGGATTCTCGGACTGATTTGAAAGCCAGACATGCACCAGCGTCACGGAGTGGACGCGGTTGACGAGCCGGCAGATTTGGCCCGATCGGCACCTCCTGCGGAGGCAGGACGACAGGCCATGGCAGTAAAATGAAGGACCTTGCGGGAAGGCTGAAGTCCTGATTCAATTGGGCGCCTGAATTTAGCCTTAAAAATAATGTCACTGGTAATGGGAGTAAACTTTAATGAAAAAGAACCTTAGGACTGTATTTGGTCTCGTGGTGGGGGCAATCCTCGTCGCAGCCAGTATCGTACCTGTGCAAGCGCAGCAACTGCCGACGATCTCGCGTCCCCTGGGACTGCGTGCTCCAGTCGGCCTTCCGGTAATTCCGATTTTTGAAGGGGCTTACGAGAACGAAGATGGTTCCATCACTTACTCCTTCGGATACTTGAACCGCAACACAGCGGAAGCAATCGAGATTCCGCTCGGCCCGAACAATCGCATCGAGCCGGCGGAATTTGGTGGTCTGCAGCCATCACGTTTCGAAACTACCCGCCACACGGGCGTTTTCACTGTGACAGTGCCCGAGTCCATGCGCGATGGCGAAGTCTGGTGGTACATCAAGACTGGCCAGCATGAAGAGCTCAAAGTGCCAGGTCGTCGCGGCCGTCTTGGATATACCCTCGACAGGACACCACGCCCTGCCGGTTCTGTTGCGCCCGTGGCATCCTTTGTCGAAGGCGGCCCGCAAGCACAGGATCCTGACGGGCTCGTTGCTGAAGAAACCCTGACAGTGAAGGCTGGCGCCCCAGTGACTCTGTCTGCGCAAGTTGAGGATATCTCTGTCCGAGACATGACCGACACACGCAACGCGGATGGCGTGCCGGTGCGAGTGTCATGGTACAAGCACCAGGGTGAAGGCCAGGTGACTTTTGAACGTCACCCTTCGTCTGAACCACCGCCCGCATTGTCAGAGCTGCAAATAGCACGTGGTGCTACACAGGCAGGCCCGGACGAGACACAAATCGCCAGTGGCACCGGCAGCGCAAACGTCATCGCGACCTTTTCTCAGCCTGGCGAATATATGATTCGTACTCTGGTTGACAACTGGGCTGCGGATGACAGTACAGAGGCTGACCAGTGCTGCTGGACAAACCTGTACCAGCGCGTTACCGTGACACCGTAATCGACTATTTTCCCAGTCGTTATAAAGAGCAAGAAAAACAAATAAAAGCCTGAGAAATCAGGCTTTTATTTGTGCGTCACAAATAGTTGCAGATAGTACGATCAAAGTGTGGACAAGCGACTGCAAGAGTTCTAGATTGCGGCGACTGCTCACCCATTTACGAGGAGAGGATCATGAAAATCAAGCAGTGTTGGAACAAGCAACGCTCAGGGAAAGCCGCACTTGGCTTTGCAGTCCTTGCAGTGTTGGGATTCACCGGTCAAGCGCAGGCACAGTCATCCTTGTCAATCGACTCGGGCGCCGTGACTTATGCTGACCACGTTGCACAGATCATTACGGACAACTGCGTTGTCTGCCACCGCGAAGGCGGTGTCGGCCCCATGCAGCTGACCAATTTCGAACAGGTACGTCCCTGGGCACCGCTGATCGGTATGCGCGTCGCCAACAAGGAAATGCCACCTTACGCTTATGACGATCACATCGGCATCCAGGATCTGCAAGGTGACTGGCGTCTGTCTGACGAAGAAATCGCAGCTGTCACTACCTGGGTCGCTCAAGGCGCACCGGAAGGTGACTGGGGCGATCGCAGCCATCCAGTAGCTGACCTGCCTGATCCTGACCAGTGGACTTTCGCTGCTGAATTCGGCGAGCCGAACCTGATTCTGGACTCTGCTCCAATCGACGTGCCTGCGCTGGGCAATGACATGTGGCACCGTCCCTATGTCTACACTGGCATGGACACAGATCGCTGCATCAAGGCCATTCAAGTGAAGCCGGCTGGCAATGCCAAAGCAGTTGTTCACCACGCAAACTCTGACATCGAAGTTCCGAATGCTGATGGTGAGTACGAAGATTTCGGTCAGCTGACCGAGTACGCGATGGGCAAGTGGGGCGAGATCATGCCGGAAGGCGTATGCCGCACACTGCCAGCCAATGCACGCGTTCGCTGGGACATCCATCTGTTCCCCGGTGGTGTAGGAGCAACTGCTCCTGGCACAGTAATCGAAGACAACGTTGTTGAAATCGGTATCTGGCTGCACCCGGAAAACTACCAGGATGTTGCCAAGTACAAGCAGGATCTGAAACTGTACAGACTTAATCAAGGCGAGCTGATTGTTCCTCCGAATGGCACTGCCATGACTCAGGGCTTCCACTCCTTTGATCACCCGGTCCGTATCGACAGCTTCCAGCCACACGGCCACCTGCGTATGCGCGCAGCGTCACTGGAGATTTACTACCCGGCGACTGGTCGTACTGAGCAGTTGAGCCAGGTCTCCAACTGGAGCGCCACTTGGCACCACAGCCACCTGTACGAAGCAGATGTTGCTCCGTTGCTCCCAGTTGGCGCAGTGCTCGTGATCAAGCAGTGGTACGACAACACTGCAAACAACCCGAACAACCCCGATCCAGATTTCTGGGTTGTAGAGGGCAGCCGTACAGCTGACGAAATGACTCACGCCTGGATTGCGATCACTCACCTGGACGATGCCGGTTACGCCGAAATCGTTGCACAGCGTGAAGCAGCAAAGCAGCGTTCAGTAGCAGCTGAGTAATCGAGCGAAGGAATAGTCAGGTGAAAACCTGACTATCCGGCAACAAATTAGGGCCGAAGACTTTGTCTCCGGCCCTTTTCTTTTGCTTCCGGGAAAGTGCCCTTGGACGCGCCCCAATAAAAAAGCCACCGACTCAGTCATGAGCAGGTGGCTTTTCTTGTCATAAAGCTGATTCAGTCAGCTTTATGGTACGTGAAATACCCGGTGAACATTTCATCCTTGCTGGTCAGTCCGGAGCGAATCTCGGCGTCCGGGTCCGGGTTGAAGGGATTGGATATAGTGTTGTCAAAGGCCCCGGTCACATGCACCTTGGTGCCCGCAGGCACTTCTACAGGCTCATCAAGAACATAGTGCGGCTGCCAACCGTAGTTGTAGGCTGGCACGCTGAGAATATCCTGCATGGTGCCATCCGGCAGCTCCATACTGAATTTCATCTTCTTGCCCCGCGCATTCATCTTCGCGCGAACCCCTGTAATAACAACTGCCTCTTCAAAGACGTATTCGGCATGGGCCGGAATTTCATGCTGGTTTGGTGGCAAAACCAGGTCAGATGCTGAGACAGCCTGCACATGTCGTTCTTTCAGGCCATCAACTTCAGATCCTTCAGCAAAGTAAAGACCAATCTTCGTTGCATCGACCAACTCTGCACCGATACCAACAAAGTGGAACTGCAGGGAAAGTTTGTGTCCCTTCGGAATGAAAACAGCTGTCCCTTCAGGAAACTGCGTTGCTGCAGGTTTGCCCGGCGAATAGCCGTCAAGGAATGTACGGGTTGACGTGCTGACGTTGCGCTCCTGCCCCCAGAAATCTTCCCCTGGCGCTGTGACAAAGCCCATCAGGTGATGCAGGGCGCTCGTTGCGTCAGGACGATACTGTACCGCGGTAACCCACTTGTCCTCCGTAAACGCCAGCTCTACATCGGAATAAACGTAGTCCAGGATTCCCGTCGCAGGGATTTCCTTTGGAGGCGCCGTGACCACGAGGTCAGGCTCGCCCAGTATCCAGTCCTTGCTTTCCTCATGGACATATTCTTCAAGAGGATCCACGGGTCCGTCACCACGTGGCGCCCCTGCATTGAACCAATGCACCAGCGTCTGGATATCTTCAGTTGCGATGTACCGAGCGGAAGCGGTGTGTCCGATGCTCGGGTCCACCTGCGCCGGAGGCATACGCTTGTTGAGCAGTACTTCCCGGATCATGGGAGACCATCCCAACAAGGAGACGTACTTGTCGATCGCGAACGGACCGACGCCGAACTGTCTGTGGCAGGACGCGCAATTCTCGATAATGATGGGAGCCACCTCGGTCGCATAGTCCGGGACCTGGGCAGCATGCATCTCCTTGGCCGGGTATTCGACCAGACAACCCGAGGAATTCTCTGTCGTGACGGTGTTGCGCACAGTAGTGCTCAGCAGTGCAGAAAGCGTGGCATCCAGCTGCTCGCCAACGGCCCCCTTATAAAACAGGGAGATTCGGTCCGGATTGAGCACCCTGACGTCTCCAACGCTGGTTATTCCCAGTGCATCAGAGATCAATTGACCATTGTCCTGCAGGATGGGCAGCGCGACATTCAGTTCCCGCAGCGCCTGCCGGTCCAGATCCTGCGAATCCAGCAGCAGAAACTCAATGCCCTGCTCGGAATAGCGATTGTGCAGTTCCTGATACTGCGCCAGCGTCGCATCCATGCCCTGACAGGACTGCGAATAGGACATCACAACAACGGCTTTGCGATGTTGATAACGACTTAACTGATGGAACTCCCCATCGCTATCGAGCAATGCGAAATCGCCTGTTCTGTCGAGAGCAGCACTTGCAGCTCCCGACGCCAGGGCGATGAAGGCTCCCAGACAAGATGCTTGAACTTTTTTCATGGCACTACAATCCTCTACATTAAGCAACGCAGTCAGACATCATGCTTGCCGTTCAACGCATTGGATAATTGCTTACATGCGGAGTGGCAGAGCGGCCGCGATTGCGCTCCGACTGCGTCAGGCCCCCCAGCGCAGGTCCTCCTTGATTGAATATGCCGCCACGCAGCACAAACTCAAGGTATCTCATTTCCTGATCCAGATGGTTGGTCTTGTCAGTAAACGACGCCACGGCACTTTCGATTGCTGCTTGACGATCCGGCACATCCGGATGGGCCAGCAAGTCACCGATCACCACTTTCAATACGGAAATGTTGTCCAGTACGTAGGCAGCTCCAGGATGGAAGCTGTATACATTCGGGGCAATCGCCGGCATGGTCGGAATATCAGTCGGCAGAGACATCAGGCTGCCGTGCGTGGGCGCTACCTTCTCCTGATAAAGACCGATCACCGCGGCAATGCCTGATTCCACTTCCGCATCGCTGGCCGCAAGAATAGTGGCTTCCAGTGCGGCAATCTGCAGCCACTGTGAGGCCCAGGTCAGGCCACTCAGCTGCGGAAAGCCAACGCGGAAGGCATAGGCGTAAGGGTGTTCAGACAGCAGATCAGGAGACTTGGGAAGTGCTGCCACGGACAGCGAGTCTTCGCTCAGATACTCAGTCAGGGCTTCTTCCACCGCTGTGTGCTTGTCGATCACATTGTTGTCGAGGTAAATATCCAGAAGAGTGATTCCGAACAAACGACCACGTTCCAATACCGCGACTGCGCTGGGAGGAATGTTGCCATTGGCTTCCAGCACATTCGCAACTTCGTCATCCGCAAACTCATCGCGGATCATGGATTGCAGGCCTGGCGTTGCGCGGCTTTCAAAAACGCGAAAAGGCCCGAGCATGGCCATGTGGTTGCTTGCAGTGTGGTAGTGCGAGAATTCGGCCTCAGCAAGCTCCACGATCTCGTCACGAAGCAGCACCTTGCCGAACTGCGATTCAGTGGACTCGTTGCTGACAACTACTTCGTCAAAAACTGCAGCCTGCAGAACTTCTGAAGCGTTCAAATACTGTGCGAGTGAAGGAAACCGAGCTTCCATTGTCCCCGCTGACTGAGCATGCAGTGCTGACGGCGCAACAGCCCCTGCAAATGAGAATCCGATCAGTAAACCCTGAAGTACCTTGTGCATTGTAACCCCCGCAAATGTCTGATTTTCAGGCGGGTTGTCCCACCTGTATAAACGGCCCAAGGATAAAAGCCCGGGCCGTCCAAGTCCATCCTGAATCAAGTTAAAGGTTTGGCAATGTGTGACATTCCATCAATCTGCCGGCGGCGGCAAAGGCTCCGATCTCAGGAAACGGATCAGATCGGCATGGTACTGATCGGGAATCTCGAAATGCGGATTGTGTCCGATACCGGGATAAAGAATCAGTTCGGCGTTCGGGATCGTTTCTGACACGTGCCGGGCCAGATCCGCATAATTCGGCGTGAGGTTGTCCTGTGCACCACCGATCACCAGTGCCTTGGCTTGAATGTGCTGCCAGTCATAGACAACGGGGTCGAGGAACAGAATCTGCTGCTGCCATGTGCGGATACGCGCCAGGAGTGGCCACTCTGAGATGAGCGTCTGCCCGTACTGGTAGTGAACCCACTCGAGATACTTGTTGTCCCAGGTCGGGTAATAGCTCATGTGGTTGCGCAGGATGCTTTCATAGGTGGTATTCGTGAGCGTGGCCTGATAAAGCTCCTCGAAGTCTCGCCATGGACGGCCCTGGCGCTGATCTGTCAAACCGATCTGATTGACCAGTGCCACATGCGTAGTGGCATTCGGATACGTCATGGCAAAGCGGCTGGCGACCATCCCGCCCATTGAATGCCCGACGATGGCGGCCTTCTCGACACCGACGTGATCCAGCAGGCGCTTGGAGTCGAGTGCAAAGATGTGCAAGTTGTAAGGGATGTCGAGCTTGGATGAGCGACCATAGCCGATGCGATCCGGAACCAGCACGCGAAAGCCCGCTTCACTCAGCGCAGTGATCGTCACTTCAAAGCCTTTGCCCGCGAAATTCATCCCGTGAAACAACATGGCGGTCTGACCATTGGGAGTGCCCGTCGGCGCGACATCCATGTAGGCCATGCGGCCGTCCTGCCCGAAGTGCTGCACATCCAGGTACTGCACGGGATAAGGGTACGGTACTTCTTCAAGCGTGGAAGAGATCGGGCCCCAGTCTGCCGGCGCCTCGCTGGGAGGCGTGTCTGCCTGTGCATGGAGCTGGGCACTGCCAGTAAAGAGTGCGCCGGCAAAAACCAGCCCGGCGAACTGTCTGAATCGGGAGGACGTAAACATTCAAGACTCCTTGTTGTTGTGTTGACCTGCAATATTTTGAAGCCTTTCGAAAAAGCGACAAACAGAAGCAACTACGCTGCCTTGTGTGCCAGCTTCAGGCCCATTTTCTTAATCAGACCCTGCTCGACTGCCGCCACAGTCCAGAAGAATCCCTGCCATTCGAGCTGGTCGCCAACCACAGGTTTCCCCCCCATCTTGTCGTTGAAGAATTCCCCGATAGTGGCGTCTGCGCCGCAGTCCTGCAAGGACAGCCCATATACCGGTGCAAGGTCAGCCAGACGCGCATTGGCATCCAGAATGAAATCGCCAAAGAACCAGTTGTCCATGTTGGACATGGGGGCCTGACTGAACAGTTTCCCCAACTCGGGCAGATCATGCTCATGACCGATGATACAGAGAATATCATCCGCCATCAGCCGAGTACTGCCACTGGGATGGAGCAATTCTCTTCCTCTGAACAATGCGGCAATCCGGGTCCCTTCCGGCATGTGCAGACGGCGCAGCTCGGTATTGATGCACCACTTCTCCGGGCCCAGCTGATAGACGAACATTTCCCACTGGCTGGTGGGGTGTACTTCGAGCCCGGTGCGGGCAATGGGCATTGCCTGCGCTGGCACCTCTACGCGGGCCAGCCGAATTGCAAGAGGCAGAGAACTGCCTTGCAGCAACAGTGACACCAGCACGACGAAGAATGCGAGATTGAAGTACAGCTGGGAATCCGGCAACCCCGCCATCACTGGATATACGGCAAGAATGATTGGCACCGCGCCACGCAGTCCTACCCATGAAATGAACCAGCGCTCGCGCGTCTTGAACCGACGGAAAGGAGCAAGACTAATCCATACGGAGAGCGGTCTTGCGAACAGGATCATCCACAGTGCCAGCAACAGCCCTGGAAGCGCGATTGGCGCAAGTTCGCTTGGTGTCAGCAACAGACCCAGTACCAGGAACATGCCGATCTGGCTCATCCACGCCAGACCGTCAAATATGGAAAGAATCGATGTCCTGCCGCGAATGGGACGATTGCCCAGCAGCAAGCCGCAAATATAGATTGCGAGTATGCCGCTGCCCCCCACCATGTTGGTAAAGGCAAAAATAAGCAGGCCTCCGCTCAACGCCAGCAGAGGATAAAGTCCATTCGCCAGAACACTGCGGTTGATCAGTTTCCACAGCAGCCATCCACCGCCCAGTCCGAGGGTTACCCCGAGACCAAACTGCTGAACGAAACTGATCAGAAAACCAACTCCGGTTCCGGTTTGCCCCGATCCAATCAGTTCGATGAAGGCGACCGTGAGAAAGACCGCCATCGGGTCGTTGCTTCCTGACTCTATCTCCAGCGTTGCTCCGACGCGTTCGTTCAGGCTGCGTTGACCAAGCAGCGAGAACACGGCAGCCGCATCAGTCGACGCTACAATTGCACCTATCAGGAAGCCCTGCATCAGCGTCAGTTCGAACAGCCACGCAGCAACATAACCAGTCAGGCCCGCCGTGACGAGGACTCCGACCGTGGCGAGTGACATTGCCGGCCCGAGTGCAACGCGAAACGTAGCAACCCGAGTGCGCATGCCACCATCGAGGAGAATGATTGCAAGGGCAAGGTTGCTTGCCAGATACGCGAGGGAGTAATCGTCAAATAGAATGCCGCCGATTCCATCTTCCCCGGCAAGCATTCCCACACCCAGAAAAATGACCAGGATAGGAATGCCGAGTCGCGAAGAAAGCGAACTCACCAGAACACTGAAACCTACCAGTACTGCGCCAATCAAGAAGAAGTTGTTGATGGCGCCTGCGTCCATTAAGTGGCCTCCGAAGGCTCAGGCAAACGGATGCCGCAGGATGATGGTCTCTTCGCGATCCGGTCCGGTGGAAATGATGTCTACAGGCGCTTCAATGATTTTCTCGATGTAACGGATATAGTCCAGCGCATTAGCAGGCAACTGGTCCAGACTTTTGATCCCCACAGTGGACTCGCTCCAGCCCGGCAGCTCGACATATACAGGCTCGAGGTTCTGATAGCTGTCCATGTTCATGAGCGAAGAAGAAGTATCCGCATCCACGCCCTTGTATCCAGTGCACACCTTGATTGTTTCAAGGCCATCAAGCACGTCAAGTTTGGTCAGGCAGATACCTGACACGGAATTGATGCGGATCGCCAGCCGCACCGCGGCAGCATCAAACCAGCCACAGCGACGATCACGGCCCGTTGTCGCACCTTTCTCCTTGCCTACGGCTGCAAGGTGCGCTCCAGTCTTGTCGAACAGCTCCGTAGGGAAAGGTCCAGAACCGACGCGTGTGGTGTAGGCCTTGGTAATTCCGAGCACGTAGTCCAGATACAAGGGGCCAAAGCCGCTTCCGGTAGCCGTTCCGCCTGCTGTCGTGTTCGACGAGGTGACAAAGGGGTAGGTGCCATGGTCGATATCGAGCAGTGACCCCTGAGCTCCTTCGAACAGAATGTTGTCATCGGCTTTGCGGTGCGAATGCAGAATCTCGATAGTGTCGCTCACCATGGGCTTGATCTGCTCACCCAGCGCAAGGCTCTTTTCCAGAGTACTGGCGAAGTCGATAGTGTCGACGCCGTAGTAATTCTTGAGCATGAAGTTGTGATACTCGAGCACTTCCTCGAGACGCGCTGCGAAATGCGCCTGGTTGAAGAGCTCGCCAACGCGTATGCCACGTCGGGCCACCTTGTCTTCATAGGCGGGGCCGATGCCGCGACCAGTCGTACCGATCTTTTCGCTGCCCAGTCGCTTCTCGCGAGCCTGATCCAGTGCCGCGTGGGAAGGCAGAATCAGGGGGCAGGATGCGCTTATCTTGAGCTTCGGGCGCACAACAACACCGCGCTCCTCCAATCGGCTGATCTCTGTAATCAAAGCCTCCATGCTCAGCACAACGCCGTTGCCGATGATGCAGGTGACATTGTCGCGAAGAATCCCGGACGGCAACAAATGCAGCACCGTCTTCTCGCCCTTGATGACCAAGGTATGCCCCGCATTGTGGCCGCCCTGGAAACGTGCGACGACTGCAGCCTGTTCGGTAAGCAGATCCACGATTTTGCCCTTGCCCTCGTCTCCCCACTGCGTACCCAGTACAACGACACTTCTACCCATTTTTGATCTTCTCTTCTTTGAAAACTTCATTGGAGACTGGCGCTCAGCTTCAGCAGGGCGCCTGTCACTTTATACTCTGCAATTCCCACTGGCCCTGCAGCTTCACTATCCTGCGATCGCAGCCAAGTTGCCTGACATCCTCAGCCAGCGGAGACTGGTCAGTCAGATCAACCACCACTCGCTCCCCTTGTTGGCGAAGACGTGCAATCAATTCCTGCAACTTCGCATCGTCGTCTGCCGGCGCAGACACTGACTGTCGGCGCACGAAGGCTTCCTTGCTCAATCGTGCGAGCACCTTGAGATCCGCATCAAATCCCGAGGCGGGACGCGCGCTGCCGAATGCAGCACCAATGTCATCGTAGCGCCCACCCTGTGCAATCGCTCTTCCATAGCCTGGCGTATAGGCGGCAAAGACGATTCCCGTGTGATATTCATAGCCACGCAGCTCGCAGAGATCAAAACCGAGCGACACACCGGGAAGTCGTTTCTTCACGCCACCGGCAATCTGCGCCAGTTCGGCCAGCGCAAGTCGGACACTCTCCGGAGCATTGCCGAAAAGGCGCAGCGCGTCAGCCAGCACTGCTTCATCACCACTGAGCCGAGAGAGTTCGCGCAGCATTCCGCGAATTGCTGAATCAGCAACACGCCTCTCCAGAAGCTGGTCGATCTCTTCAAAGGCCTTGCGCTGCAAGGCATCAAACAATTCACGCTCGCTTTCAACCGACAAGCCAGCCGCCTTCACGAGGCTTCTGAAGATGCCGACATGTCCAAGCACAATGTGCACATCGCTGATTGTGGCGGCGCACAGTGTCTCCTGCATCAGGCAGATCAATTCAATATCGCACCCCACGCCAGCATGCCCGAACAATTCCGCACCGATGCGGATGGGCACTCGGGAAGCCAGCAGCCCCCGCGGCAGTGTGTGCAGAACATGGTCGGCATAGCACAGGCGGACGGGCAGGTGCCCGGCATCCTTGCGCCGCGCGAGGCAATGCGCGTCGATCCGTGCCACCTGCGGGGTGATGTCGGCACGTACGCCCATCATGCGTCCTGTCAGCTGGTCAGTAATCTTGAAGGTGTGCAGGTCAAGATCATGGGACGAGCCAACCAGCAGGGAATCGAGGTATTCGATCAGTGGCGTGATCACCAGCTCGTATCCCCAGCCGGCATACAAGTCCAGAATGCGACGCCGCAGAGTTTCCAGCCTGAAAGCCTCGTCGGGCAGTATTTCCTCCACGCCTTCGGGGAGCAACCATCGATTCCGCGCTGTCATTGTCGAGTCCTGAATCCTATCCTTTCAAAGTGGGGCGAGCCTGCCTGTTGACCAGCGCAATTGCACAATCTCCAGACGGACAAAGACCAGCAGCAGGCTTGCCTGCTGCTGGTCCTTTCCGGAACATTACTGCTCTATGGTGCTGCCGCGCATGTACTTGAAGTATTCGCTGTCCGGGTCTACCAGCAGCACATCACCCTTGTTGGAGAAACTTTCCTGATAGGAGTTGATGCTGCGTGTGAACGCATAGAATTCCTCGTTCCTTGAGTATGCCGCTGCATAGGTGGACGATGCAATCGCATCGCCCTCGCCACGGATACGCTCGGCATCCCGATAAGCTTCAACCAGGAGAACCGCTTCCTGACGATCGGCGTCGGCTTCGATACCGATGGCCAGCTCGTTGCCGCGTGAGCGCAGCTGCTGCGCTTCCCGCTGCCTTTCAGAGGTCATTCGTTCATATACGGAAGAGCGTACGTCCAGAGGCAGCTCGATCTGCTTTACTCGCACATCGATTACTTCAATACCGTATTCCTCCGCTGTAGAAAGATTCAATTCGCGCGTGAGCTCCTCCATCAGCAGGTCACGCTGACCGGACACCACTTCCTGCAGGTCGCGCTCACCGAACTTGTTGCGCAGGCCGTCGTTGATGCGCTGCGCCAGCAGATTGCTGGTGCGGCTCTCTTCACCCGTGGAAGACGTGTAGAAAGCCTCGACATCGACGATGCGCCACTTGGCAAAGGAATCCACCACCAGCGCCTTCTGCTCGAGCGTCAGGTAGCGCTGAGCTTCAGCCGTCACCGTCAGCACGCGGCCGTCGAATTTGCGCACGGTATTGACCCATGGCATCTTGAAGTGCAGGCCTGGCTCCAGGTCAGCATCAATGATCTGACCAAAACGCAGCAGAATCGCGCGCTCGGTTTCACGAACAACAAACACGGCATCGGATCCTGCGACAAACAGGAAGAACACCAGAATTCCAGCAAATGCATTCTTCATCAGCGTGCTCCTCGTGCGGGAACCGGTTGCAGGCGCGCCCTGTCAGCTTCTGTCACTGAGAGTTCGCGGGTGACCTGGTCAGAAATTTCACGCAGTTGCTGCGGCGTCAGTTGGGCTGCGGCTCCTGCAGATGTCGCGGTGCTTTGCTCGATGATCTTGTCCAGCGGCAGATAGAACATGTTGTTGCCGCCCTCGACATCGATCAGCACCTTGCTGCTGTTGCTCATGACCGCCTGCATGGCGTCAATGTAAAGACGCTCACGCGTCACTTCGGGCGCTTTCTCGTATTCGGTCAGCAATTGCTCGAAGCGGGCGGCCTCACCTTCCGCACGGGCAACCACCTGATCGCGATAAGCATTGGCCTGCTCAATGATGCGCTGGGCCTCACCGCGAGCTACCGGAACTACCCGGTTGGCGTAAGCCAGCGCTTCGTTCTGAACGCGCTGCTCATCTTCACGTGCTTTGATGACATCGTCGAAAGCACCCTGCACTGCATCGGGCGGCTGCGCGTTGCGCACGGTTACTTGCTGAATCAGGATGCCGGAATCGTAGCTGGCCATGTAACGCTGCAAACGATCCCTCACCTCGGCCGCCACATCAGCTCGACCTTGAGTCAAGACGCGGTCCATGGTTGTGCCACCTACTACGTGGCGGATGGCGGATTCAGCGGCGTGATCCAGACTGACTTCGGGATCGCGCACGACGACCACAAACTTCACCGGATCTTCGATGAGATACTGGACGTCAATGGAGACGTTCACGATGTTCTCATCGGTAGTCAACATGTCACGTGCGTAGGAGCGGGTATTCACGCGGGACACGTTTACCTTCTGAACTGTATCGATGATGGGCGGATTCCAGCTCAATCCCGGCATGACGACCTCGCTTCGCAAGGCGCCAAAACGCATCACAACGCCGCGCTCTGATTCGTCGATGGTGTAGAACCCCATTGCCGCCCAAATGACGACAACTATAGCGAGTGCTGCCCCCAACAACCCGGCAGACACACCGGGGGCGCTGCCGCTGCCCGAGCCACCGCTCCCACCAGTGGGAGTCCCTCCGGATTTACCTCCGAAAAGACTGTTCAGTTTGCGGGAAACCTTCTTGATGACCTCATCAAGATCGGGAGGACCCTGATCACCACCCCCGCGGCCACCTCCGCCCCAGGGATCGTTCCCATTGCCTTTGTTTCCAGGTTCATTCCAAGCCATCGGCTTCTCCATACCCCAAAAATACGGGGGGTGATTTTAACGAATTATTGTTGATTAACCCAGCTTTTTACCCTACGGCCTGAGGGGCGAGCCCCTCGTCCTCGAGGAGCCTGTCAAGATCGCTTCGCGGAAGTCTTATTGCCAGTGAGACCATCCCGTCAGTGTTGACGTCTTCGTGATGCACCGCGCCACGGGCATAAAGTCGAGCGCGCAAACGCCCTTGGTCAGGACGCAATTCAATTCGGCGTTCGACGACGTCTTGACCGAGTAATTCGCTGATCGCTTGCAGAAGAAGTAGTGGCATACCCGCACCTGTGCGCGCCGAAAGCCATATTCTGACCGGTTTGCCGCCCTGGTCTCTTTCAAGAACAGGTTCCCGATCGGGGAGCAGATCAATCTTGTTATACACAAGCAGGCACGGCAATTGTGCGGCACCAATCTCTTCAAGAACCTCGTTGACTTGTTCCGTGAAAAACTCGTGATGCTCATTGGCGGCATCTACTACGTGCAAAAGCAGATCGGCACGGGTCGTCTCTTCCAGTGTGGCACGAAACGCCTCAACAAGTTTGTGCGGAAGGTGACTAATGAACCCTACTGTGTCAGCGAGTATTGCAGCTCCGAAACTGGGTAGTTGAATGCGGCGCAACGTGGAATCCAGCGTAGCAAACAACTGATCGGCGGCGTAGGTCTCTGCGCCTGCCATGGCGTTGAACAGCGAGGACTTGCCAGCATTCGTATACCCGACCAGTGAAATTGTGGGAATGTCGGCCCGACTGCGCGACCGGCGCCCCTGTTCTCGTTGAGCACGAACCTTCTCAAGCCCTTTGTTGATGTTCTTGATGCGCTGCCGAATCATGCGCTGGTCAAGCTCAAGCTGCGTTTCACCTGCTCCTCGAAGGCCGATGCCGCCCTTCTGCCGGTCGAGGTGTGTCCAACCGCGTTTGAGTCGGGTGACCGTGTGCTCCAGCTGGGCAAGCTCCACTTGCAGCTTTCCCTCATAACTGCGGGCTCGCTGGGCGAAAATGTCCAGGATGAGGCCAGTCCGATCCAGCACTCTGCATTGCAGGTGCTTTTCCAGATTGCGCTCCTGGCTCGGACTCAGGGAATGATTGAACAGGACGAGCTCGGCCTGATGCTCCTTCACAGCAGCGGCGATTTCGTCCAGCTTTCCTGATCCGACGAAATGCCCTGCATCGGGCTTCTTGCGACTGCCTTTAATGAATAGTACTGGGACAGCGCCCGCGGATCGCGCCAGCTCCTCGAATTCCAAAGGGTCCTCCTGATCCTGTTCCGCTTCCAGATCAATATGCACGAGGACTGCGGTTTCACCGCCATCGGGTCTTTCAAAGAACAACAATGCACCTCAGGTCAGGCTACATTCCCTGGCGCTTCTTCCTCTTCGTCCGCTGGCATATCGCCTGAGCCCTGTGTAGGAATCTTGACCGAACGGGCGGGGACTACTGTGGAAATCGCGTGTTTGTAAACCATCTGATTTACTGCATTCTTCAGCAGTATCACGAACTGGTCGAAGGATTCTATCTGCCCCTGCAACTTGATGCCGCTGACCAGATAAATGGATACTGGGATTCGCTCCTTGCGAAGCACGTTCAAGAAAGGGTCTTGTAGAGAATGCCCTTTTGACATTTACTTTCTCCTTGGTTTTTTGATATGGGCTGGAAAATCCAGCAGTTTGCGTTCAAACAGCTTCTATATTGCGATCCGATCAACAAACTTCAAGACCAGTTCGAGAGTCTCCGGGTTTTCGCTGTCCCAATCACGCAAATTTCCCCAGCTGCGCAGCCACGTTATCTGCCTTTTCGCTAGTTGTCTGGTCGCAATGATACCTTGTTCCACCATGCCATCAAAGCTCAATTCGCCCTCGATGTACTGCCATACCTGGCGATAACCCACGGCTCTCATCGATGGCAGAGCTAGAGTAAGATCACCGCGCGCACGCAGCGTTTCCACTTCCTCCACCAGCCCATCTTCGATCATTTGCAGGAAACGAGTTGCTATCCTGTCATGAAGTACGCCGCGCGATCCCGGCTGGATCGAAAGAAAATGCAAGTCGAAAGGAATGTCGGAAAGTCGTGAGTCCGCGCGACTCTCCTTGTGCCACTGGGTCATTGATCTGCCGGAAACCAGAAATATTTCCAGTGCACGCTGCAGACGCTGCGGATCATTGGGGTGAATGCGCTCAGCAGATTCCGGATCTACCTCTCGAAGCTGATCGTGAACATGCGCCCAGCCGCTGGAGAGTGCCAGGTCACCAATGCGCAGCCTGACTTCAGCATCTGCACCAGGCATCTGCGCCAGACCGTCGCGCAGTGCTTTGAAATACAGCATGGTGCCGCCCACAAGCAGCGGAATTCTGCCACTGCGCCGTATGTCCGCCATTTCACGCAGGGCATCGCTGCGGAATTGCGATGCCGAGTAGGCCAGCGCAGGGTCAAGAAAATCCAGGAGACGATGGGGTGCCACGGCAAGCGTTGCTGAGTCGGGCTTGCCAGTTCCAATGTCCATTCCCCGATAAATCTGCGCAGAATCAACGCTGATGATTTCACAAGGCAGACGCTTGACGATTTCGATGGCCAGCGCGGTCTTGCCTGAGGCTGTGGGCCCCAGCAGACAGATTGCAGGGTAGCGCTCCTGTTGAATAGCATCGTTCATGGAGGCAGCCTACTGCCCCCGCAGGAACAGTTTGTCCAGCTGGTCCATGCTCTGCAGCACCCAGGTTGGACGTCCGTGATTGCACTGACCACTGCGCTCCGTTCTCTCCATGTCTCGCAGCAGCGCATTCATCTCGACGATGCTGAGCTGTCTGTTGGCGCGCACGGACCCATGACACGCCATCGTGGCAAGTAGTTCGTCCTGATGATTCCGGATGCGTTCGCTGCTGCCATGCTCCAGGACATCGGCGAGTACATCGCGCACCAGCTGCTCGATATCGGCACCCGCAAGAATGGTGGGCACCTGACGCACGACAATGGACTCTGTGGCAACCCTCTCCACGCCCAGCCCAAGCGCAAGCAATGCCCCGGCCTGATGTTCCGCACATTCAGCCTCCGCCTGACTCACGGCAATGGACACTGGCACCAGCAATGGCTGTGCGCGAATGCCTTCGTGCTGCACCGCCGCTTTCATGTGCTCATATGTAATGCGCTCATGGGCTGCATGCATGTCCACGATGATCAGTCCCTGTCTGTTCTGAGCAAGAATGTAGATGCCGTGCAGCTGTGCAATGGCAAATCCCAAAGGGGGCACGTCATCATCTTTCTGCAGCGCTGTGTAAATCGCCAGCTGATCAGCCACTTGCCTTGCTGAGGCCGGTGCTGACCATGCCCCTGAAGAGCTCCAGTGCGACGTCGCGGCAGTCCCTGAGTCTGGCGCGCCGAATTGAATGCGGTTCTGCACTGCATCTGCATTGCCGAAAACGGGGGCACGTGGCGCCCAGGAATCCGTTCCGGAATTGTCCGATGATGGCGACGCACCCGTCGCCAGCCGGTCCTGCGGACGCTGCTCAGCCAGGGCCTTGTGCAGGGCGCGAAACAGAAAGTCGTGTACCAGCCGCCCGTCGCGAAAGCGCACTTCATGTTTGGTTGGATGCACATTCACGTCCACAAGCGCAGGCTGCAGCTCAAGATACAGCACAAAAGCAGGGTGACGACCATGAAACAGCACATCCTGATAAGCCTGCTTGACTGCGTGACTGACCAGTTTGTCGCGAATGATGCGGCCGTTCACGTAGAAGTACTGCAGATCCGCCTGGCTGCGCGAGAAGGTTGGAAGACTGACCCAGCCCCACAGTCGCAGACCGGCCGCTTCGACGTCCACGTGCAATGAATTTTCGACAAACGCCGGACCGCAAACCAGCGCGACGCGGCGCTGCATCTCCTGCATGGATTGCGCCGCCTGCAGATGATGAACGGCGCGCTGATTGTGTCGCAGCATGAAACTGACATCGAAGCGGCTCAGCGCAAGGCGCTTCACTACATCGTCAATACGTTCGAACTCCGTTTTTTCGGTACGCAGAAATTTCTTGCGGGCGGGGGTGTTGAAAAACAGATCACGCACTTCAACTGTCGTGCCCCGGGGATGAGCAGCGGGTGAAATGGCTGCGGCCATCTCCTGACCTTCGGCCTCCACCCGCCAGGCCATCTCATCAACAGCGCTGCTGGTCCGCGACACCAGCTCGAGGCGCGACACAGAGCAGATGCTCGCCAGCGCTTCGCCGCGAAAGCCCAGGCTGGCGATATTCTCGAGGTCATCCAGATTGGCAATCTTGCTGGTGGCATGACGACTGAGCGCCAGCGCAAGGTCATCCTTGTCGATTCCGGAGCCGTTGTCGCGAATGCGGATCAGTTTGGCGCCGCCCTGCTCGACATCGATCTCGACTCGATCAGCACCGGCATCCAGGCAGTTTTCCAATAGCTCCTTGACCACGGAAGCAGGACGTTCGACCACTTCACCTGCTGCAATCTGATTGGCAAGGCGCTGGCTGAGTAGAGCAATTCGTTTCATTGAGAGTCGCAGGCCGCAGGCCGGAAATTCGCTCAGGGAGCGGGAATCGTCAGTACCTGCCCTACGTGAATGACGTCGTTGCGCAGGTCATTGGCGGCGCGCAGGCTGGACAGACTGACACGGTAACGTGCCGCAATGCCCGAGAGAGTATCACCCCGCTCTGCCTTGTGCTGCACCTCCGGTGCATCCGGCAGGGAGAAGCCACCGGGTATTCGCAATTCCTGCCCGACATGAATGACGTCATTTCTCAGGTTGTTGTGCTCCCGCAGTTCCCGGGTAGTGACTCCATTGCGTTGCGCGATCACAGAGAGACTGTCGCCGCGACCGACCACATGTGTGCCGCCTATACTGCCGCTGCTGGCGACGGCACGACTCTGACCAAAGTCTGGCTTGATGTTGTTGGCCTTCTGCCAGGCCAGCAGCGTGTCCTCGGGCGGGCTGGCGACAAAGTAACGCATCACCCCTTGCACGATGCCGTCTGCCAGGCGGCGCTGATAGCTGGAAGAGTTGAGTTTGCGCGCCTCGTCCGGGTTGGACAGATAGCCCGTTTCGATCAGCAGCGAAGGGATGTCAGGCGAACGCAGGACCCAGAGATTGCCCTGCTGCGTCTTGTCACGCCGCAGCGTTGCCACACCTTTCAGGGAATCCAGGATGTGCCCGCCAGCAGCAATGCTCTGTTCGATGCTCCACGCCATGGACAGATCCAGCAGGGTGCGGGCCAGGTCGTCTTCGATGTTGCGCAGACTGGTGTCTCCGGCAACTCCGCCCAGCAGATCCGCGCTGTTCTCCTTCTCCGCGACGCGGCGGGTATTCTCATCTTCGGCGATCTTCTCGGAAAGCGCATACACCGTCACGCCTTCTGCGCGGGAGGTGCTGTAGGAGTCGGCGTGGATGGACAGGAAAATATCCGCGCGCTGCTGCCGGGCGATCTGTGGTCGGCGTTGCAACTGCACCGAATAATCCCCGTCGCGCACCATCACTGGCTGGAAACCCGGCACGGTTAGAAGTCGATCGTAAATCGCCCGGGAAATGGCCAGCGCCACGTCCTTCTCGCGAACCTTGCGGTCATAGGCCAGTGCGCCCGGGTCTTCGCCACCATGTCCGGCGTCAATCGCTACAATGATGTCGCGCTGCACAGACTCGGGTGCCTGTGGCGCCTCTACCGTGTGGGCAACAGCGGGCACCTGCCCTGCTTCGTAGAGATCCACTACCAGCCGGTCCTTGTTTTCGGCGTTGGCTTCCAGTGTGAAGCTGCTCGGATTGACGGTTCGGGCAAGATCAAGCACCAGGCGCACATCGGTTTCGTTGCGCACGGCACTGCGTATACCGGTCACCGGGCTGTCCTTGAAATCCAGCGCAGAGAGGTTGGCACTGACCCGCGAGTTGCGTATGTCGATCACGATGCGGGCCGGATTTTCGAGTGCAAACACGCTGTACTGCGAAAGTTCATCCATGTCCAGAACGACCCGGGTGTAGTCCGGCGCACTCCACAGGCGGACGTCTTCGACTTCTGCGGCAGACAAGGGTGCAGTCGGCAGACCGGCAAGCAAAGCCGCAGCAAAGAGCATGCGGCCGACTCCCTGACGACTTGAAGTCGCAAAGAGTGCGCAGTTGCGTATGCCAAAAAGTGTCTGTGCCATCAAGGTCCAGCGTTCCACGTTGCAGTCAATTCATTCAGTCGGAGCGCCATTTCGACGCCTTTGTCCGAGCGCGCATGCCAGTGAATCCGCCGCCCGGGGCCGTCGTTTTCAAGCGCAAGTTCGAGGTCTGGCGCAGGTAAAAACCCTTTGCCTTTTTCAGCCCATTCCACCACGCATAGATTCACATCATCAAAATATTCCAAAACTCCAAGAAATTCAACTTCTTCCGGGGTGTTTATGCGATAAAGGTCGAAGTGATAGATCGAATACCTTTGCTCTTCATAAGGTTCCACCAAAGTATAGGTGGGACTTTTGACCGCGCCCTGGTGGCCAAAGCCGCGCAGCAGCCCCCGCGTCAATGTGGTTTTTCCTGCCCCGAGATCGCCCGAAAGGAAGAGACGCCCACCAGTACACCTGCGCTGCTGGCTGCTATCCGCTACAGGGACGCTGGTCACCAATGCCAGTAGTCGCCCCATTTCAATGGTGGCCTCCTCGTCGGCCAGGTAGCATGTAGATCGGTTCATAGCGCCTCCTCAGCGTCTGTTGATCAAATGCCGGACATGGGGCAGCAAGTCCGTCGCAAGCAGACCTCGCTCACCATCCTGCGCTGCAGCCAGGTCCGCCGCTTCACCATGCAGACACACAGCCAGACGCAGGGCTGCCGGCGCTGCGAGCCCCTGTGCCAGCAACGCGCCGACGAGTCCACTCAGCACATCGCCCATTCCTCCGGAAGCCATGCCGGGATTGCCCTCGGTACACAAGGCCACTTCCTGTGTGCCAGCGCTGTCATGGCAGACCAGACTGCCTATCCCTTTCAACAGACATACGCCTCCCCACTGTCTCTGCAGTTGCCTCACTGAATCGAAGCGATTTCTCTGAATATCCTCCGTCGACACGCCCAGCATACGTGCTGCCTCTCCCGGGTGAGGGGTAAGCACCCACTGACGCTGGCGTACTCCGAGCAGATGAGTTCCCTGCGGCGTCATGGCCTGCCGCTCCTGAACGTTCGCGGACAAGAGATTGAGCGCATCCGCGTCCAGCACAAGGGGCGTACGATTGCCCGCCGCCGTCAACACTTTTTGCAGCAGCAAACTCGACCATGCCGATCTTCCCAGGCCAGGCCCAATGACGACCGCACCTGCACTCTGAACACGGCGTTCCAGCCCCTGCCAGTCACCGCCTTCGAGCGTCTCAAGTGCCTGCACCATGATTTCCGGTCGCCTTGCCAGCGCGGCATCGACATGCGCTGCCCGAGTCAACAGGCTCACCGTCCCGGCGCCAGCACGACAGGCTGCTTCGGCAGCCATCAGCGCTGCTCCTCCGAACCCTGTGTCACCGCCAATGACCAGCACGTGGCCGTCATGCCCCTTGTGGGCTCCAAGGGGCCTGGGCTGCAGAAGCGGAGATTCTGTGTGAATGTCGATGCGCACGCTGGCAGGACTCGCTGCCACAGGTCCTGTCAACACACGCTGGGGAATCGCGAGATCTTCCACCACGATCTCGCCGGCATGTTCTGGCCCTTGCGCCGTCAGCAGCCCCTGCTTGAGAGCGATGAAGCACACTGTCAACGTGGCACGCACCGCTTCGTCTTCAACGGCACCAGTATCGGGACACAGGCCGGAGGGCAGGTCGACCGCCACTAAAGGGACCGTCAAGGCATTCATGAACTGCACGGCGTGCTTGTAGGCAGGACGCAACGCGCCTCTCAGCCCGATTCCAAGCAAGGCATCGACAACGACAGTATCGGCATTGATATCTCTTTCCAACAAACCAGCTTGCATACCGTGGGCCTCGCAAATTGCCCCGCTGGTCAGGGCGTGCTCTCGTGCGCTGGACGCGTCCGCCCCCAGTTTTGCCTTGTCGCCGATCTCGATCACGTCGGCACGCAAGCCCTCGGCGCAGGCAAGCGCCGCAAGAAGGTAGCCATCGCCCGCGTTGTTGCCAGAACCCGTGAATACCAGAAGTCGCCGCACCTGTGGCCAGCGTGTCTGCACATGCGCCAGAAGCGCGGCAGCGGCACGCGACATCAACTCGATGCCCGGAATGCCGCAGTCCTCGACAGCCTGGCGGTCGAGCTCGCGCACTTGTGCGGCGGTGTAAAGCCTGCGGGGCAGGCGGGCCAGCCATAGGGATCTTTGCACGGGATTTCCTCTGCTTGGAGGGAGACAGTCACCAGGTGCGTGTCAAACACTCAGTGGTCGAATTTGTGGATCAGGCGGCGCACCAGCTGCAGCGCTGCTTCCAGTTCTTCAACTGGCACATCGTCAGTACTTTCGATCGCCCAGGGATCCTGCACGCTGCGCAGTGCCTTGTAGGCGTCCTGCCCGGAGTCGGTGAGGCAGACCAGGACAGAGCGCTTGTGGTCAGGATTGTGCTGATACCGCAGCAGCCCGTCCTGCTCCATCACATCGCAGATGCGCTGCACCGCCTGCCGGGACTGCCCCAGGACCCGGGCGATACCCGGAACCGTCATTCCGGAATGTGCCAGCGCCACGACACCGATCACCTTCCAGCGCGCGCTTGTCAGACCGAGGGCTTCAGCCATGCGGTCACCTTCAGATACCAGCAGACCATTCAGTCGAAAGAGAGAAAGAACCAGATCCAGAAAAAGTTTGCGTTTCGGGGAATGAGCCATGGCAGCCTCCTGCATTCAGATAACCCGTATAGGCAGCATGCTGTCATTACGGTCTGGTGCTGTCAATCTGACAACACAGAAGCCTTTGCTCATTCCGCCAGGCAAGGTGACCGGCAGGGTCTGTCAGAACGCATCTGCCTTGCTTGTTGTGATTGTCATTGCGGCTGCCGAAGGGTAGCTTACCGACTCTGACTACTTGATCCGGAACGTCGCATGTCGGACAAAGCGCCTCTCGACAATCGCACGAAGCGCAGCACCCTGTCATTGACGGCAGCTGTGCTGATGCTGCTTTCTGGCCACAGCGCGGCGCAGCCACTGATCGACCCTTTCGTGATGGACACGCAGGACGTTGCCGGTGAATTCGCCTTCGTGCGCCTGCAATATGACAATTTTTACAATGACGGCTTTCGCTCCGGCACCTGGCGCACTGACTTTCCCAGCGCCGATTCGAACTTTCTGCGCGGCGTGTCCCGACTGACCAATGTGCGCGTCATGCGTGAACCAATCGTGCTGCGCTTCGATGACGACGAGATTTTCGACTATCCGTTCCTGTATGCATTGGAGATGGGACGCAATGGCGGTCCGTGGTTCTCCGCTGCAGAGCAGGAGAACATGCGGGAATATCTGCTGAGGGGAGGATTTCTGCTGATCGATGATTTCTGGGGCACGCGGCAGTGGGACAATTTTTATCGCGCATTTACCGAAGTATTTCCGGACCGGCAGATCATCGAACTGCCGCCGGATCACGAAGTATTTCGCAGCTACTACGACATCGACGGCCCGCAGATGATTCCGGTCATCGGCAACCCGGAGAATTATCCCGAGCAAGATGTGGACCGGGCGACCAACCATGCAATTCTGGACGACGCCGGGCGCGTGATGGTGTTGATCAACTGGAACTCGGATATGGGCGATGGCTGGGAGCACACCTATGATCCGAGTTATCCGACTCGCTATGCCAATCTGGCCTACCAGCTGGGCATCAATTATCTGATCTACTCGCTGACCCATTGAGCGCAGTCTGCTCGCGCCCTTCGCGCAGCGACGCACAGTAATCCACGGCAGACACTGCCGGTGTGAACCACAGGTAGTCGTAGGGCAGCAGGTCCGAGAACGCCTGCAGGTAGTCCTGGGGGTTCTGCATCTCGGGATTGACTTCGAGTATCCCCACGCTGACGACCGGACCAGCGCCAGCCGGCAGATAGTTCGTAACTCCCAGATCGCGGCGTGCGTGGAAATTGCCTGCAATCAGCGCATGAGTACCCTGCGCGCCCGCATCGATACTATCGGCCATGCTGGCATCCCTTGCCTGCTGCACGCGCACCATGGCGGGGAACTGACTTTCGGGCAGCATCCCGCAGTGACTCTCGTCAATCTCGTTGTGCAGCTTTGCAACCTGTGCAGCGCCCAGTGCCGATGCCACCTCTTCAGGAAGCTCTGAGCCATACACAGCCATCATCTCGTCCGTACTGATGTTGGCAGCACGCAGTGTTACGCCCGCACGGGCGGTATCCATGACAAGCGGACCGTAGAGGTCCCAGTCCCATCCTTCATCGTCCCACTGCAGATGAGTCCTGACGGCACTTTCCGAACCAAGGTCGACCTCCGCCAAGGTATCGAGCGCTGCCTGCTGACTGGAATCAAGCATCTCGAAACTCACAGCCCTCAGATCGCCGGAGGCGCTCAATTCGGCGAGGATTTCGCGCTGAATGGCATGGTGGTCGGGATTGTCGTGCTTTTCGCCCAGGATCACGACGCGAGAGTCCTTGAGAACCGTCAAGAGCTGCATCTGAGTGATGATGGAAACCGCCCTCGCATCCCATATCTTGCCCACCAGTGCGTGCTCGACATGCAGAGGCGATAGCCAGGTAGTCACCTCTGTGCGTGTGCGCTCCGTCGAGGCACAGGCACTTAGAAGAGGCAGAGAAGCAAGCACGGCGATCAGTACTTTCATGACGTTCCTGGTTGCGCAGATCTAGACGGGATTTTCAGGGAATTCAAAACTCAACAGCGTGGCGATACCTGGCTGCAGCTCTGCCCAGTGTTCTATGGGCAATGACAATGCCACGAGACCGCACGTGGGAATATTCTCGATTCCTGCACGGGCCAGATCATTGGCGAGATCGGTGAGTGCCGGGTTGTGTGCCACCAGCATGGCGCTGTCTGCCGACTCATCGAAAAGGCTGATGAGCTGTTGCAGTTTGGGGCTGCCCGCAAGATAGATCTGCCGATTCTCCAGAATGCAGGCCTGCCCCTTTCCCAGAACTTCACAAACGATGCGCGCGGTGCTCAATGCGCGCAGCGCAGGGCTGCTGACCACCAGATCGACACTGACCGCGCGGGCTTTGAGCCGGGCAGCCATTTCCGGAGCATCCTGAAGGCCGCGCTCATCAAGGGGGCGGTCGTAATCTTTTTGGTCGGGCGCCGCCCAGCTCGATTTTGCGTGTCTGAGCAAATAAAGCGTCTTCATGGGTAGGATGAAATCCTCGGAGTGCGAAGGCTTGGCCAATGCCAGTGCTGGGAGTGGTTTTGCCCGGCATTCTACTCGAATACATCATACTGACCAGAAAAAGCGCCAAAAAAAAGGGAAGAGCCTTGCGGGTCTTCCCGAAAAAACGTCACTACAACGTCTATGAGAGTAAGGCATGAACGGTCAATCAATACGCGGCTGCGCCTCCTGCACTGCGGGGATCTGACGTGGCTTCAATCTGCCCGTCCTGCACAACGATGGAATTGGCATCGCCATAGGCAAACCCGGCCTCTACAAAACCACGGTGCCCCATGGACTCGAGTGTGGAGCGGGTTTCAGCACTGATGGAATCACGCTCGAAGCGGATCTGGTCGGGCTTCCACTGGTGATAGAAACGTGGACTCGCCACGGCCTCTTCCACGCCCATGCCATGATCTATGACATTCATGACGATATGGAGAACCGTGTTGATGATGGTAGAACCACCAGGAGACCCGGTGACCAGCACCGTGGCGCCGTCTTTGACAACAATTGTCGGCGTCATGGAGCTGAGCATGCGCTTGCCAGGCTCTATCTTGTTGGCTTCGCCGCCGAGTAGCCCATACATGTTGGGACTGCCGGGTTTCGCAGAGAAGTCATCCATCTCGTTGTTGAGCAGGAAGCCGGCGCCCGGCACTACGATGCGATTGCCATAGCTGCCATTGAGGGTGGTCGTCACTGACACGGCATTGCCCTGCCCATCCAAGACAGAGAAGTGGGTGGTGTCCATACTCTCATCCACCCAGTTGCCCGCGAATATTTCTTCACTGTCACTGGCTGCCTGCGGGTCCATGCCCACGAAGCGCTCCAGGGCGTAGTCCTTGCTGATCAGCTTGTCGATGGGCACGGGGTAGAAGTCGGGGTCGCCAAGATGCTCGGCGCGATCGGCATAGGCGCGACGCAGCGCTTCTACCGTCAGATGCACGGTCTGCGAGCTGCCCCATCCCAGTGTGCCGATGTCATAAGATTCCAGCATGTTCAGAATCTGCATCAGCACCACGCCGCCGGAAGACGGGGGCGGCATGGACCAGACCTCGTAGCCGCGATAGTCGCCGCGGATCGGCTCACGCCAGACAACGTCGTACGTCTCGAGGTCTTCGTGGCTGATCAGTCCCCCATTGCGCTGCATCTCGGCCACGATCAGGTCGGCCGTCGGCCCCTTGTAGAAGCCGTCACGCCCCTGGGCAGACACGCGCTTCAGACTTTCAGCCAGATCCGCCTGTACAAACAGATCGCCGGCCCGGTAAGGCGAGCCGTTGTTGGTGAAGATGGTCTGCGATGCCGGATGGCGCTCGAAGTAGGGCATGGTGTCGTTGAAGTCACCGGCGAGGTCTTCGTTCAGCACGAAGCCTTGCTCCGCGAGCGCAATGGCTGGGGCCAGCACCTGCTCTCGCGTCATGGTGCCGTGCTTTTCCAGAGCATCCAGCATGCCAGCGACAGATCCCGGAACGCCGGAAGCCTGCAGACTGAACAGCGACAACTCGCGATCCACGTCACCATTGGCATCCAGGAACATGTCGGTAGAAGCTGTCAGCGGGGCCTTTTCGCGATGGTCCTGCGTCAGCACCTGGCCATCGGCAAGCCGAAGCACCATGAAGCCGCCTCCACCGATATTGCCGGCGGACGGGTATGTCACCGCCAGAGCAAAGCCAACGGCTACTGCGGCATCGATGGCATTGCCCCCCTGTCGCAGAATCTCGACCCCAACTTCAGAGGCCAGTGCCGAACGGGAGCTGACTGCCCCGTTGCTGCCGGTAACTGTGTTCGCCCACGAGGCGCCGCCAAAGCCCTGCAAGGCCAGCAGCAGCGCCACCAGCAGTCGAGCCAGTGGCTTCCTGGCACTCAATGATCTGATCGAAACTGCCTTCAACATGCTTGTCTCCAATGGCGCTCAGTGTGCCGGTCAGGCGCTTGTGGCCTCAGCTCGAACACGGGCATCCAGATCCGCGAGGGCGACATGGGCGGACTGAATGGCGCTTTCCATCCAGGCGGTGTGGTGGCTGACCTGATCGCCAATACACCAGTAACGCCCATCCACGGAACCCTGCAGTCTGGCGAATATGGCTTGTTCTTCCGGAGTCTCGACGTTCCAGCGGGCAGAACAACCCAGCATGTAATTCATACGATGCCAGGCAATGGTGACGCCTTTTTCAACCTGCTGGCGGTAATCCGGATGCACTTTCTCGCCCTGCGCAACCATCGCTTCAATGCGCTGTTCCTGGGTCATGCGCGTGAAGGGCATGCCGTTGCCGTAATCATACGCAGCAAGGACGACGCCCTTGGCCTTGTGAATGCCGTGTGGCGGGTACCAGATCTGGCGAATTGGCTGATTGGTCCAGCTGATGCCGCCGAAGATGCCCTGCTTCTCCCAGAAGCGCTCCTTTGCCTGGAAGGCCGCCTTGTAGGCAGTGCCGCGGCGGATGTACTTCATGGCCTGAATGTAGTCGGCCGGCAGGTTGTTCTGGATGCCACTCATGAAATGGCTGGGGATGCAGTTGAAACAGTAATCGGCTTCGATCGTGTGGGTCTGACCGTCCTGGCGATACTCGACGGCAACCCCTTTGTCCGTCAAATTGGTGCTCAGAACAAAGGCGCGATATTTGATCTTGCCATCCAGCTGACGGGTGAACCCTGCAGGAATTCGGTCCATGCCGCCTGTGGGCTGCATCAGCATCGGGCCGGTTTCACCCTCGTTGTCACTGATGACCTGGCGCGTGGCATTGGCACGCAGCAGATTGCGCACATCGATCATGTCTTTCTGCACGGTGTGCGTGACGTAGTTGCCGGAGGCATAACCTGCACGGGTGCTGCCCGTGAAGCGGTTGTCCGGACCAAGGTCCCCGAAGGCGCGAATCATGTTCATGACCAGGCCGGCTTCTTCGTCAGTGAAAGGCTGATCAAGCTCCAGTTCTGACATGGCTTTGGACATCAGTTCGGCCATGAAACCACGCACATTGGTGGTGAACTCGGCGTTGCGAATGGGCTTGCCACCCATGATGGCGTCGTCCTGAATCCAGGCCATCTTGTTCTCGTTGATGAAGAGCTCGAGATCGACACCCAGCTCCTTGCAGTAATGCAGGACATTGCTGTGCGTGCTGGGAATGCGGGCAGCACCGGCGTTGAAGAACATGTGAGGCTCGTCGTCCCATTCGCAGTACTGGGGATTGCCAATCTCGTCGATGAGGGTGCCGGCGCGCACGGTGAAGATGCGGCCGCCCGCGCGATGAGATCCTTCCAGCACGGTGCAGTCATAACCGGCTTTGCCCAGCTCGTAGGCCACTGTCAGTCCGGAGATGCCTGCGCCCAGAATGACGACCTTGCGATTTTGATTGCTTAACCGGAGAAGCTCGGGAACAGAGGCGGTTGCACTGCCGGGGATCATGCCCAGAGCCCCGGTTATACCGAGGACTGCGGCGGTACCGCCGGTGGCGGCGATCAGATTCAGGAATTCTCGTCGGGTAACTGGTTTTGACACGTGCTGATCCTCTTTTAAATCAATGCTGCTTGTGAAACGGCATCACATGTGGAATGTGTCCGCGAAACCGGAGATTGGACAGTGTCGGAGTATTCCGTGCGGCAGCTGGAAAGTCCTCCCAAAAAGCTTCTGAAAACCTCCTAATTCCGCTGCGCACGACGGCACCACTGACCCATTGCAGCCAGCGTCCGCCTTGACCTTGCACCGTTTGTGCGCTCTACTTGAAGCCACTCATCATGTGCCGTTTCCACTGACGGACCCTGTCCGCCCACTCACGAACGATCAAGCCGTGGCATCCGACAAAATCAACAAGTACAGGATTGGCGATTGGGAAGTATCGCTGACGACATGCACCCTGACTCAGGGCGACATCGAGGTGAAAGTTACCCCTCGAAGCATGGACGTGCTTGACTGCCTGGCACAGAGTCCCGGCAATGTCATCAGCCACGAGG
The DNA here is from genome assembly GCA_945877175.1 of Klebsiella pneumoniae. GTDB lineage: Bacteria > Pseudomonadota > Gammaproteobacteria > Pseudomonadales > Pseudohongiellaceae > UBA5078. The sequence continues at coordinate 12,826 of CAMCRC010000005.1, read as the reverse complement.
AGCTCCTGACTCGATTCTGGCAGGGCACTTTCCCCTCCGATCATGCCGTTCACAAGGCGATTGCCGAACTGCGCAGCGCCCTCGGCGACGATGCACACAACCCCAGCTACATCCGCACAATCCCGAAACGCGGCTATTCGCTGATTGCGGAAGTGATTCGCCCGCAGGTTCCTGCGACAGATTCCAGCACGGAGGCCGGCACCACTCTCCTGTCGCCTTCGGGTCCGCGCAGGCCCCCATTCTTCAGCGCACTGGTGGACAAGCGCCTGGCTGCAGGCATCGCCGCAGCCGGTGTCTTGCTGACTCTGCTGATCTGGCCGGGCAGCCAGGTTGTCAGTGACAAGGACGAAGTTGTCCGCCTGGCAGTGCTGCCCTTCATCAACCGCGGCCTGAATACGGAGAACCAGTTTCTGACCGACGGACTGCGCGAATCGCTTGTAGACGGTCTGTCGAAACTCAGCCACATGGAAGTGCTTTCTCCTTCCCGTGATCTGGCCGATGACGAAGAAGGCCGACGCGCCGAGCGAGCGGCCGACCGCGGCAGGGACCTCAATGCGGACCACGTGCTGCATGGCAGCGTGCAGACGGCAGAAGGGCGCATGCGGGTCACCGTGCAACTGACTCGCGCCAGTGACGGTGTTCACCAATATTCCGAGCAGTTCGACCTGCCGATAGAAGATCTCTTTGGCTTGCAGGATCAAATCGTCAACAGCGTGGTCAGTGCCCTCAGTGTGCACCTCGACGAGTCAGAGCGGGAGCAGATGCTGGACTGGGGCACCACCAACGCCATCGCCTACGAACGCTTTCTGCGGGGTGAGTTCTACTACAACCAATTCAGTCCGGACGATTTCCAGCGCGCCATCGACTATTACATGTCGGCACTTGAGGCCGACCCGGGATTCGTCAACGCGTATCATGGCGCAGCCACGGCAGCCAACAACATGGCGGTGTACAGCGGCAGCGAGCGCATTCAGGACTTGAGCGAGCTTATCAGCAGCATCCATCGCGAAGTCGCCCGTATCGCCCCGGACAGCGAAGCGCTCCATTCAATCAACGAGATCAAGCTGCGCATGAGTGGCACCAGTCAGGTGCAGCAGGAAGCGCAGTTGCGCGAACAGATTCTCTCCGGCAACCCGCCCGACTATGCAATGGCCCATTACGCCCTGTTTCTGATCGGCGCCCGCCTTTATGACGAAGCCTCGCAATTCCTGGACAAGGCGAATGAAGTCGGCCCGTTCGAGATTTCACCGGACGAAGTGTGGAGCTACCGCAGCAATATTCAGGCGCCCCGCGCCATGCTGCTGTCGGCCAAGGGACAGCTGCAGGAACGCCCTTACCATGTTGGCTTCCTGGGCTCTGTTGCAACCAATCTCGCTCTCGCCGGCGATTTCCGCCAGGCCGAGATGTTTCTGAACCGCCAGCGTGACGTCGACAAGGACGGCATTCTGGCGCATTACAGTGAGGCGGTGATCGGCTTTCTCGGTGGCGAGATCGTTCTGGGCAATGCTGCCTATCAGGCAATCATGAGTGCAGGCGAAGACTTCAACTTCACCAAGGGGGCTCTCAGCTTCATGCTGGGTGACGTGGAAACAGGCGTGACATTCTGGCGCAACATTCCGCCGCTGCAGAAGCGCCGACTGTTCAACGTCACCCATGGCACTGAGAAATATTTCCCGGATGCAGTTCTGGAAGATCCCCGCTACCAGGCGGTCCTTGAAGACCTTGATTTTGGCATCAGCTGGCAGCGCCGCCTCATGGAAGGAGTCATTGCAATGGAAAGCGTGACGGGCATCAGCCTGAGTGAAAGCGCCAGAATTGCCTATGATTCCGGCACCTTCATGTCCCGCAACAACCTCTGGAACCCAGAAGACTGGGCAGAGCTGGAGTCCCGAAAGCTCGCGGGAATGCAACACCAAAGCATCCTTGACTGACTCATCCGCACAACGCGACGCCACGCATCCCTCACATCATCTCTACTGGCAATCACGCTCCAGCCCCGGATCAATTCTCGAAATTCCCAATGAATTCAATACCTGAACAGCTCTAGGAGGTATTCAGAATGTTTTTAGGAGGACTTTGGGGAGGTCGCCGCAGATAATCGAGAGGCTATCAAGGTCGGGCTACTATACCCACAGTACAAGGAACCCGGTCTCTCTTTCGCAACCAAAGAAACGAATGAAAAGGGATAAGTAACTATGAAAATATCAAACCTGCTGACGCTGTCGTCGGTTGCCGCCCTGCTGGGCTCCGTGGCAGCCACTGCACCAGTCGCCATGGCCCAGGCGCCGGCGGCTGAAGAAATTGAAGAAGTAGTAATCATCGGTTCACGTCGCGCACCGCGCACGGCGCTTGACTCCGCTGCACCCGTAGACGTGTTCTCTGCCTCCGACTTCTCGGATCAGGGCACTGCCGACATGAACGACCTGCTGCGCAACCTGGTTCCGACGTTCAACGTGGACGTGCAGGACATCAACGACTCCAGCAGCCTGGTTCGCCCTGCTACCCTGCGCGGCCTGCCTGCAGACGACACGCTGGTACTGGTGAACGGCAAGCGTCGTCACCGTTCCGCCGCTGTGCAGTTCGGCCGTCAGGGCACGCATTTCCCAGACGTCTCTCAGATTCCTCCAATTGCACTGCGCCAAGTAGAAGTGCTGCGTGACGGCGCTGCTGCTCAGTACGGCTCCGACGCCATCGCCGGCGTGATCAACTTCCAGCTGAAGGAAAATCGTGAAGGCCTGTCTATCGAAACCAAGACTGGCATCCTGACAGAGACCAATGACGGCCAGCTCAACTACGTCGCTGCCAACCTTGGCCTGCCGCTGGGCAACAATGGTTTTGCCAGCTTGACCATGGACATGACCAACCAGAAGCGCAGCGACCGCAGCATTCAGCGCGGCGACGCGCAGACGCTGATCAACAACGGCAACAGCGCCGTGCGTGTGAACGCACAGCACCAGGGCCTGCCGGACACTGAAATCGTGAATCTGTTTGCGAATATCGGCATGGACCTGGGCGGCGATCAGGAGCTTTACTCCTTCTCTGGCTACAGCGAGAAGGAAGTAGAGCTCGGCTTCTTCTTCCGCAACCCTGAGAACCGTGGTGGCGTATTTACCCGCGGCGCCAACCAGCTGTTCTTCGATCAGACACCAGGCACCGGCACCACCTGCCCAACCATTCCGCGCGGCGTGAATGCCACCACCAAAGTCACCAGCTCAGTCGCAGCCCGCAATGCCGGCCTGGCCGACCCACAGTGCTTCACGTTCCTGGAAATGTTCCCAGGCGGCTACACGCCAGACTTCGGCGGCCAGAACGTCGACATGTCCAACGTGACCGGCATCCGTGGCGAGCTGAACGATGGCACGACGTACGACCTGAGCCTGGGCAATGGGTTCTCCGAGATGACTTACCTCCTCTCTAACACGACCAACCCCTCCATGGGACCGAACTCTCCCACCAGCTTCGAGCCAGGCATCTACACGACGATCGAGAACAACATCAACCTCGACCTGTCCAAGCCGTTCGACGTGGGCCTGTACTCTCCGCTGAACGTTGCCTACGGTATCGAATGGCGTCGTGAGATTTTCAAAGTGGGCTCCGAAGATCAAGACTCCTATCGCATCGGCGAATACGCTGACTTCGGTGCTGGCGTAGGTTCTGACGGCTTCCAGGGTTTCGGCCCGGACCAGCAGGGTACCTGGGACCGCAAGAACTGGAGCATCTATGCCGACCTGGAAGTGGATGCCACTGACAGACTGTTGCTCGGCGCTGCAATCCGCTACGAAGACTTCTACAACACCTTCGGCGGCACCACCAATGGCAAGCTGACTGCACGCTATGCGCTGACAGAGACGACCAATATCCGCAGCACGATCAGCACGGGTTTCCGCGCTCCGTCACCGGGTCAGGCCAATATCTCCAACATCAGCACCGGCGTTGTGGACAGCATTCCTGTAACACAAGGTCAGATTCCTCCGACCAACCCGATCTCCCAATTGTTCGGCGGCAAGGTACTGACTCCGGAAGAGTCCACCAACTACAGCATCGGTCTGGCAACAGAATTTGGCGGTGTGGATCTGACCATCGACTACTACCGCATCGACCTGGATGACCGCATCCTGAACTCAGCAACCTTCGACATCACGCCGGCGATTGCTCAGCAACTGGAAAACTCAGGCATCTCTGGCGCTCGCAGCATCGTGTCCTTCAACTACTATACCAACGACATGTCCACCACCAACGAGGGTGTGGAAATCGTCGGTTCATGGGGCATGGACTTCGAAGACTGGGGCAACACTGAGTTCGCAGCCTCTTGGGCATGGACCAAGCAGGAGCTGACCAAGTTGACACCGGGCCTTTTGACCCGCGCCAACATTGCTGACCTGGAGGACGGTATTCCCGCGAACCGTGGCAACTTCCGCGCGAATCACAATCTGGGCGACTGGAGATTCACGCTGCAAGCCAACTACTACGACGAGTACCTGTCGGTTCCCGCCAATGCCGTACCAGCGCGCGACTACTGGGTAGGCAGCGAGGTCATCTTCGGTAGCGAAGTGGCTTACACACTGCGTGACCGTTACACGTTCATCGTAGGTGCGGACAACATCCTCAATACGGCGCCTGAGAAGGTCCGTCCTGTGGATTTCAGCGCCACCACCAGCAACAAGTACATCACTGGCGGCGCGTTCAGCCCGAACGGCGCCTTCTGGTACGCACGCTTCAAGATGGACATCTAAGTCTGTCGCACTTGCTTGATGCAATGTAAGTCCATGCAAAGGGTGCCACTTCGGTGGCACCCTTTTCTTACCAGGAGATTCACGCATATGTTTCGCAAAGTAGTAGTTCAATTGCTGGCAGTTTTCGTCATGGCCCTGGCCACTGCGGGCAGCTGGGCGGCCGAGACTCACGAACCGGTCAATCATCGTTTCTGTTTTACCTGCCACGGCACTGACGGCATTGGCAGCGAAGGCATCCAGGGCCCCCGACTTGCGGGCATGGAGTCATGGTATCTCAAGCGGCAGCTGGAGCTGTTCCGCGCCGGTGGGCGTGGCAAGCACCCTTCCGACATACAAGGCATGGAAATGCAGCCGATGGCCGCAATCCTGACCAACGAAAACATCGCCGATATCCTTGAATGGGCGGCCACCTGGGAATATGTCCCTGCCACACCGACCCTCACCGGGGGCGATGCCACCCGCGGTCGTCAGCTCTATCAGGCCTGCGCCAGTTGTCACGGCGATGCTGCCCAGGGCAGCGAAGCCATGAATGCACCAGCACTGGCCGGTCAGAATGACTGGTATCTCGTCACGCAGCTCAAGAACTTCAAGGCCGGCTACCGCGGCGTCGACCCTCTGGATCAGTATGGCGCGATGATGCGCACCATGACCTCCGGACTTGCCGACGACAAGGCCATTGTCGACGTTGTCAGTTACATCAACACCCTGGGACGCTGAAACGTTCCTCCTGCAGACCCTAAAAAGAGGCCTAACGAAATGAATCGATTCACCAAGGCAGTTTCCCTTTCCGCCGCCCTGTTCGCCGCCGCCTTCGCGGTCAGCAGCAGTGCTCAGGAAATCGTCCGCACCGGCGAAGGCCGCAATTTCTACAACAGCATCTTCATCCCAGCCGGTGCTGAAATTCTGTACATGAGCGGCACTGGCGCTGATCCTCTGCCCGATGGCAGCTATGGCGACATGGAGCAGCAGACGGTCGACATTTTCAACAAATTCAAAGCCACAATGGAAGAGCAGGGCTGGTCAATGGCTGACATCGTCCAGGTGCGTGTGTACGGCGTGGCGGGCGAAGACGGCACCTTCGATTTCGCCGGCTTCAACCGCGGCTATCAGCAATTTTTCGGCACTGAAGAGAATCCGATGAAGCCGGTGCGTGCGACTGTTGAAATCGCCGACCTGGTTGTGGATGGCTGGCTCGTTGAAGTGGAAGTTCGCGCCTACAGAATGCCTGAGTAGATCCTCCTCGCTGGCAGGAAGGGCGCAGTCCAGCCCTTCACTGCCGGCAGTTTTTCATCGCACCACGCCCCTTCTTGATCAAAAAGTAAGCACCTCCTTTTTCTCCTCATAGTGGGAAATTTTCTTCCCTTGCCGGTCAATGATTCGGCAGTCCTCATGTATCAGTTTGTTTTAAAACAATTTTCCTCAAGTAGATATTCAGAACAAAACTGGTAGGACTTTCAGCATTTCCCTTCTCGATAATGTGAATGCCTGCAATCGTGGTCGATTCCCTCTACTTGCAAGAGAGAACCCAGGCTTGGGGCAAGGCATCTGATGCCGACGAAGCCTGCTGGTATCTGCGCTTCAAGATGAACATGCACGCTCACACGCCAACCCACAGCAAGAGGATCTGCACATGAAAACTCTGTTCAAGACTGTATGCCTGACGACTGCCTTGGCAGCGACGCTCTTCACTGCCACTGCCAGCGCGCAGGAAATTGTCCGCACCGGCGAAAGCCGCGTGCTGTTCAACAATATTTACATCCCGGCAGGTGCCGAGACTCTCTATTTGAGTGGCGCTGGTGCTTCAGCCGCTGCTGACGGCAGCTGGGGCAACATGGAGCAGCAGACTGTCAACATTTTCGAGAAGTTCAAAGCGACGCTGGAAGAACAGGGCTGGTCCATGTCCGACATCGTGCAGGTGCGCATTTTCGGCGTTGCCGGCCCGGACGGAGAGTTCGACTTCGACGGCATCAACAGCGGCTACCTCCAGTTTTTCGGTACGGAAGCCAATCCAACAAAGCCCGTGCGCACGACTGTCGTAGTCGCTGATCTGGTCAACGAGAACTGGCTTGTGGAGATCGAGATCCGCGCGTCCCGCATGCCCAACTAAGACATGAAATGTCCTTCGGGAGTTGCCATCAGGCACGTCCCGAAGGGCATCGTTTACGTACGCTCCTTCCTTTATTCTTCTTTGCAGCGAAATTGGCCATTCCCGATGCCTGCTTGTAGAATGCCGTTGTTCAAATTTCCGGCAAATCTACAACAAAGGATGTTCATATGGCTTTTCGTTCCCAACGCCTTCGTCTGCCTCTCTTCACGTTGCTTGTTGCGGGCTCTGTCTCTGCCGCACTGGCGCAGGAAGCCGAGGACAACCTGTCCACTGAACTGGAGCTTGGCGCCATCTTCACAGGCGGCAATACCAAAGACGAAAACATCAAGTTCAAGGGCTCATTCGTGTGGCTGCAGGATGCCTGGGAATACGGCATGTCACTGGATGGATTCCGTTCTTCCAAGGATGACGAGCTGGCGGCGCAGCGTCTGTAAACAGTAGGCTCTGCCACCTACAACCTGTCACCTGATTCCTTTATTCTTACCCGCGCCGCCCATGAAGACGATCGCTTCAGCGGCTACGACAGTCAATCTGACCTCTCGGTCAACTGGGGACAAAATCTGCTGCGTGAACACGCCACCATGGACTGGAACTACACAATCGGTGGCGGTATCCGCAGTTCGCGCACCCCCACCGATGACTTCGAAGAAGCCATCATCCGCGTAGGCACCGAGTATCAGTGGAATGTTTCGGACAATGCCATGTTCACGCAGACTTTCAGCGTGGAGGCGGGCGATGAGTCCAGTATCGGCAGATCCGAGACCGCGATTCAATCCGAGATTTCCAACAGCATGTCCATGAAATTTGCGATCAAGTTGAAGCACCAGACAGAAGTACCGCTGGGCCGCAAGAAGACTGACAGTGAGGCATCCGTGACGCTGTTGCTGAAACTGTAAGTGCACCGGCACGGGAACGAACACTCCTGTTTATCGTTTGCATAATCAAAGGAAATTGATGCCATGACTCCAACTGTTCGTTTCTTCTGGATCACCAGTGTCCTCTGGATACCTGTAGCGTTCTACACGGTGTGGGTGGCGACCAACGGTGCTCTGACTCCGGTGGCGCTCGCCGAGCATCCCGGGCCGGTCACCTTCTTTGGGTGCGCACTGGCCTTTTTCGGCATCGGCCTGCACGACATGTATTTCAGCGAAAGCAATCTGCGCAAGAACTACCCGGTGTTTGCCAATCTGCGTTATCTGCTGGAGAGTATTCGACCGGAGATTCGCCAGTACTTCATCGCCAGCAATCTGGAAGAAGCCCCGTTCAACCGCGAAGCCCGTGACTTGATTTACCGCCGAGCCAAGGGTCTGAACGACACGCTGCCCTTTGGCACTGAACAGGACTTGATGTCCGAGGGCTATCTCACCGTCTTCCACTCCATTCAGACCACGACAGTGCCCAAGGAAAAATCCCGAGTACTCATCGGCGGCCCGCAGTGCAGCAAACCTTACAGTGCCTCGCTTCTGAATATCTCAGCGATGAGTTTCGGTGCACTCAGCGGCAACGCGATCGAGGCCTTGAACAAAGGCGCCGCGATCGGTGGTTTTGCTCACAATACCGGTGAAGGCAGCATCAGCTCGCATCACTTGAAACATGGTGGAGACCTGATCTGGCAGATTGGCACGGGATACTTCGGTTGTCGCAATCTGGATGGCTCATTCAATGACGAAGCCTTTGCACACAATGCCACGCCGGACGTAGTGAAGATGATCGAGATCAAGATATCCCAGGGGGCCAAGCCTTCCCATGGTGGTGTCTTGCCCGGCGCAAAAGTGACGGAAGAGATTGCCAGGATCCGGCTGGTGGAGGTTGGCAAGACAGTGTCGTCCCCTGCCAATCATCCGGAATTCAACTCTCCACAGAGCCTGCTTGCCTTCGTGAAGCGCCTGCGCGATCTGAGCGGCGGCAAACCCACAGGCTTCAAGCTGTGCATCGGCAAGAAGCATGAGTTCATGGGCATCGTGAAAGCCATGCTGGCAACGGGCATCCTGCCTGATTTCATCACGGTGGACGGCGCTGAGGGCGGCACCGGAGCAGCGCCAGTGGAGTTCTCCGACCGCCTTGGCATGCCCTGCCTGGAAGCGACCTATTTTGTCGATCACGTGCTGCGGGGAGCAGGGCTGCGCGACAAGATCCGCATCATCAGCGCAGGCAAAACGGCCACGGGCTTTGACATGCTCAGCAAGATTGCCGTGGGGGCGGACACCGTGAACGCGGCGCGTTCAATGATGCTGGCCATCGGCTGTATTCAATCGAAGGCTTGCAACACCAACAACTGCCCCACAGGGATCGCCACACAGGACCCGGTCCGAGGCAGGGCAGTGGATGTAAAAGACAAGTCTCGTCGCGCAGCCAACTATCAGCACGGCACTGTCGAAGCCTTTCTGGAACTGTGCGGAGCGCTGGGCTACGACGACCCCGAGATGATCAAGGCGTCAGATCTCTTCCAGCGCGTGGGCAAGGATCTGAAACATTTCGATCAGATTCACAAACCTTTGAGTGACGGCCAGCTGCTGACGACGAGCATTCCGGAGGAGTACGCCGAGGACTGGGCAAGGGCCAGTGCCGAGCGATTCTGATCAGGCTGACAGGGCGAGTGGAATTCGCGACGAGCTGATTTGGCGCGGGGAGTTCTGGGACATTTGGTTGAGCAGGTAGTGGGAGAGTGGACAGTGGTCGTCCGCTTTTCCGGAAGACCACTGTGCCTGAGCTGCGGAATTTCCTAGCGACGCACGCCCGTTACGGCAATTGCACCGAAGTCAGTGTCGAAATTGCCGGCCAGTGAATCGCCGTCAATGGTGCCAGAGAATCGCAGAGTCAGCGTCTGGCCTTGTGCGTCGATGATGGTCTGGAAGCTCACCGCATTTTCTTCCACGGTCACGCCAGTCAGCGTGGCAGATCCCATTTCACCGGAAGACATGGTGCCTGCCAGGTCCGGGGTAATGTCGATCGCTGCGTTCAATACACCAACCGGTGTATCAATGGTGACATCCCAGCCACCGACGAATGGGTTGGCCGGTGTGGAAGCACAGGCAGCCAGGAACAATGCAGCTACCGCGATCATCAAGCCCTTGTAGAATTTTTTCATGTTTTCCTCTTTTGTTGTCTGTTCGCCAATGTGTCGTCGAATCGGTGTCTTTGCTCATGCGCGTCTGTATTCGACGCCGGGCTATTTTCGCCGGAATCCCCTATGAGTCAACGACAATCTGAAACGCCCTGCCGGCTTTTTGAATACTCTTCTGCATGATTCCTGCAATTTCAGTAATCCGCCAGTATCTGCCTGCCGATGCGCCGGACCGAAATTGCCGGGCATCGGGAACTCCTATATGCTGCCCGCAAGTCACAGAGCGGAACACACAGGTCCGCAGTCAGTAATTTTCCACGCATACTCCACATTCAACACAGGGGAACAGTCATGGCACGTTTTCGAGTGAACGGCAGCGCACACGAACTGGATATCGAACCAGAGATGCCACTGCTGTGGGCACTGCGCGATGAACTGGGCCTTGTCGGCACCAAGTTTGGGTGCGGCATAGCCTCTTGCGGTGCGTGTACGGTGCAGATCAATGGCAACGCCGTGCGCAGTTGTGTCACACCGGTCAGTGCCGTCGAAGGCGCGGACATCACCACCATCGAGGGTCTTGCTGTAAACGCCGCAGGCGGATTGACTGCCGTTCAGCAAGCCTGGATCGAGCATCAGGTCCCACAGTGTGGTTACTGCCAGTCCGGCATGATCATGGCGGTATCGGCGCTGCTCGCCGCCAGCCCCGCACCCACCGACGCCGAGATCGATGGCGCCATCACGAATGTATGCCGTTGTGGCACTTACCCGCGCATTCGCACAGCCATTCGCTCTCTGACATCCACAACAGCCTGAAGCACCAGGAGAATTCCATGAAGATGAATCGACGACGCTTTCTGCTGGGCACGACTGTTGTGGGCGGCGGCCTGCTGCTCGGCTACGCCACGACCCGCCCGAGCAAGCACCAGCTGGCCAACGCGGCCCTTGCCGGCAACGAGCCACCATTCCTGACTACCTGGTTGAGAATTGCGCCAGACAATACAGTCACCGTGATTGTGCCGCACTCTGAAATGGGACAGGGCGTTCTGACCTCACTGCCCATGATGGCTGCAGACGAACTGGATGCAGACTGGGATCTGGTCAATGTGGAGCAGGCGCCGGCCACCGACCTGTTCGCCAACGGGGTGCTGATCAAGGGATTCGCAACATCGTTGGGGGTCAGCGTTCCCCGTTTCCTCGACGGCATGGCCACGTCGGCCACAATGAAAGTGGCCGAAATCATGAACATGCAGATCACCGGCGGCAGCAGTTCCGTTCGGTTCACTGGCGAACAAGGCATGCGCGTTGCCGGTGCGGCCGCGCGTGAAATGCTGGTCAAGGCTGCGGCGGCCCGTCTGGGCGTGCCGGAAGCGGAGCTGACCACGCGCCTGAGCCATGTACACCACGCTGCCACCAGCCGCTCGTTGACTTATGGCGACCTGGCCAGCGACGCCGCCCTCTTTGAACCGGCAGCTTATCCCGTGCTCAAGCAGCCCGCACAGTTCACGCTGATGGGCAAGCCCATACCGCGTATCGACATCCCCGCCAAGGTCGATGGCACTGCCGCTTACGGCATTGATGCCAGGCTGCCAGGCATGCTCTATGCCGCTGTGAAGACGGCACCCGTTTTTGGCAGCAAGCTGGTTTCTGTTGACAGCGCTGCGGCGCTGCAGCGCCGAGGCGTGTTGCGTGTTGTGGAAATGGAGGATGCCGTGGCCGTGGTGGCGGACAGCTACTGGCGTGCAAAACAGGCTCTGGATGCCATGCCCGTCAGCTTCGAAAGCTCGGCCAATGACGCCGTGACCACGCAGACCATTTATGCCCAGTACGATCAGGCGCTGCAGGGAGAGTTGAGCGAAGATGTCGAGGCGGGCGACACTGCGACTGCAATCGCCGGTGCGGCAAGCGTTGTAGAAGCGACTTACCGCGTCCCCTTCCTGGCCCATGCCGCCATGGAGCCCATGAACTGCACCGTGCATTTCCACGATGGCCGCTGTGATGTCTGGACGGGCACGCAGGACAATCTGGGTATCCGGGGTCGTGTTGCCAGCATTGCCGAGATGGACGAGAACGCCGTCACCGTGCACGCGTTCTACCTTGGAGGTGGCTTCGGCCGACGTCTACCCACCTCTACCAACACGATTGACCAGGCAACGCGCATCGCCATGGCGTTTGACGTCCCTGTAAAGACGGTCTGGAGTCGCGAAGACGACATGCAGCAGGATTATTACCGCCCTGCCGTCACCAGCCGGTTCCGTGCTGCCTTCGACGCCAATGGCAACGTGACTGCCTGGGAGAATCACTACATCGGCAAGAATGAACCCGCCGAGGCGGCTCATACTCCCTACAGCATTGCCAGCCAGTCCATTGCCTATGCCGAAAGTCCGACCCATGTGCCCTTCGGAGCCTGGCGCAGCGTGGCACACTCCCAGCATACCTTCTTCATGGAATCCTTCGTGGACGAGCTGGCGCATCAGGCGCAGCAGAACCCCTATCAGTTCCGCCTGAACATGCTGGCAAACAAGCCACGGCACGCAGCCGTTCTCAGAGCGGCCGCCGAGCGCGCCGGCTGGGAACGCAACCTGCCCGCCGGACGCGCGCAGGGCATCGCACTGCAGGAGAGCTTCGGAAGCATCGTGGCGCAGGTCGCCGAGGTGTCGATTACCGAAAGCGGAGAAGTCAAAGTGCACCGTGTGACCTGCGCAATTGACTGCGGTCGCGCCGTGAACCCTGACACCGTGAGGTCGCAGGCAGAGAGCGGCGTGATCTTCGGACTGACCGCTGCACTTTTTGGCGAAATCACCATCGACAAGGGTGCCGTTGTGCAGAGCAATTTCAACGACTATGAGATGGTGCGCCTGCAGGATTCTCCCGAGATTGACGTGGTGACAATCGAGTCTGGCGCGGCGCTGGGAGGACTTGGCG
>CAMCRC010000004.1 GCA_945877175.1 Klebsiella pneumoniae | reverse complement strand
CTTGCCCGCGAACAGGGTCAAAGCGAGGACGTGGATGACTCGCGGGCAAGGCCCGCTCCCACCTCTGGCCCCATCCCCACGCCCGTACCCGCCGCCGCTGTCACCGACGTTGGCCCTCCGCTGTCGCACCTGCTGGTGGCCACCAAGTCCCAGGACGTGGCGGCAGCACTGCGCAGCGTGCACGCGCAACTGACACAAGATACCTGCATTGTCCTGCTACAGAACGGCGTGCGGGTGCAACGCGAGATCACTGACCAATACGGCGCTGACCGGGTGTACTGCCTGAGCACCAGTCACGGCGCGTGGCGTCGCGGGCCTTTTCACGTGGTCCACGCCGGACACGGCACAGCGTGGCTCGGTCAGCTGGAGGGCAACAACGCAAGGGCACTGGATGCTCTGCAGGCCCTGTTGCCTGCGACTGCCATGCAGATCGACACGGACCCGCACATTGCCCGCCGACTGTGGCAGAAATTTGCAGTGAACTGCGCGGTCAATGCACTGACCGTGCTCTACGATTGCCGCAACGGCGAGTTGCTGAAGATTCCACAGGCGCGAAAAGATCTGGACGCGCTGACAAGCGAGATCGAGGGCCTTTTGAACGTGCTTCCAGAGGCGCCGCCACTGCCCGATCTGCAGGAAAGTGTCGCCGAGGTGTTGCGGGTGGCAGCAAGGAATTTTTCATCAACCTTGCAGGACGCGCGGCAGGGTCGCGCCACGGAGCTGGCCCATCTCAACGGGTATCTGTGCGAACTGGCCACGCTGCATGGTCTGGCCAGTCCACTGAACCACGCGTTGCTGCAGCGTGTCGCGTCCCGCTCCGGCCTGCCGGCTGCTTGATTGCAGTGACTGGATCGATCCCTTACCATCGCCCTGCCTGCTGCTCCCCGGGCCCATTCACTCGCCACTCACGGCAAGGACAACAATAAAATGACACGCTTCTGGCGCACCGTCGCACTGGGCTGGGCCCTCATTCTCGCTGGCTCGCTGCTCGCCCACAGCATTCAGACCAGCGGCGACATCCGCATCAAGGACGTGCGCTTCAACGGCGCCGCGGGCAAAACCCTCAGTGCCTATCTGTACATTCCGCCCAACGCCACGCCTGACACGCCCGCCCCTGGCATTCTGGCTGTGCATGGCTACATCAACTCGCGGGAAGCACAGTCAGGATTCGCCATCGAGTTTGCGCGACGCGGCTACGTGGTGCTGGCACTGGACCAGGCAGGACATGGCTACTCCGACGCGCCCGCATTCGCCAACGGCTTCGGAGGCCCCGCGGCGCTGCAGTATCTGCGCAGTCTGGACATTGTTGACACCAGCAACATCGGCCTGGAAGGACACTCCATGGGGGGCTGGACAATTCTTGCAGCGGCTGCTGCGCACCCTGACGACTACCGCTCGATGGTGCTGGAAGGCTCCAGCACGGGCGGCGGACGTTCAGCACCCGGCACGCCTGAGTGGCCGCGCAACGTCGCCGTCGTGTTCTCCCAGTTTGACGAATTTGCCTCCTCCATGTGGCAAGTGCCCAAGGGCAGCGACATTGGCAACAGCGCCAACCTGCAGGCCCTGTTCGGCGCCACCGGGACTGTCGAGACCGGCCGCACCTACGGCAACATCGCGGAAGGCACCGGCCGTGTGCTGCACTCCCCGCCCGTGACCCACCCAGGTGATCACATTTCGCATGCCGCCATCGGGCATGCGCTGGACTGGTTCTCTCAGACGCTGGAGGGCGGCACGCCACTCCCGGCGAATGACCAGATCTGGTTCTGGAAGGAAATCGGCACGCTGCTGGGCCTGATCGGCTTCGTGGTGCTGCTGTGCGGCAGTTTTGGCGTCCTGTTGCAGGCGCCAGCATTTGCCGGACTGCGTGCGACACCATCCAGCTTTGCCCATGCAACCCGTACAGGCCAGTGGTGGCTGCTGGCCGTGCTCAGTGCGGCCATCCCCGTGGCGACCTTCTATCCCTTCATGCGCTGGGGCGGACAATTGCTGGGCACCTCGGCGCTGTTCCCGCAGAGCATCAGCAGTCAGGTGGCCTTCTGGGGAGTCATGAACGGGCTCATCTTCACCGGCCTCGGCTACGTGATCCGCACGCAGAAGGTGCTGGCTCCAGTGGCCCTGCTCCCTGCTCTGCTGATCAGCCTCGCCACGGTGGGCATCGGCTATGGCGCCGTGCTGCTGGCGGACTTCTTCTTTCAGATCGACTTTCGCTTCTGGTTTGTCGGAGTAAAGCCGCTCAACCTGATGCAGTTCCAGATCATGCTGAGTTACCTGCTGCCTTTCACAGCGTTCTTCGTACTGGCACTGCGAGCCCTGCATGGCGGGCTTTCGGTGCGCAGTGACAGTGTGGTCCGGCAGTACGCGGGCAATCTGTTTGCGCTGGCGGGCGGCTTCCTGATCTTCCTGCTGCTGCAGTACGGAAGCCTGTTTGCAACCGGTTTCCTGCTGACACCTTCCGAACCGCTGAACACCATCGTGATGATACAATTCGTGCCGCTGCTGGCCATCGTTGCCATCATCAGCACCTATACTTACCGCCTCACCGCCTCGTGGCTTCCCGGCGCCTTCGTCAACGGCCTGTTCGTCAGCTGGTATGTCGTGGCGGGTCAGGCCACGCAGTTTGCCGTGAACTAGACAGGAAACCCCCAGTGCTGCAGCGTCACCCGTTCGTCCTTCTGCCTGCTCTGCTGGGGCTTACGCTCATCAGCTTCCTGGTGTCCTTCAGCAGTGGCAGTGCCGACCTGGGCATCGGTGCAGTGCTTTCACAACTTTTCGGTCAGGAACAAGGCCTGCAACAGCAGATTCTTTTCGAGCTGCGAATTCCGCGCAGCATTGCCGCATTCATCACAGGCGCATTGCTGGCCCTGTCTGGCGTGATCATGCAGGTGCTGCTGCGCAACCCCCTCGCCGACCCCTACATTCTCGGAATTTCCGGAGGCGCGGCAGTGGCCGCACTGGCCGCCATCCTGCTTGGGGCAAGCGCGCTGTGGATCTCGAATGCCGCGTTTGCCGGAGCGCTGCTTTCGATCGCCATTGTATTCGGCATTGCGCGGGCGAGCGGCGCGTGGTCATCCACTCGCCTGCTGCTGACGGGGGTTGTCGTCTCGGCGGGGTGGGGTGCGATGATCAACATTCTGTTGACCACCAGTGCCAACAACAGCGTCTACAGCATGTTGTTCTGGCTGATGGGCGATCTGAGCCAGAGCAGTGCCGGATGGATCAGCACAGGAATTCTGTTACTGGGATTCATGCTGATGATGTGGCAGGCCCGCGCCATGAACGTACTGGCACGTGGTGACTTGCAGGCCGAGGCGCTGGGCGTGAACGTGCCGCGCCTGAAGCTGTTCCTGTACTTCGCCACCTCCGTGCTGACCGCCTGTGCCGTGACCATCGCAGGCTCCATCGGTTTCGTGGGGCTGGTCATTCCGCACATGCTCCGCCTGCTGGGCGCCAGGGATCATCGTATTCTGATCCCCTCTTCCGTGCTGCTGGGCGGCAGTTTTCTCATGATCGCCGACAGCGTGGCACGCAGCATCGTAGCGCCCCTGCAGCTGCCGGTCGGCGTGGTCACTGCCATGATCGGCGTGCCGGTCTTTCTGCTGATTCTGCGGCACACCCGCAGCGCACGGGAGTGAGCTGATGTCCAACGCCTCGACGATACTGGAGATCCGGGACTTGCGTCTGGAAATTGCAGACCAGCGCATATGCAAGTCTCTTTCGCTGCAGCTGCAGGCCGGTGAGTGCCTTGGCGTGCTGGGCCAGAACGGCACTGGCAAGACCACGCTGCTGCATACGCTGGCCCGTTTGCGGCCGGTGCAGGGCGGCGAGATTCTCTTGCGGGGGCAAAGTCTGAATGCCTGGTCAAGAAAGGCGCTGGCAAGGCAGCTTGGGGTGCTGTTTCAAAGCAGCACCGACAGCATGCCTGCCAGCGTGGAAGAGACTGCACTGATGGGCCGACACCCCCACCTGCCAGACTGGCAGTGGGAAAGTGCAGACGACGTGGCGGTCGCGCGCACTGCCCTGAAGGCAGTCAACCTGGATTCTCTGCTCACGAGGGACGTAAACACTCTCTCTGGTGGCGAACGCCAGCGTCTGGCTCTGGCCATGCTGCTGGCACAGAAGCCACAGCTGTATCTGCTGGATGAGCCGGGCAATCATCTGGACATCGCCTTTCAGGTCAAGTCCCTGCAATTGTTGCGAGAACAACTGGTACAGCACAATGCTGCGCTGTGCATGGCGACCCATGACATCAATCTGGCCGCACGCTTTTGTGACCGCATCCTGCTGCTGAGGGGGGACGGTGAGCCGTTGATCGGTGCAACACGAGATGTGTTGACCCCGGAGACCTTGAGCCACGCCTACGGATGCAGTATTGGCGTAGTGAATGCCGGAAGTCGCCAGGTGTTCTACCCGGAGTGAGAGTGCGGGGAAGAGAATGAGCCCTCCCCGCTGCGCTCCGGCAGCGAAGAGAGTCAGATAAACAGACTGCTGAACTAAAGTACGAGCAAGCGGATGTCGCCCAACAGACGCGCCAGCGTCGTGATGAACATGCCACCATCGACACCATTGACGGCGCGATGGTCATAAGACAGCGCCAGAGGCAGCATCTGTCGTGGTTGCAGCTGGCCGTTGATATAGATCGGCTTCAGTTGCGTCTTTGACACACCGAGGATAGCCACTTCCGGAGCGTTGACGATCGGCGTGAAGCCCGTTCCGCCCAGAGCGCCAAGGCTGGAGATGGTAAAGCAGGCGCCCTGCATCTCTTCCTTGCTGAGTCGACGGTTCTTCGCCTTCTCACTGAGGACTACCACTTCCCGCGCCAGATCCCAGATCGATTTCTTGTCGACATCGCGAATCACCGGCACCATCAAACCCGCTTCCGTCGCGACAGCCACACCGATGTGTATGTAATGTTTCTGGATCAGGTACTCGCCCGAAGAATGCAGGGAGACATTGAACTGTTTGTGTTCCTGGAGCACTTTCGCACAAGCTTTCAGCAGGAAAGGCAGGAACGTCAACTTGACCCCTTTCTTGTCTGCCTCAGCCTTCAGATCGGCGCGGAAAGCTTCCAGATCAGTGATGTCTGCATCATTGAACTGCGTGACATGAGGCACGTTCAACCAGTTGCGCTGCATGTTGACCGCGGTGACCTTGTGCAGCTTGCTCAAGGCAATCTGCTCTACGCTGCCGAACTGACTGAAATCCACATCTGGAATCGCAGGGATGCCTGCGCCGCCGGCACTGGGAGCGACGGCTACGGGGGCTTGCAAACGCGCCTTCACAAATTCGTGCAGATCTTCTTTCTGAATGCGACCACGGGCACCAGTGCCTCCGACCTGAGTCAGATCGACACCCAGTTCGCGCGCGAGCTTGCGCACTGCGGGGCCAGCATAGACATCCGCACTGCCGGAAGCAGCAGGCGCTGCCGCAGCGGGTGCTGGTGCTGGAGTGCTGACCGTTGCGACAGGCGACTGCGCAGGCGCAGCTGCCACAGCGGGTGCCGCAACCGGCGCCGGGATGCTGGCTGCAGAAGCACCCGCTGCACCAGCAACTGCGAGTTCCAGAATCAGGGAGCCCTTGGATACCTTGTCGCCCACTTTCACCTTGAGCGCCTTGATCTCGCCTCCTTTTGGCGAAGGCACTTCCATGGCGGCTTTATCGGACTCAAGCGTGAGCAGCGACTGTTCAGCCTTGATCACATCGCCAACCTTCACGTGTACTTCGATGACTTCGACATCGTTGTCGCCGCCAATATCGGGCACAAAAATGTTCTCGACTGATACAGTAGCTGGCGCGGCTGCAGCCGGTGCAGGTGCAGGAGCTGCAAACTGTGCTGACACCACCGGAGCCGGAGCGGACTCTGCTTTGGCAGTCGGAGCAGGCGCTGCAGCGGCACCCTCCACTTCAAGCAACAGAATCTCATCGCCTTCCGACACTTGATCGCCGAGCTTGATGGACAGACTCTTGATCACGCCGCTCTTCGGAGACGGAATTTCCATCGCCGCCTTGTCGCTTTCGAGCACCATCAAGGAATCGTTTTCCTTCACGCTCTGTCCGGGCTTGACCAGCAGTTCGATGACCTCGACGTCCTTGGAATCGCCCAGATTCGGTACTTTTATGCTTTCAACTGGCACTGATTGATGCTCCTGAATAATTCTGATCTGTTGTGATTGTTGACTACACAGTCAACGGATCGATCTTGTCCTGTGCAATGCCCATGGATTTCATCGCTTTGGCAATGGTATCCGCCGTCACAAGGCCGCGGCCCTTGAGTTCAGTCAGGGCAG
The DNA here is from genome assembly GCA_945877175.1 of Klebsiella pneumoniae. Taxonomy (GTDB): domain Bacteria; phylum Pseudomonadota; class Gammaproteobacteria; order Pseudomonadales; family Pseudohongiellaceae; genus UBA5078. Next base: position 58,681 of record CAMCRC010000004.1, on the reverse strand, counting down.
CAAGCACGACAAAGTTGCAGTTCACTTCGAAGAAATGCCGCAGATTCTGGCGGGTATCGCTGCGACCGAAGCCATCGGTGCCCAGCACGCGGTAAGTATCCGGCACGAATTCACGAATCTGATCGGCATGCACTTTCATGTAGTCGGTGGACGCAATGACCGGACCCGCGACTTTCGACAGGCATTCGCCCACATAGGTCTGCTTCTCTTTCTTGGTGGGGTGCAGCATGTTCCAGCGCGAGACCGCAAGACCATCTCTGCGCAGTTCATTGAAGCTGGTGACGCTCCACACATCCACGCCCACTTTGTATTCTTCGCGCAGAATCTTTGCTGCGGCCCGTACTTCACGCAGGATTGTGCCACTTCCGAGCAGACGGACCCGCAGGTCGGTCAGCGCTTTGCCCTGCACTTTATACTCTTTGTTGCTACCGTCTTCCAGCAAGTACATGCCCTTGATGATGCCCGCCTCGCTGCCCACAGGCATGTCGGGGTGGGTGTAGTTTTCGTTCATCGTGGTGATGTAGTAGTAAACCGATTCCTTCTCGTGATACATCCTGCGCATGCCGTCCTGAATGATCACTGCAAGCTCGTAGGAATAGGTCGGATCATAGGTGACGCAATTCGGAATCGTGGAGGCCATCAAGTGACTGTGGCCGTCCTGATGCTGCAATCCTTCACCATTGAGCGTAGTGCGGCCGGCTGTGGCACCAATCAGGAAGCCGCGAGCGCGCGAATCCCCAGCTGCCCAGGCAAGGTCGCCAATGCGCTGGAACCCGAACATGGAATAATAGATATAGAATGGAATCAACGGGAAATCGTTGACGCTGTAGGACGTTGCTGCTGCCAGCCAGGCCGAGAATGCACCTGCTTCCGTGATGCCCTCTTCCAGCATCTGACCCTTCACATCTTCCCGGTAGTACATTACCTGATTGGAATCCACTGGCTCGTACAGCTGACCCACAGCAGAGTAAATACCGATCTGGCGGAACATCCCTTCCATGCCGAAGGTACGTGCTTCGTCCGGAACGATCGGCACAATTCGCTGACCGACTTCCTGATCCTTGCACAGAGACGTCAGGATGCGCACGAACGCCATGGTGGTAGAGATTTCGCGATCCTTGGTACCCTGCAGCTGCGGACCAAACGACTCCAGCGCCGGTACTTTCAAGGTTTGCGCTTCTGTGCGACGGGCCGGCACCGGGCCACCCAACGCTGCACGGCGGCTGCGCAGGTACTTGATTTCCAGGCTGTCTTCTGCCGGTCGATAGTAGGGCACATTCTCGATCTGATCATCGGGCACGGGAATATTGAAACGATCCCGGAACTGTTTGAGACCTTCAATGTCGAGCTTCTTCACGGAGTGTGTCGCGTTCTTGGCCTCCGCGCCTTCTCCGAAAGCATAGCCCTTGACAGTCTTGGCGAGAATCACGGTGGGCTTGCCATTGGTCTTCATGGCTTGTGCATAGGCTGCATAGACTTTGAACGGGTCATGACCGCCGCGATTGAGGTTCATGATGTCGTCGTCCGACAGGTGCTCCACCATCTTCAGCAATTCCGGCGATTTGCCGAAGAAATGCTCACGGGTGTACGCGCCGCCGCGGCCCCAGTAATTGATGTATTCGCCATCCACCACTTCATCCATCCGCTGCTGCAACAGACCATCCTTGTCGGCGGCCAACAGGGCATCCCAGTGACGGCCCCAGATCACCTTGATGACATTCCAGCCTGCACCCCGGAAAATGCCTTCCAGTTCCTGGATGACCTTGCCATTGCCACGAACCGGTCCGTCAAGACGCTGCAAATTGCAATTGACCACGAAGATCAGGTTGTCGAGCTTCTCCCGCCCGGCTTTGCCTATGGCACCAAGGGATTCAGGCTCGTCTGTTTCGCCATCGCCAAGAAACGCCCAGACTTTGCGGCCACTGTTGTCCATCAGCCCGCGACTGGTCAGATACTTCATCACGTGCGCTTGATAGATGGCCGCAATCGGCCCAAGGCCCATGGAAACGGTTGGGAACTGCCAGTAATCGGGCATCAGCCAGGGGTGCGGGTAGGAAGACAAGCCATTGCCGTGAACTTCCTGACGAAAATTGTCGAGCTGCTCAGCACTCAGACGGCCTTCCAGAAAGGAGCGGGAATATATACCGGGCGAAGAGTGCCCCTGAAAGTAGATCAGGTCGCCGCCGTGACCGTCACCGGCACCGTGGAAGAAATAATTGAACCCGACATCATAAAGAGTTGCAGCAGAAGAGAAGGTGGAAATATGGCCACCCAGGTCTGCCCCGGGCTTCTTGCCGCCACGCATGACCATGGCCAGTGCATTCCAGCGGATGATGCCGCGGATTTGCCGTTCCATGAACATGTCGCCCGGCATTTTTTCTTCTTCGCGGGTAGAAATGGTGTTGCGATAAGGGGTAGTAACAGCGGCATATGGGAGAGTCTGAGAATTGCGCGTAGCTTCCTCTGCCAACTTGCTCAGCAGGAAATGGGCGCGAGCCTCGCCTTCCTGATCGATGACAGAGCCCAGCGCATCGAGCCATTCCTTGGTTTCGGTGGGGTTCAGATCTTCTTTGTGTTGACTCATAGTCTATGACTCTCTTGTTGTTCGTGCCTTTGCGGGCGTTTTGAGTAAGCTGTGCAGGCGGCCTGATGCGGCCTGCGTGCCTTGTAAATAATTTACACCATGGCCGGATTTTAATCGAACCCAGCGACAATTTTCAATGCTGGACAGCGCTTCTTGTAGTTTAACTACAAAACTGTTCAGCCCCCCGCGCCGTACACGGCGAGCACTGCAAGCAGAGTGACCCAAATGACCTGGCTGCGCTGCAGCAATGCCAGCAGATCCTCGGCCTGTTGCGCACTGCGCACCGCGGCCAATGCAGTGCCGCCAGACTCCTCCGACTCAATCAGCACCGTATCCACTGAATCACCCTGAGCACTTTCCTTGACGAACATGGTCCTTTGAGCTGTCCCGGCCGCGGCCAGAGCACAGGCCAGCACCAGACTCACAGCGCTGCGGTCACTGTCCAGCAACAGCTCGCGCAATTTCGCAAAGGAGGCCACAAAGTCTCCGGCCAGCGAGAAAGTCAGGGCCAGCAGCCGCGCCGGCACCCATTCCAGCAGGTAACCAAGCCGCAGTACCAGGCGCCCGGCATCGGACTCGTGGTCCAATACTCCTCTCAGCCGGTAAAGTACCGTAAGGTGATACAGAAGTGCCGCAGCCGGTCCGAGCACGAGATACCAGAAAACCACAGCGAACAACCTCTCGAAGCTGCTGCTGACAATGTAGCGGCAGAACTGCTCGTGCACCGCGTCTCGATCGCCGGAACTGTCGAGCAACAACTGTCCCCAGCGCTCCTGCAGCAGCAGAAATGCTGCTTCAAAATCGCCCGAACGCCAGCGGTTCAAATAAGCTTCGGTGAACACTCGCAGGCTGACCCGGTCGAACAACACCAGCAGAACGCCGACATGAATCAGCAGCGTCACGCTGCCCAGCAAGACGCTTTCCACTGCCAGCAAAAGTACGATCAGCAGCACCGGCGGCAGGCACAGCAGCAGCAGCGGATACAGCGGGCCGGGCGTCGGCTGATCGGGATTGAGCGCCTGCACTCGCGCGCGCAGCATGCGCTGGAGAGAGACGAACCAGCTGTCACTGAATAGTTCGGTTTCGCGATGCCAGTAATGGTTGATCAGAAGAGCCAGAAGAATCACCAGAAATGTCATTGTGTTGGCTCCGAGTTCAAGACGCTTGTCCGGTAAAGCGTCCAGTCAAAAAATGGGCCCGGATCGGTCTTGCGGCCGGGCGCGATATCACTATGACCTACGATGCGCTCCGACGTGATCAATGGATAGCGTCGCTGCAGCCAGCGCGTCACCTTCGCGAGCTGATCATACTGAACCGCCGTGAAGGCCTCATGATCCGTGCCCTCCAATTCAATACCGATTGAGTAGTCATTACAATTGTCACGCCCTGAATACGAGGACTTGCCTGCATGCCAGGCCTTCTGCCCAAAGGGCACATACTGCGTGACCTTGCCATCACGTGCTATGAGAAGGTGCGCGGAAACCCGCAGGTGCGCGATCCCGGCGAAGTATGGGTGGGCCTGCGGATCGAGCGTGTTGCCGAACAGAGCGTCGATGCTGTTGCCGCCGTACTCGCCTGGTGGCAGGCTGATGTTGTGAATCACCAGTAAACTGATGTCCCCTCCTGCAGGTCGCTCGGAGCAATTCGGAGAAGGCTGCTGGCGGGCGTATTCAACGGTATCTTCAGTGTTCAAGAGGGCCTCTCGGCAAATGGCGCAAGTTGTTTGCGCTCTGACTGGCATACTGGCGACGATTCTAGCCGGGCCAAGCGCGGCAATCCATCTGCAGTCCGTTGCAGCGGCCCCGAGCTACCAATCAGAGAGGGCTTGCGCCATAATTTCGAACAAATGCCGACGCCAGGCCCCTGCGCCGAATTTACCCAGGACGCTGCATGACCAGACCTCTCACACTGCCGGCTGATCTCGGCGCCACAGTAGCCAATGCGATTGCCGAGGACGTCGGGTCCGGCGACATTACCGCACAACTCATTCCCGACCATGTGCAGGCAAATGCGTCGATTTTCTCTCGGGAATCGGCAGTGCTGTGTGGCAGCGCCTGGGTCAACGAAGTGTTGAGACAGATTGATCCCACCATTGCCTTCGAATGGCTGCAGCGGGATGGCGATCACATCGAGCCGCAACACCCCTTCGTAAGACTGCACGGTCGCGCACGGTCACTGCTGACGGCTGAACGCTGCGCCCTCAACTTTCTGCAGACACTTTCCGGAACAGCGACTATCAGCCGGCGCTATGCGGAACTCGTGGCACACACGCCAGTGCGCCTGCTGGACACGCGCAAGACGATTCCCGGTCTGCGCACAGCGCAGAAATACGCCGTAGCGGTGGGCGGCTGCAACAATCACCGCATGGGACTGTTTGACGCCTTCCTTGTGAAGGAGAATCACATCAACGCCTGTGGATCCATTGCCGCTGCCGTTGCGGCCGCTCGCATGCTGCAGCCGGGCAAGCCCGTCGAGGTAGAAGTTGAAACGCTCGATCAGCTCGACCAGGCCCTGCGTGCGATGGCCGACACCATCATGCTGGACAATTTTACTCTGACAGACATGCGCCATGCTGTCGCACATACCCGCAAGCGGGCCTTGCTCGAGGCTTCGGGCGGCATCAATTGCGACACGTTGATCCCGATTGCTGAAACCGGGGTGGACTTCATCTCGATTGGCGCATTGACGAAGGACTGCAAGGCTATCGATCTATCAATGCTGTTCACGCACTGACAACCATTACACGCAGAGGGCTCCATGACTAACTGCAAGCGATCAGTCCCGAACCTGGTTACCCATTCACTGGCGCGACGCCTGCAAACACTGATTGGGCTTGCCGCCCTGCTGCCGACCGGATTGGTGTGGGCTCATGCGGGCCCTCTGGATGAGAACGGCGGACACTATGATGGGCAGAGCTATCATTGCCACATGCCAGGTTGCGAGATGCCAGACTCCTTCATGCGCGGCGGCCAGGACAGTTTCTTCTTCGACCCGGACAGCCGGGACAAATTCTTCAACGAAGTGGACTGGGACTACAAGCGCGACTACGACGGGGATTGCCAGAGCACCCGACATGAAATTCTGGCGATAACCAGCCGTGCCCCGGTCAGCTATACCAATCCGCGCAATTGCGAAGTGCGGCTGGGCGAATGGTTTGATGAGTACACGGGAGAAACGTTTACCGTGGCCGCTCAGATCGACGTAGACCACGTGATCCCGCTGCGATATGCCCACAACCAGGGCGGCGATGCATGGCCACCGGAAAAGAAACTGATGTTCGCCAATGACCCTGTGAACATCATGCTGACCGAGCGCAGCGAGATCCGCCGCAAGAACGAGCGCGGCCCGAGCCGGTATCTTCCCCGGGAAGAGTACCAATGCGATTACGTCCGCCAGTGGCAGGCGATTGCAGAAAAGTATGATTTGCGTCTGGCGAATGCAGACAGAAACAGAATTACGGTGATCTTGCGGGACTGCGCGGAGTAGTGAGTGGGGGAAACGGGCAATGACCCGCCAATGCGCAACGGGTCATTGTCAGGAAAGGCAATTACGGAGCTGGCTGGATCGCTATGTCTGCCATCGCGCCGCCAGCATACTGCAGACGGGTCTCGCCTTCAGGGAAGCCAACGAGCTTCAGCACGTACGCGAAGACATCTTCATACTCGCTATCCATCAAAGCGCCTGGCTTGTCGGCTGGCATTGCACTCATCACCTGCTCGAACAGGTACATAAGGGGCTGACCACGCCAGGTCTGCAGTACTGTCTTGTAGTAATCGGCGTTATGGCAAGTAGTGCAATTCGCTTCAAACAATTCACGACCTGTCTCTGCCTGTTCTGCCGTATACACGCCCTCCATCAGGGAGGTCGGAGCAGCACCTGCATCGGCTATCACGCCGCCAGCGAGAACTGCAGTCAATACTGTGGCTGTTGCGAGTCTGGCTTTTTTCATGTTCAAACACTCCGGCACATAGTGTGCAACTGATTCACTGGTCTCACGGTTTCAATCCTATCAGCTCAGGCTGAACTGTGCCTTAACACCGCGGGCGTCATCTGATTTCTTGAAAGCGAGGTACCTTAAACCACCCATAAGCAATTATCAAGGGAGCTGGAAGTGCCGGAATTCAAAGGTCCCCGGTCTTGTAGGGAGCGCTTGCGGTGCCCTGTAATTCGCCCCCGGCATCGAACATCAGCACAATGTTGCGATAGCGCGAGGTCAACGCAATCGCATGCATTTCTGTCAGCGCGATTCCTGACCGAACCTGCAAGGCTTCGAATTGTCCACGCATGTCGACGTTGCTGGCCATGATTTCATCGACGTCCAATGAAGACCTGATTACGCTGGAAAAATTCTCGCCGAGTGGTCGATACAGAGGCTCTTGCTCATGGGGAGGAATATGCTGCTTTTCGACAGCCTGAAGAAAGCGCTCGAAGTCCGGCCCGGACTCTGGTCGTTCGGCATAGACGTACACAGGGAAGGAGTTGCCGAAACGCCTGAGTTCTGCCAACGGAACACCCTGACTGCTGATTGCGAGCGCAGGAACTGTATAGAAACTGGTGTCGAGAAAGACAACCGCCACCGGCCTTTGTTCATAGACGGCCTTGACCCCGAACGCCAGTGCCATGACTTGAAGCAGCACCACCAACGTGATGTCGATGCGCAACTCGCGCCGGCTTTTGCCAGGATTGTAGATGACGAGCGTGATCAGCGGGCCCAGCACCAGATCGACAGCCGCTACCAGCTGCAATCCCTGCCACCCCCCCGCTGCGGAAAAGTAGGGGGCCGGGTACCACAGCTGCAGCAGAATGCCGACAAGAACGGCAAAGACGCTGAGACTGCCAAGGAAGTGCAATAGCGATGCAGAGTAGCGAGTGTACTTGTGGCCATTCAGCAGCATCTTGGGCGTCCGGCGGAGTATGTCAGCACAGTCCGATGTTGATGCAGGTGCCGCCTTCGGTCCATTGCACGGGCACTGTCAGAGTTGGCGTCAAGGAGTACGTGTTGCTGCCCACGTCCGCTGTTCCAGTTGCGATAATCACACCGTTGGTCACAGTGGTGGATGCCAGCCAGCCGGTCGCTGCTGCAGTGGGCGGAATGCCATTGGTGCCCGCATCGGCGTCCGCGAGATCAACAATTCTGCCGCTCTGAATGGCGAGACCCACTGCTGTCTTGTAGGGGTTCGTCGAGAGAATCACTTCACTGAAACGCGCGCGTTGCGTGTAAGTCTGGTAGGCGGGAAGCGCGACTGCGGCAAGGATGCCGATGATGGCCACGACGATCATCAATTCTATGAGAGTAAAACCAGAGTGCTTTGAGTAGCGGTTCATCGCGCGATCTCCAACGGGAACCCTGGATGGATCATGAGCCAGCTGTTATTGGGGAATTCACGCGCTGCCGTACCTCGCAGTGCAGCAGCGCGTGATGGGAGATCAGCAAACGCCTGCTGCCAGGCAGGTACCTGTCGTTGCCCACTGAATTGGTGCAGTCACGCCACCAGGGGTCAGGATCTATGTGAAGCTGCCCACGGTGGCAGCACCAGTCGCAGTGATGACACCGTTGGCTACAGCAACGGAAGCGACTTCACCCGTGGCGCCTGCCGCTGCAGGAATGCCGTTGGTGCCGGCATCGGCATCGGCCAGTGCTGTAATTCGGCCTGTCTGGGCAGCCACTTCAAACGCACTCTTGAAAGGAGTAGTCGCAAGAACCACTTCCGAGAATGCAGCTCGCTGAGTGTAGGTCTGGTAAGCCGGCAGCGCGACGGCGGCAAGAATGCCGATGATCGCTACCACGATCATCAATTCGATCAGGGTGAAGCCTTGCTGTACCTTCTTGGACTGGATCATGTTGTTCTCCTGTTATGCATTGTTTACGAGTTTAGAAAGCGTTTCTGGATTCTGACAAGTTCCCGCACAGACCCGTTCGGGTCGCAGGGACTGCAGTCATTACTTCACATGTCGTGCCAGTTATGGCCAAGTATTAAGCAACGCGTCACATGTGATTGAAATATATAACTTTTAAAAATGAGCCAAAGTCAGGCAGATTTTTTGAATGCCAAGTGCATCACAAAGCTCCGGAATGTCTCTATGACATTTTTTGTCACTTGTCGACTATTGATGTCGCATTTTGGCGTTTTCAGAACCGCGTTCCGCTATCGACAGCCTTGGCCGCTTGCAACAGCAGCGCTCTGTCGGCGCCCGCGGCGATAAACTATACTCAGCTCGCATGAGCTAACTCCCTGGCACAGCGATATCAAAAAGCAGCACGCGAACATGACGATTTCCCTGAGCGGCCTTGCAAAGCGACTGGTCACCGACGGCCTCCTGAGCGAGGCTCAGGCGGACGAGTCACTGCGCCTTGCCCGGCGCGACAAGATTCCCTTTGTCACGCACCTCGTCAAGAACAAGGTCGCGGAAGGTCACCGCATAGCGCTTGCCGCCTCACAGGAATTCGGTGCACCGCTGCTCGATCTCAATGCGTTTGATCTGGCGAATTGTCCGCGGGATCTTGTCGACCCGAAGCTGCTGCGCAAGCACCGCATACTGCCTCTGTTCAAACGCGCCAACCGGTTGTTCCTTGCTGCGTCAGACCCGACGAACATTGCGGCCTTTGACGAACTCAAATTCCATACCGGGCTGTACACGGACATCATTCTCGTGGACGAGAATCAGCTCTCCCCCGCCATCGATCAGTTGATCGACATGATCGAGGGGAATGACTCTCTGCGCAGCCTTCTGGAAGACGCCGATCTCGACGGCCTTAATATGGAGGTGAACCCGGGTGGCGGTACTGATCATGAAGTCGATGTGTCCGATGAGACACCCATCGTGCGCTTTGTGAACAAGGTACTGCTTGATGCCATTCGCAGCGGAGGCTCGGACATTCATGTGGAGCCCTATGAAAAGAGCTACCGCATCCGCGTGCGCAGCGATGGCATACTGCGCGAAATTGCCAGACCGCCTCTCAATCTGGCCTCCCGTATTGCATCACGCCTGAAGATCATGGCGCAGATGGACATCTCCGAACGCCGTCTGCCCCAGGACGGCCGCATAAAGATGAAACTTTCACGTACCCGCGCCATAGACTTCCGCGTCAACACCCTGCCGACCCTCTGGGGCGAGAAAGTGGTGTTGCGTATTCTCGATCCGGGCAGTGCGCAAATGGGCATCGATGCACTGGGCTATGAGCCGGAGCAGAAGGCGCTGTACATGAGTGCGCTGGGCCAGAGTCAGGGAATGATTCTTGTGACCGGCCCCACAGGCAGCGGCAAGACAGTCTCGTTGTATACCGGCCTCAACATCCTCAATACTACCGAGATCAACATCTCCACGGCGGAAGACCCTGTCGAGATCAATCTTGAGGGCATCAATCAGGTGGCCGTAAATCCGCGCATCGGACTGACCTTTGCCAGCGCGTTGCGTGCCTTTCTGCGCCAGGACCCGGACATCATCATGGTGGGCGAGATTCGCGACCTTGAAACCGCCGAGATCGCCATCAAGGCCGCTCAGACCGGCCACTTGGTCCTCTCGACTCTGCATACCAACAGCGCGTCCGAAACACTGACGCGACTGCGGAACATGGGAATTCCGTCCTACAACCTCGCCACTTCCGTGTCTTTGATCATCGCGCAGCGCCTGGCCAGACGCCTCTGCAATCACTGCAAACAGCCGGTGGTGCTGCCCGAATCCGCCTTGCTGGAGGCCGGCTTCACGAGTGCTCAGATCCCTGCGCTGCAGCTGTTCGCACCAGTGGGCTGCGACGCCTGTCACGACGGCTACAAGGGCAGGCTCGGAATCTATGAAGTGGTTCCTGTTACTGACGGGCTGGCGCGTATTATCATGCAGGACGGCAACGCGATAGAAATTGCAGACCAGGCCCGGCGGGAAGGCTTCGGCAGTCTGAGGGAATCCGCCCTGCGCAAGGTAGCGGTCGGGCTCACCAGTCTCGAAGAAGCGAATCGCGTGGTCTGATGCCCGCCAAACACCTGACAGGCCCCACTTACAAGAGGAAGATCATGGCGACTCCGGCATCTGTGAACCAAACGATCTATCTTTGGCAAGGCACAGACAAGAATGGCAAGAAGACCAAAGGCGAAATGCCCGGCGCAAGTCAGGCGCTTGTAAAGGCGCAACTGCGCAAACAAGGCGTGATTGCCACCAGGGTCAAGCGCAAACCCAAAGATCTCTTCGGTCCAAAGAAGCAGAAGATCACCCCGGGCGACATCGCCATCTTCAGCCGTCAGCTGGCCACCATGATGAAAGCCGGCATTCCACTGGTGCAGTCTTTCGAGATTGTCGGCGACAGTCTGGAGAACCCTTCGATGGCAGAGCTCGTGCGCGCAGTGCGTGACGACGTTGCCGCAGGCAACAATTTTGCCGACTCGATCCGCAAGCATCCACGCTATTTTGACGAGCTGTTCTGCAGCCTGGTGGAATCCGGCGAGCAGTCCGGCGCGCTGGAGACCATGCTCGACCGCGTGGCCACTTACAAGGAAAAGACCGAGGCCCTGAAGGCCAAGATCAAGAAAGCCATGAACTACCCCATCGCAGTAGTGGTGGTGGCCATCGTGGTGACAGGCATTCTGCTGGTGAAGGTGGTGCCGCAGTTCGCGGAAACCTTCTCCAGTTTCGGGGCGGATCTGCCCGCCTTCACCCTCTTTGTCCTTGGCCTGTCCGATCTCGCGATAGCCCACTGGTGGAAAGTGGTCATTGGCCTGTTCATCGGCGGCTATGCCTTCAAGGAGGCCCGTCTGCGCTCGAAGGAATTTGCCAACGCGGTAGACCGCGTGGCCTTGAAGCTGCCGATCATCGGCCCGATCGTGGAAAAGTCCTGCTACGCGCGTTTCACGCGAACTCTCTCCACAACCTTTGCCGCCGGTGTGCCTCTGGTGGACGCGCTGGAATCCGTCGCGGGAGCCACCGGCAACATTGTGTATTCCACTGCCACTCGCAAGATCAGGGACGACGTCAGCGCCGGGCAGCAACTCAATTTCGCCATTCGTACAACAGCCCTGTTCCCGACGATGATTACTCAAATGGTGGGTATCGGGGAGGAATCCGGCGCACTCGACGCCATGCTGGACAAGTGTGCCACCTTCTACGAGGCGGAAGTGGACAATGCCGTGGACGGCCTGACCAGTTTGATGGAGCCAATCATCATGTCCGTACTGGGCACTCTGATCGGCGGCCTGATGATCGCCATGTACCTTCCCATTTTCCAGCTCGGCCAGGTCGTGTGACCCGGCCCCTGCCCTCCAAGAGAACGCTTCATGACCGTGATTGATCTTGTCCAGCACAACCCCGCTGTCCTCATCGTGCTGGCAGTGGTCACGGGGCTGCTGGTGGGCAGCTTTCTGAACGTGGTGATTTACCGTCTGCCCCTGATGATGCAGCGCGAGTGGCGTCAGCAATGCTGTGAATTTCTGGAGCTGGACGAGAAAAAGTTCAGCAAGGCCGATCCAGTGGCCCGACACAAAGTGTTCACCCTGGCGAAGCCCGATTCCCACTGCCCTTTGTGCAACGCCCCGGTCCGTCCCTGGCAAAACGTGCCCATTGTCAGTTATGCCCTGCTGCGAGGCCGTTGCGCCAGCTGCAAGGCGCCGATCTCCATCCGTTATCCGCTCATCGAAGCGGTGACCGGCCTGCTCTCGGGTCTGGTGGCCTGGCAGTTCGGCGCCACGGCGCTGACCCTGGCGCTGCTGGTACTCACCTGGAGTCTGATCGCATTGACGATGATCGATTTCGATCATCAGCTGCTGCCTGACAACATCACGTTGCCTCTGCTCTGGCTTGGCCTGCTCGCGAGCGCAGTGCTGCCCGGCGCGCTGGTGTCTCCGCGGGATGCCGTTCTGGGCGCGGCTGTGGGCTACATGTCGCTGTGGTCGCTCTATTGGGCGTTCAAGTTACTGACCGGCAAGGAAGGAATGGGGTACGGCGATTTCAAGCTGCTGGGTACGCTGGGAGCCTGGATGGGGTGGCAGAGTCTTTTGTTGATCGTGATTCTGTCCTCGCTGGTGGGCGCGATCGTAGGAATCAGCCTGCTCGTGTTCCGGGGCCGTGACCGCAATATCCCGATTCCCTTCGGCCCCTATCTGGCCGGTGCCGGCTTCATCGCACTTTTGTGGGGCGATACCTTCAAGCAACTCTACATTCAGATGTTGACGGGCTGAGCATGGCCGAAACGGCGCAACACCTTCCCGGTTCGAAACTGCTCGTCGGGCTGACTGGTGGCATTGGCAGTGGCAAGAGTGCTGCAGCAGCGGGTTTCGAAGCACTCGGAGTCCCGGTCATCGAGGCCGACGTCGTGGCGCGCGAAGTTGTGTCTCCCGGTACCGCAGCACTCGCTGCAATCACCCGGCATTGCGGATCCGGAATCCTGCTACCCTCAGGCGAACTCGACCGCGCCACGCTGCGCCAGCGGGTGTTTGCAGATACAGCCGAACGCCGGTGGCTGGAAGCGTTGCTGCATCCCTTGATCCGTGCAAGCATCATCCACCAAATGGGCGCTGCGGCAGCTTTGCCGGAAACACCCTATGCAATTCTCAGCAACTCCCTGCTGTTGGAAACTGGACAGGATGCTCTGGTGCACCGCGTTCTGCTGATTGATGCCAGTGAAGAAAAGCAACGAGAGCGCACCCTGCGCCGCGACACTGTGGATGAGCGCACCGTCGATGCCATCATCGCTTCCCAATGGCGTCGCGAGCAACGCCGTGCCAGTGCCGACGATGTCATTCTCAACGACGGGACTCTGCAGGAACTGGATTCAGCTGTCCGCGCCATGGACGAACGCTACAGACGCCTTGCGGCGGCATCAACTGCACAGGAAGAAAAGCAATGAACACGCGTGTCCTGGAAGTGAACTGCCCGACCTGCATGAAGAAAGTGGTCTGGAGCGAAGCCAGTCCCTGGCGCCCTTTTTGTTCGCAGCGCTGCAAGTTGATTGACTTCGGTGACTGGGCAAGCGAACGCAACACCATTCCTGCCGAGACGCCTCTTCTCGACGACGAAGACGACGACAACCCTCGCTGAGAACCTTGCGTCGCAACCATCAGAGCGGCGCAAAGGCTGGCAACGGCACCCAATGAATGCGCCCAGCTGCGTCACCTACTTTATTCTGAAGCAATACCATCACCAGCTTGCCATCCCGCGACAGCCGTACCTTGTTGACTGTTTCACCTTCTGAGAGCCCAAGTGAGTAGCTACTGTGCAGCAGATGGGTGCTCACATCGAAGAAATAGAGCTTGATGCCATCGGTGGCGATCAGCACCTTCCCTGACTGATCGAGTACGGCGCTGACCGGCGCATTTTCCAGAATCCACTTTCCGTCGGTGTTGTAGTACTCCAGCGGATCCATGTCGACGATGGCTGTAGAAGGCGTTCGTTCATTGCCAGCCGGGCAGGAATAGGCAAGTCGGTTGCCATCAGGCGAGATACTGAAATCAGTGCAGCCGCTGCCCACAGCAATATCGGTGCCCGGCACGAAGGTCAGGCCGCTGGTCAGTGGATCGAATTCGAAGGTGACCAGATTCGACTCGGTAGCCAGAAACACATGTCTACGGACAGGGTCATATTCAATGCGCACAGGGGAAAGCAGAGGAATCGCAGGTGACACCGGATCTCCTTCCGGATTGAAAACGCCCATCCACAGTCCTTCCTCCGCAGGTCCGTTTTCTTCGAGTTCGTACAGGGGGTCGAACAGTAGCGTGAAGACATTGTCATCTTCGCCCAGAGCAATATCCACGGGGATAAAGTCCCTTCCGCCTTCGCGCAGGCGATGGAAGGTAAAGGCACCAGACGCGATGTCGAGAATGTAAAGGCGCTCGCTCTCCGGCAGTGTTGAGAAGTAGACCAGCCCTGCGTCTGCATCCAGCAGCATCTCGTCAGGAATGGTGTTGAACTTGTAGGTTGCGCCGGTCTCGCCGGTGATGACGTTGCGCTCGACAAGGGCGTTGCGCTTGGTGTATCCAATCAACACCCACCCGTGGCACAAGGGCAGGAAGTCCTGGGTCGGCGTAATGGCGAGACTGCCCCCGAACTGCGCGATGGTCACTTCCGGGACCGGAGCACCTGCGGGAATTTCAGTCTGCGACAGCAGACGGAAACGCATGGGATTGGTGCCCGCGACAAGCTGCATGCGGACAGCGTACTCCTTGCCTGAGAACAGCATCGAAGGAATATCGAGAATACTGGTGCGCGGATCAAAGGCTGGCGCTCCGGGCACCAGCGTCTGCGATCCGGGGGGCACTGTGAATGCAGCGCAATCCAGCAGCTGGAGACCTTGTCTGCCGGCCCCACTGATGCTGCCGGGAGGCGAGATGTCTGTGGCAGTACTGAGCACGAATTCTCCGGCATCGGCATTTACCAGCGACAGGGACACGTTGTAAGCGCCGACGCCCGGCGCACTGACCCCGGGCACTGACAGTGTGAAGCCATCGAAACGCGGCCGGTCACCCGGCAGTGCGGGCGGTGTGCCTGTTGTAAACTCCATGCTGTAGAGCGGACGGAATTTGACGCCCGTCCAGGCAGGAAAGGCGGGGGCCACGTCGGCGGGCACAGCCGTGCTCTGCACCCGAATGCCCACAAACCGGCTGCCAGGAAGAATGGCATTGACCGCGCCAGTCACATCGACTGTCAACGTTGCAGCGGCATTGCCCTTGGAGGCTGCCACGGCGTCCAGTTCCGCCACTGCGATGGAGCTTCCGGCCTTGTAGTCCGACAAATCGATGCGACCATCATCCGCAAAGGCAAACACGCGCAGAGGCGCCTTGCCACTGCGGGGATACAGCGCCTCCAGTGGCAGGCTCAATACCGCGCGACTGACAGAACGGCGCTCGCCGAAATCAAACACGATGACGGCGGCATCTATGAAAGAAGGGCTGGTGACAGCCCAACCGTCATTGGTCATATAGGTGGCGCGCACCGCTGGCTGGTCGGGTGTGGGGTTGGCCTCCACCAGGACCGCTTCCTGCAGAAGCACGGCTTGATCAGCCTGGACCGCGCTGCCAAGTAACAGAATACCTGTTGCCAGGCATTAGCACGCCTTGATGATGCCTCTCGCCATGACTTGGATCCTTGTTGCTGGTTGCTGTATTGGCCGGGATTATGCGCCTAAGTCCAATAAATTCAAGCTATTACCCCTCCAAGCGGTGAATCGAGTCACACTCTTGGCGGCATTTGTCTTCAAGAGTAGCACCGGAACGACGATTTGCCGGGCTCTCCTTAGCGCCAGAACGCCGAGATCGCTGCGATGCCCAGCGCACCGCGGCGGCGCGCCTCAGGCAGATCTGCCAGGCCAAGACCGCCCAGCGCATAGACGGGAATTCCAACCTCGCGCACCCAGGCCTCGAAAACATCCCAGCCAAGACCAGGCTGACCAGGGTGTGACGACGTTTCCAGCACAGGAGACAGAAAAGCGTAGTCCGCTCCCAGAGCTTCTGCGCGCTGCAACTCAGCAAGCGAGTGGCAGGACGCGCCGAACAACTGCGCCTCACCAAGCGGCCGAGCCGACAAGGTCTGAAGGCAGCGGCCCGTTGCATGAAAGCCCGCAGCCGGCACAGTCTCGAGAAGATCAGCATCGGCATTGAGCAGCAGCTTGCACCCGAATTCACGGCAAAGCAGCAGACACTGGCGCGCAACTCGCTGAAACTCCGCGCGATTCAAATGCGGCGCACGCAGTTGAACCAAGGTATGTCCGTCCTTCAAAAGACGTGTGAAATGCTCAAGGAATGCCTCCGGGGACGGTGCAGAACCGGTTATAGGCAAGAGATCTGGCAATTGCAGACGCCGTATGATTGCGCGGTTGGCTGTGGGAAAGTCGACCAGGTTCAGAGCGTCGGGCGCCATCCAGCGCAGTGGCTGTCCTTCGCGCCCCATCGGCATGCCCGCAAAAGCAGTCACTCTGCGCACGTCCAGCAGAACCTGCTTGTCGCCATAGTCGTGGCGAATGCGGCACAGGGGCTCCTGCCGAAGGGCTGTGATGCCAAGCTCTTCTTCCAGCTCGCGGATCAGCGCAGACTCCACAGCTTCCCCCGGCTCACACTTGCCTCCGGGAAACTCCCACAGTCCACCTTGATGGGCCTTGGGCGGACGCAGAGCAATCAGGACCTGCCCGGCAGAATCCTGAATCACTCCTACGGCGACATGCACAACTGGTGGCACTGGCTTTTCCTGGTCAGCGTGGAGCGTCAGCTGCGGTAGCTTGCATTGATGCGAACGTAGTCTTCAGACAGGTCCGACGTCCACACAGTTTCCCGGGCACTGCCACGAGCCAGATTGACCGTGATGTCGATGGCCGCCTTGTTCATCTCGGCCTGACCCTGCGCCTCGGTGTAAGTTGTGGCAAGGGTGCCGTTTTGTACTATGCAGACCGCCCCAAGATGAATGGTGATGCGACTGACATCCAGAGCAGGCACTCCGGCACGGCCGATGGCAGCGAGTATTCGGCCCCAGTTCGGGTCGGACGCTGACAAGGCTGTCTTTACCAGGGGTGACTCGGCGATGGCATACGCCACCTTCAAACATTCCTGTGGTTCTGCGCCGCCCTGAATATCAACTGTCACGAATTTCTTCGCCCCTTCGGCATCGCGGATGATGTCCTTGGCAAGCTCTCGCACCAGGGACTGCAATGCGCCCTCAAAGCGCTCGAACACAGCCGAGTCGGCACGCGTGATTGACACACCACTCTGAGCAGTAGCCACAAGCACGCAGCAGTCGTTGGTTGAGGTATCGCCATCGACCGTGATGCGATTGAACGACTGGTCCACCACGGAGGCCAGCAACTGTTGCAGCAGACCCTGCTCGATGGCTGCATCGGTAAACACGAAACTGAGCAGCGTTGCCATGTTCGGCTTGATCATGCCGGCACCTTTGGCAATGCCGGTAATGACGACTGACTTGCCATGATAGTCCACGCGCACGGAGCGCGCCTTGGGGCGCGTGTCTGTGGTCATGATGCCTTTGGCGGCCTGCAGCCACTCGTCACCCAGTGCGCTCAGTGCACAGGGCACGCCAGCTTCGACTTTTGCCACTGGCAGATTCTCACCAATGACGCCTGTCGAGAACGGCAGCACTTGAGACACCGCAACACCCGCATGTTGTGCCACGAATCCGCAACAGGCAGCGGCATCGTCCAGCCCCTTCTGCCCGGTGCCTGCATTGGCATTGCCGGTGTTGATCAGCAGATAGCGAATCGCGCCCCCGCTCTGCGCGAGATGCTGGCGCGCCAGTTGCACCGGCGCCGCACAGAAGGCATTGAGCGTGAACACGCCGGCCACGGTAGAACCCGGCGCGATCTCCATCAATACCAGGTCCAGGCGATTCTTGTACCGAATGCCGCTCATGACCGATGCCACTTTCACACCGGCGACTGCCAGCAGATCCTCTGCCTTGATTTCCGAAGTACTCATATCGCTCAACTCAATCTCCCGTGACATTGCTTGAATTTCTTGCCGGAGCCGCAGTAGCAGGGGTCATTCCTGCCCACTTTCTTCTCGTCGCGCACGAAGGGGGTATTGTCCGGCACCGCCGTGACACGGGGGTCATTCACCTCAGAGGCTGCAGCAGCTTCCACGGCGGCAGCCTCCTGTGCCAGGGTCGCGGCCTGTGCATGCTGGAACTGCATGCGTTCGCGTGCACGCTCTTCCTCGCGCTGCCGCTCGATTGCATCGATCTCTTCGTTGGTGCGGATCTGGACATGACTGAGGAAGCGGGTTACTTCATGCTGCAGATTGGAGAGCAACTCCTGAAACAGCGCAAACGCCTCGCGCTTGTACTCCTGTTTCGGATTCTTGCCCGCGTAACCGCGCAGGAAAATGCCTTGTCGCAACTGATCCATGGCAGCCAGATGTTCTTTCCAGAGGTTGTCGAGAATCTGCAGCACAATCTGCTTCTCCAGAAGGCGCATCTTCTCGCCCACTTGTGCAGACTTTTTCTCGTAGTCTTCATGAAGTACTGCCACGATCTTCTCGCGCAGAGTTTCCTCGAAAAGCTTTTCATCCTCGTCAAGCCACTGCTGAATCGGTAATTTGCGTGCGAACTGCCCCTCGACGGCCTGCTCCAGTCCCACGACGTCCCATTGATCCGGCACGCTCTGGGGTGGAATGTGCGTGGCAACTACTTGCGTAGCCACTTCCTGCCGCATACTGGTAATCAGTTCGGAAATGTTCACGCTGGCCATCAATTCATTGCGCTGACGATAGACGATAGTGCGCTGGTCGTTGGCAACGTTGTCATACTCCAGCAATTGCTTGCGGATGTCGAAGTTGCGGCCTTCCACTTTGCGCTGTGCCTTCTCGATGGACTTGGACACCATGCTGTGTTCGATGGCTTCACCTCGCTCCATGCCCAGGGCCTGCATGAAATTCTTCACACGCTCGGAGGCAAAGATACGCATCAGATTGTCTTCCAGTGACAGGTAGAAACGGGAGTAGCCCGGATCTCCCTGACGACCGGAGCGGCCGCGCAACTGATTGTCGATGCGACGGGATTCGTGGCGCTCGGTTCCTATGATGTGCAGCCCGCCTGCCTCTACGACTTGCGCGTGGCGTTTGCGCCAGGCTTCCTTGACTTCCTCGATCTGCTCCTGCGTCGGATTTTCGAGCGCCGTGACTTCGTGCTCCCACTTGCCGCCGAGCACGATGTCGGTGCCCCGACCTGCCATGTTGGTGGCGATCGTTACAACGCCAGGTCGCCCCGCCTCTGCGATAATGCTCGCTTCTTTCTGGTGGTACTTTGCGTTCAGCACTTCATGGGGAATCTTTTCCTTGTGAAGGAAATTGGAGAGCATCTCGGAGGTATCGATAGAGGCGGTGCCGACCAGCACTGGCGCACCCTTGGCACTGAACTCCTTGATGTCTCGCACGATGGCTTCGTACTTCTCTTCCATGGACAAGAAGATCAGGTCGTTCTTGTCGATCCGCACCATCGGCCGGTTGGAAGGAATTACCACCACGTCCAGGTTGTAGATCTGCTTGAATTCAAACGCTTCAGTGTCTGCAGTGCCTGTCATGCCAGCCAGTTTGCGATAGAGCCTGAAGTAGTTCTGGAACGTAGTAGACGCTAAAGTCTGGCTCTCGCTCTGAATCTGCAGACCTTCTTTCGCTTCAATCGCCTGATGCAATCCTTCCGAAAGCCGACGGCCTTCCATGGTACGCCCGGTGTGCTCGTCGATCAGCACGATACGCTTGTTCTGAACGATGTATTCCACATCTTTGTGGAAGAGATTGTGTGCTTTCAGCGCAGAATGAATATGGTGCAGCAAGCCGAGATTCTTCGCTGCATAAAGGCTCTCGCCTTCTTCCAGCAGCTTCTTCTCGCTCAACAATTGTTCAAGATGCTCGTGACCTGCTTCGGTGAGCTCCACCTGACGTGTCTTCTCATCCACGATGAAATGGCCGCTCTCCACAAAGTCAGTATCGCGGTCCATGCTGAATCCCGTCTTCTCGGGCTTCGGGGCGCCTTTCTCGAGGCGTGGAATCAGCGCATTGATTGCCATGTACAGCTTGGAACTGTCTTCGGCAGCACCAGATATGATCAACGGCGTGCGGGCTTCGTCGATCAGGATCGAGTCTACTTCGTCGACAATGGCAAAATTCAGCAACTTCTGCTGCTTGTCTTCGAGACGAAACGCCATGTTGTCGCGAAGGTAGTCAAACCCGAACTCGTTGTTCGTGCCATAAGTAAGTGAAGACTCATAGGCCGCACGCTTCTGCTCCTGGGTCTGTCCGCCGACAATGACCCCGACGCTCAGTCCGAGAAACTCATACAAGGGACGCATCCAGTTGGCATCGCGCTCGGCCAGGTAGTCGTTCACGGTGACGATGTGCACGCCCTGTCCGGTCAGCCCGTTCAGATAGGCTGGCAACGTGGCCACCAGCGTCTTGCCTTCACCGGTTTTCATCTCGGCAATATTGCCTTCGTGCAGCACGATTCCGCCGATCATCTGGACGTCGAAATGACGCATGCCCATCACGCGCTTGCTGGCTTCGCGCACTACGGCGAAAGCCTCAGGAAGCAACTGGTCCAGAGTCTGTCCGGCCTCAAAACGCTGTTTGAACTCTGTGGTCTTGCCCTGCAACTCGGCGTCCGAAAGCGCTGCATAGGCCACTTCGAAACTGTTGATTTTCGCAACATTGCGCTGCAGACGCTTGAGCTGTCGGGAATTGCTGCTGCCAAAAATGGCACGTAGAAAATTGAAACTCATGATGACGTGTTTACTCTGCTGATAATTTTGATGTTGGCGTCACGCGGGAAAACCACGCGCAACCGCGCTGAGCCCAAACTGATTCTTGGGAAATGTCGGATATGACGAGGGAAGGGCCTAGCGGATGGTGCGGTGTATGTAGGATGCCGGGTCGACGACCCGACCGTGCTTGTAGACTTCAAAATGGACATGAGGACCGGTCGACCGGCCACTGCTGCCCACCAGAGCGATTGCCTGGCCTTTGGTAATGATATCGCCAACTTCGACAAGGACCTTCTCGGCATGTCCATAACGGGTGACATAGCCGTTGCCATGATTGATATCCACGGCAAGCCCGTATCCTTCACGATCGCCGGTCGCGGTCACGACGCCCGCAGCCACGGATACGATGTCTGCGCCAGCGGCGGCGGTCGCGAAGTCGATCCCTGTATGCCAGGCGAGCTGACCGGTGAACGGATCCGTACGACGTCCAAAGGGAGAGGAGATCCAACCCTGCTTGACAGGTCGTCCAGTCAGCGAGACATCGGCCTCGAACTGGCGCTCTGCCATCAGACCTTCGAGAATATCCAGCTGCTGTGCACGATCAGCAATCTGCAGCTCAAGTTCGCTGATCGCATCCACAAAGGCTGGTGGGGTATAGGGGATTGTCTCATCGGACAAGGGGCCGCCGATGGCGGGGTCGGCCGTGAAATCGAATTCGCCGGAATCAAGCTGGGCGACGGTGGTAATGCGTTCGCCGAGCGCCTCCATGCGCAGGAGACGAGCCTGCAGCGTGGCAAGGCGTACCGTCAGCGCTTCGAGCTGCGCCTGGGATTCATGCTTCAGGCGTGCAAGAGCGTCGGCACTGGTCTCGAGTTCCTCACTCCAGTCGAGTGCGGATTCAAGAGCATATTCCTGAGGTTCCTGCGACACGGCAAACTGATAGCCAAAGTAACCAAAGGCGACCGGAGCTCCCAGGATGCAAATCGACAGTAGTCCTTTCAGCCAACCGCTGAGGACTACTGTTCGGGTATGACCATGGCGCTGGTCAACGAGGATTACTTTCATTGTCGAGGTGTTCTCTTCAATCCGCTATCAGAACACCTGAGCTCTGCATGACAGCCTGCACGTCCAACTTATATCCACTTGAATCAGTGGCTTACAAATCCAACACGGAGATAGCGAACTATCAGGCGGCCAACACGGGTTTCGTATAGGAAATCGGCACATGTGAATCTGTGTCGAAACTGACTATTTCCCAGGCGTCTTTGTTAACTTCGAGCGATCTTAATAATGCATTATTCAGGGCGTGTCCAGATTTATATCCCTTGAACTCGCCGATCAGACTGTAGCCGATCATGTACAGATCGCCGATGGCATCCAGTATTTTATGCTTCACGAACTCGTCTTCGTAGCGCAGACCGTCTTCATTCAACACCTTGTAGTCACCCACAGCGATGGCATTGTCCATGCTGGCGCCGAGGGCCAGATTGCGATTGCGCAGCTCCTCGAACTCGTGCATGAACCCAAACGTGCGGGCCCGGCTCACTTCCTTCACAAAAGAGGTACTGGAGAAGTCGACACTCGCAGTCTTGGTGTACTTGCGGTAAACAGGATGATCGTACAGCAGGGTGTAGCTGACCTTGAAGCCGTCAAACGGCTCCAGGCTTACGGACTTGTCGCCGTCTGAAAGAAACAGCGGCTTCTTGATGCGGATGAATTTCTTCAGCGCATGCTGTTCTTCGATGCCCGCAGACTGGATCAGAAACACGAAAGGGCCGGCGCTGCCGTCCATGATGGGCACTTCAGGGGCACTTACATCGATGTAGGCATTGTCTATGCCCAGTCCGGACATTGCAGACATCAGATGCTCGATGGTAGAAATCCTGACATCCCCTTTGATCAGCGTTGTCGACAGGGTGGTATCCCCTACGTAGGACGCTTTTGCCGGAATCTGCACCATTGGATCGAGGTCAGTCCTGGTGAAGACAATACCCGTGTTTACAGGTGCCGGACGCAGAGTCAGATAGACTTTCTCGCCATTGTGCAGGCCGACCCCTGTGGCTCTGATGACATTCTTGAGGGTTCTTTGATTCAGCATGAGGAGATGGTTTCCCGAATGATTGTGTCGCCTGCGTGACCGCCAGGTGCAACGAAGGCCGGATAATAACAAAGATCACCTGATAACCCAACAAGCGTGAGCGCCGGCTCGGCACCGGCACTCACGGTCCGGCAGTGTCAGTCAGCCTGACGACGCAGGAAGGCCGGAATGTCCAGATAGTCCATGTCCGTGTCGGAACCTACAGCGCGGGCCAGACCTGTTTGTGGCATGGTGTGTGCGGACGCGGGGCGTGAGCGCGTTGTTGCAGGACGATCGAACTGACGGTAGTCGGTGACGACCGCAGTGGCTCGCGGGGCAACTTCGACAGGCTTCGGAGCGGCCTGCACGGCGGTCCGGGATCCCAGACCGGTCGCGACCACTGTGACACGAATCTCGTCACCCATGTCAGGATCAATCACTGTGCCCACGACAACGGTCGCATCATCTGACGCAAACTCTTCAATGGTATCGCCCACTTCTGTGAACTCACCCAATGAGAGGTTCTCGCCAGCAGTGATGTTGACCAGAATGCCGCGTGCACCATGAAGATTCACATCTTCCAGCAGCGGACTGCGGATGGCTGCCTCAGCTGCTTCACGAGCCCGCCCTTCGCCTCGGGCATAGCCCGTTCCCATCATCGCCATGCCCATCTCGGACATGACTGTGCGCACGTCGGCGAAATCGACATTGATCATGCCAGGACGCATGATGAGATCGGCGATACCTTTCACTGCGCCGAGCAGGACATCATTGGCAGACTTGAAGGCGTCCAGCAGAGAAGCTGACTTGCCTAGCACTTCCAGTAGTTTTTCGTTCGGAATAGTAATCAGAGAATCAACGTGTTCGGACAGTTCGCGGATACCCTCTTCCGCGATCTTCATGCGTTTCTTGCCCTCGAACGGGAATGGCTTGGTCACGACAGCCACTGTCAGGATGCCAAGCTCTCTGGCCACTTGCGCGAAAATCGGCGCGGCGCCCGTACCCGTGCCACCGCCCATGCCGGCAGTGATGAACACCATGTCTGCACCGGACAGAATTTCGGCAATCTCGTCGCGATCTTCCAAGGCAGCCTGACGGCCAATCTCCGGGTTGGCACCAGCACCCAGCCCCTTGGTCACGCAGCTTCCCATCTGCAGGAGTGTCTTCGCACGCAGATTGCTCAACGCCTGAGCATCCGTATTGGCACATACAAACTCGACGCCTTCAATATGGCTGGCGATCATGTGTCGCACTGCGTTGCCTCCGCCACCACCCACACCGATTACCTTGATGACCGCGTTCTGGGGCAAGCTATCGACTAATTCAAACATAAGGCCTCCTGAGCATTTTTAAATTTTATAAACACATTCACGCGTTTTTTAACTCACAATCCAAAAGCAAAATTACAAATTCTTTTTCAGCCATGCCGTGAAGCGCTCCACCAGACCTGGCTGCGCCTCCTTCGGTGGCGCCTGAAAATCCCGGTCCTGTTGCTGCTTCAGTCCGTACAGAAGCAGGCCCACACCCGTGGAATAGATGGGGTTTCTGACGATGTCAGACAAACCCTTCACATCCTGTGGGAAGCCGATACGCACCGGTGCATGGAAGATCTCTTCTGCCAGCTCAACCACGCCTTCCATCTTGCTGGTGCCGCCTGTAAGCACGATGCCAGCGGCCAGCATGTTCTCGTAGCCACTGCGCTGCAGCTCGGCTCGGATCAGGGTAAACAGTTCGTCGTAACGCGGCTCGACCACTTCAGCCAGCGCCTGACGGGATAGTTCGCGCGGGGGACGGTCGCCAACGCTGGGAACCTTGATGGTCTCGCCGGCACTGGCGAGCTGAGTCAGCGCGCAGGCGTACTTGATCTTGATCTCGTCTGCGTTCTCAGTCGGCGTACGCAGAGCCATCGCGATGTCATTGGTAACCTGATCGCCTGCGATGGGGATCACCCCGGTGTGTCGAATGGCGCCTTCTGTGAAAACGGCGATATCAGAAGTGCCGCCGCCTATGTCCACCAGACACACGCCCAGCTCCTTCTCATCCTCCGTCAGCACGGCATAACTGGAGGCGAGCTGCTCAAGAATGATCTCTTCCGTATGCAGACCGCAGCGCTTGATGCATTTTTCAATATTCTGCACGGCATTGATTGCGCACGTGACCAGATGGACTTTGGCTTCAAGTCGCACACCAGACATGCCTAAAGGCTCCTTGACACCTTCCTGGGAATCAATGATGTATTCCTGCGGCAGAATGTGCAGCACTTTCTGATCTGCTGGTATTGCCACAGCCTGAGCGGCATCGATGACGCGCTCTATATCGGCACGGGTGACTTCTCCGTCCCGGATGGCCACGATGCCGTGGGAGTTCATGCTGCGAATGTGGCTTCCCGCGATGCCGGCATATACAGAATGTATCTGGCACCCTGCCATCAACTCTGCCTCTTCAATGGCCCGCTGAATGGACTCCACCGTGGACTCGATGTTGACCACGGTTCCCTTCTTCAGACCCCGTGAGCGATGACTGCCGATGCCAACGATATCGAGACTGCCATCGGCCTTGATGTCGCCGACAATGGCAACGACTTTTGAAGTGCCGATATCCAGGCCGACGATCAGATTGCCGCGCGCCGAGTCGCTCATTGTCCGCGTGCTCCCCTGAAAAATGAACTCAATAGTGCGCTGCGAGCGTTGTTGCCATGTGCAGATTTCATTTCAACGCAACCCCGTCTGGCATGGCAGGTTTCTTCCTGATTGAGATGCCATGATTGTACCGTAGATCAACTGTTTCAATAAGAGAAAATTCATTAAAAAGATAACGATCGTACAAGGTCACGAAGCGCTGCATTCTTTCGAGTACGTCGTTGCTTCCGAGCGTCATTCGAACGTCATTGTTCAGCACCAGACTCCAGCTTCCGCGCTCATTGAATTCGAGCTCGCGAATACGTTGTCCTGTCGACAACAGCATCTGACTGAACAGCTGATACTGTTCCATGACTCGCCTCTCGGTACCGCTTGGACCGTTGAGACGCGGAAGTCCCATATCATGTTCCAGCGAGTTCGGTTCGAAGGACTCGCCATACTGATTCAGCAGACTGCTTTCTCGCCAGCGAGCGATCGCGACTTCCTCACTGATGGCGACCGAAAGTGTATCCGGCCACATACGGATAATGGTGGCCTGTTCTATCCAGGGATTCGCTTCCAGCTGTGCTTTGATGGCACGAACATCCACACCGAAGTAGCCCGCATCCAGATGTGCTGCAAGGATTGCCCGCACGTCGCCCTCATCTACGCGTTGCAGGGAATTTTCCATCTGCACGATGCGCACCGGTTTGCTGATGTAAGAGCCGATGGTCTGCAGATTCTGGCTGACGATGCCACCCACCAGGAGCACAAGCACAAGCAGCAGAATGCCCACGTGACTGCGCCGCTCCGGTGCCGGAACCGGCTTGGGGTTCACACGATTCAAAGGCACAGCGCCACGAGGAACATCCCGGATGCCGCCATGCGCTGAAAAGCCTGTTTGATCACGTGCCATTTTCATTCCTGTTGCGCGTATTCGCGTTTCAACGATCGCCTTCCGATGCCAGCACTTTCAGCAGCAGCTCTCCGAAACTCAGACCACTCGCCCTCGCGGCCATGGGTACAAGACTGTGATCCGTCATGCCCGGAACTGTGTTGACTTCCAGGAGCCAGAACTGTCCCTGTTCATCACGCATCACATCCACTCTTCCCCAGCCTGTACAACCCAGCGAGTTGAAAGCCTGCAGACACAGCGCATTCAATGTCGCGGTGTCCTCGACACTCAAGGGCGCGGGGCACAAGTACTGCGTGTCATTGGCAATGTATTTGGCGTGATAGTCATAGAACGTATGGCTGGTGCGCAGCTCGATGGCCGGAAGAACATCGCCAGCCAACAGAGAAACGGTGTACTCAGGCCCTCGGATGTAGCGCTCGGCCATGACGTCGGAATCGAAGGCAGCGGCGCGTTGCCACGCTTCCTGCAATTGTGCTGCTGTAGTGACGATCGACATGCCGATGCTGGAGCCTTCGCGCACAGGCTTGACCACCACTTTCTCGAAAGCGGCAAGCACCTCGCTCCAGTCGGTTTCAGCTGTCAGAAGCCGGAAGTCAGGAGTACTCAGTCCCAGTCTTTGCCAGATGTATTTGCTGCGCACTTTGTCCATGGAAAGCGCAGAAGCCAGGACGCCACTACCGGTACACGGAATCTGCATGAACTTGAGCAGCCCCTGCAGCGTTCCGTCTTCCCCGCCGCGCCCGTGCAGCACGTTGAAGACGCGTTCAATCCTGAGGCTTTGCAGCTTGTCCACCAGATTCTCTGCCGCGTCGATTCCCACGGCATCCACGCCTTCTTCCAGCAACGCGGCAAGCACGGCGCTGCCGCTTTTCAGAGACACTTCGCGTTCCGCCGAAGTGCCGCCCATGATGACGCCGACGCGTCCGAAGTTCCGCTTTGTCTGTGCTTTGCTGCTCATGATTTCACGCCACTTTCCTTTTGTTCATCACCCGACCAGGACACATGTCACGACAGGATCAAGCCCTGCATGCTCAGTTGCTTTGCCAGCAAACCCACGCTCCCTGCGCCTTGCGTAATGACGATGTCGCCATCGCGCAACACTTCGGTGAGGACCGTACGAATGTCTTCGTCGTCCTGCACGAAAACCGGATCGATCTGTCCTCGCGCACGAATGCTGCGACACAGGCTGCGCGAGTCGGCGCCAGGGATCGCGTCTTCACCCGCCGAGTACACTTCCAGCATCAGCAGTACATCCACATCAGAGAGTACCTTGACGAAGTCTTCGTAAAGATCTTTGGTGCGGGTGTAACGATGCGGTTGATAGATCATGATCAGTCGCGAATCCGGCCAACCATCGCGAAGTGCCGCTATAGTGGCGGCGACTTCCCGGGGATGGTGCCCGTAATCGTCCAGCAGCATTGCGCTGCCGCCACGCACGGGGAAATGCCCTTGAATATCGAAGCGTCGACCAACACCCTGGAACTTGCTGAGCCCCGCACAGATATGTTCGTCACTGATGCCTTCGTCGGTGGCGATAGCGACTGCTGCTGCTGCATTCAGTGCATTGTGTCTGCCGGGAATGCTGAGATTGACCTTCAGCGTTGCTTCTCTTTCGGGCCTGGCAATTTCGAACTGGGTGTACTGGCGCTGTTGCGTGAGATTGAGAATGCGATAGTCGGCATTGGCCGCGAAGCCATAGGTCAGAGTAGGACGTGAAATCTGCGGCAGAATTTCTTCCACAACCGGATCATCGATGCACAGTACAGCAAGGCCATAGAACGGTAGGTTGTGTAGGAACGCAACAAAGTATTTTTTCAACCTGTTGAAATCGCCACCGTAAGTACTCATGTGATCAGCGTCGATATTGGTCACTACTGTGACCATGGGCTGCAGGTGCAGGAAAGATGCATCACTCTCGTCCGCTTCTGCTACCAGATAGCGACTCTCTCCCAAACGTGCATTGGCACCGGCACTGTTCAGAAGCCCCCCGATCACGAAGGTCGGATCGAGTCCTGCCTCAGCAAAAATCGAGGCGACCAGACTGGTGGTGGTGGTCTTGCCATGGGTCCCTGCTATTGCAATTCCATGCCTGTACCGCATGAGTTCAGCGAGCATTTCCGCGCGGGGGATTATCGGACGACCAGCCTCGCGCGCTGCACTCAACTCCGGATTTGCCGGATTGACAGCACTGGAGTAGACAACTACATCTGCTACAGAGACATTTTCGGCCTGATGCCCAATGAATACCTGTGCTCCCAGATT
This sequence comes from Klebsiella pneumoniae, assembly GCA_945877175.1. GTDB lineage: Bacteria > Pseudomonadota > Gammaproteobacteria > Pseudomonadales > Pseudohongiellaceae > UBA5078. The sequence continues at coordinate 30,049 of CAMCRC010000004.1, read as the reverse complement.
AGCCAAACGCTGAGTGACACCCGTCGCTTTCAAGTCAGAGCCTGTGATGCGGTAGCCCTGATTCAGCAGCACTTCAGCAATGCCACACATGCCGGCACCGCCGATGCCAACGAAGTGGATCGTCTTGATACGACGCATCTCGGGAACTGTGTGCTGTCGGTGTGTCTTTGCGTGAATCGTCATAGTGCGTTTGCCCGGCAGGCCTCCATGCATTGCTCAGTCACCAGATCGCAGGCCGCAGGCTGTGCAAGTGCACGAGCTCCGGTCGCCATTTCCAGCAATCTGGTACGGTCTTCAGTGAATTCCCTCAGCAGGCTTGCAAGCCCCTGAGCGCTTAGATCACGCTGCTGGATCAACAACGCGGCTCCCGCATTGCTTAGCCATTGCGCGTTGCGAGTCTGGTGGTCGTCGACGGCATGGGGAAACGGGATGAACACAGCGGCCTTCCCGGCAGCCGCAATCTCGCACACGGTTGTGGCTCCAGCACGGCAGATCACGAGATCGGCCCAGTCGTAAGCGGCGGCCATGTCGTCGATGAATGCCTGAACTCGGAGACTATCGTCCGGAGCAAGTCCCGCTTGTAGGTAGGCTGCCAGCGCCTGCTCGACATTGTTGCGCCCCACCTGATGCAGAACCTGCGGCCGCATTTGCGGATCCAGAATCCGCAATGCCTCCGGAATCGTCCGGTTGATGGCAACAGCCCCCAGACTGCCGCCCAGCACAAGCACACGCAGCGCCCGTGCAGCAGAAGTCACGCGCGCCTGGGGATCCACAAGCGCACCAATCTCAGCTCGCACCGGATTGCCGGTGCTGATTGCTCCGGTGCTCGGCTCGAAAGTGCCGGGAAATGCTTGCATTACACGATTGGCAATCAACGCCAGCAGACGATTGCTGAGACCGGCAATGGCGTTCTGCTCGTGGATCAGCAAGGGTTTGCCTGACAGCTTTGCAGCAACTCCACCTGGACCCGTGACATAGCCGCCCATACCGAGCACGCAACACGGCTGCACTTGCTTGAGTACGCGCAGCGTCTGCATGATGGCTCGCACAATCATGAATGGTGCACCCAGCACGCTGAGCTTGCTCTTGCCGCGCAGCCCGCGGGCATCAATTCGGTGCAGCACAATGTCAGTATTGCGAAGCACTTCTACTTCCAGGCCAGCAGGTGTTCCCAGCCATTCCGTGCGATAGCCGCGACTCTGCAGATTGCGAGCGATGCTCAATGCCGGAAAAATATGACCGCCGGTGCCCGCCGCCATGATCAGCACAGTGCCTTTCGTCACCTTTGCAGAATGTTGAGCCGCATTCATCGTGAGCCCCTCCTGGCCATGGGGGCGCTGGACTGTGAATGCTCATACTGAATGCGAACCAGAATTGCGACCATGAAGCAGCTGACCAGAAGGCTGTTGCCGCCGTAACTCAGGAATGGCAATGTCAGCCCCTTGGTTGGAAGCAGCCCGATATTGACACCAACATTGATGAGCGTCTGACACGCGAAAAGCATCGCAATGCCGTAGGCCACGTAGGCCTGAAACAGGTCACCGGTGGCTTCAACTTTCTTGCCGATGCTGAACGCCTGGGCAATGAGGGCAATGAACAGCCCGATCACGACACTCACGCCAAGCAGGCCGAACTCCTCCGCGACAATCGCAAGGACGAAGTCAGTGTGGGCTTCGGGCAGGAAGTAGAGTTTCTGGATGCTGTTGCCCAGTCCTTCACCGAACCACCCGCCGCGCCCAAAGGCAATCAGGGCCTGGGTCAGCTGGTAACCTTCACCATAGACATACTCGGCAGCCCACGGATTCATGAAGGATTCAAAGCGATCCAGCACGTAGGGCTTCATGATCGCCAGCGCCACGACGCCCGCGACACAGACCAGCAGTACAAGTGCGAAACGATGCAGCTTTGCACCCGACAGAAAGATCATGCTGAAGCAGGTCCCGATCATGATCACCATAGCGCCGTGATCTGGCTCAAAATGCAGAAGCACGATTGCAATGACCAGCAACAGCATCGGCTTCAGAAAGCCAATCCAGGAACCGATCACTTCTTCACGACGTCGGTCCAGATACGCTGCCAGATAGAACACCATGAACAACTTGGCCATCTCGGAGGGCTGCAGGTTGTAGAAACCAAGATTGATCCAGCGCGAACTGCCATTCACTTCATGTCCCACACCCGGGACCAGAACGAGTGCGAGCAGAAGGTAAGAAGCCACCATGAGCAGACCACTGACGCCATACCAGAAGTGCATCGGCACCAGCAGTGTGCCCAGTGCAATCAGCAGAGCCAGTACGGTGAAGAACACCTGGCGCTTCAGGAAGAAAAAAGGATCACCATACTGACTGTTGGCAATCTCGACGGAAGCGGAGGTCATCATCAGCAGACCGATGGTCATCAGCAGCAACATCACCACAACCAATACATTGAGCTGGCCGCGGGCCGCCACGGGTCGGAATATGGCAGGGGATGCTGTGTGCAGGCTCATGACAAGGCCTCCACTGCCTGGGTAAAGACACGGCCGCGATGCGCGAAGTCGGTGAACATGTCAAGACTCGCGCAAGCCGGCGAAAGCAGCACGACGTCGCCCGGCTGGGCATTTTCGGTAGCCAGTTGCACGGCAGCCTCCATGCTCGAAGCAAGCACCACCTGCACACTGTGTTTGAAAACCGCGGCAATCCTGCCTGCGTCACGACCGATCATAATGGCAAGGCGCACAAATCGCGCAACGACGGGCAGCATGGGAGAAAAATCTGCTTCCTTGCCGATTCCACCGGCAATCAGCACCAGCTTTCCCGTGGCCAGTTCGCCGAGACTTTCAATCGCGACAATGGACGCTCCCACGTTGGTGCCCTTGGAATCATTGTAATAGTTCACTCCGGCATGCACGCGCACCCACTGACAGCGGTGTGGCAGCCCGGGGAACTGGCGAAGTGCTTCGAGCATGGCTGTGACCGGCAAACCAACTGCTTCTCCCAGAGCAAGGGCGGCGAGCGCATTGGCAACATTGTGCTTGCCGGCGATCTTCATCTCGTCGGCCGCCAGCGCTACAGTATTGCCGCGCGCAAGAAAAGTTCGGCCCTGTTGAGTCAGAACGCCCCACACATCGCTTGCTGGCGCATCAAGTCCGAAACTGCTCACAGAGCGGGAGTCGGCTCCTGATGGTTCTGTCAGCACATCGTCTCTGTTAAGCACGATGTGCTGACATCCTCGGAAGATTCTTTGTTTTGCTGCAGCGTAATCCTGCACGCTGGCGTAACGGTCCATGTGATCGTCGCTGATATTGAGAATCACCGCGGCTCTGGCTCCCAGCATGCTGGTAGTTTCAAGCTGGAAACTCGACAGCTCGAGAACATACAACTCCCTGGGCTCTCCTCGAAGCAAGTCCAGTGCCGGTGCAGCTTCGGCTCCGTCCAGATTCCCGCCAATCGCTACATTGATTCCGGCCGCGCGAGCCATGGCACCCAGCAGAGATACCACTGTACTTTTTCCATTCGACCCTGTGACCGCCAGTATCGGTGAGTTCACAGCCTTGCTGAAAATATCGATGTCCCCGGTGACGGCAACGCCCGCCTCGATTGCTGATCGAATCGCTGGCGTATCCAGGCTTATGCCTGGACTGACGATCAGCTCATCGGCGTCTCTCAGCAGCGCAGCAGGAAACTCACCGAGAGTGAGGGGTGCTAGCGGAAACTCGCGAGTGAACTCGGCAAGCCCAGGCGGATTCATGCGACTGTCCACAACGGAAAACGCAACACCAACAGAATGCAGATAGCGGGCAACAGACAATCCAGTCTTGCCCAATCCCACAATGATTCTGTTCTTGAATGCGGCGTTCACGATTGCCTTTATTCCTCTGTTGATTTCAGCGCAATTTCAATGTAGCCAGTCCGAACAGGACGAGCATCACAGTGATGATCCAGAAACGAACAATAACGCGGGGCTCCGGCCACCCTTTCAATTCGAAATGGTGATGCAGCGGCGCCATGCGGAAGATGCGCTTGCCAGTCAGCTTGAAAGAGCCAACCTGCAGGATTACGGAAACCGTTTCCATCACGAATACGCCCCCCATGATGAACAGCACGATCTCGTGGCGCGCAATGACTGCCACAACTCCCAGTGCCGCACCTAGCGCCAGAGCTCCCACATCCCCCATGAAAACCTGCGCAGGGTAGGTGTTGAACCACAGGAATCCGAGCCCTGCTCCCACCAGAGTGCCGCAGAAAATCACCAGCTCTCCGGCACCCGCCACGTAGGGAATGCGCAGATACTCTGAAAATTCCACGTGTCCGGAGAGGTAGGCGATCATGCCCAGTGCACCGCCCACCATCACCGTTGGCAGAATGGCAAGTCCGTCAAGGCCATCCGTCAGATTGACTGCATTGCTGCTGCCAACAATGACGAAATAGCTTAGCAACACGAAGAAAATGCCAGCGTTGATGGAGACATCCTTGAAGAACGGCACGATGTAATGCGTTTCGGCAGGGCCAAGTGCGGAGTAATACAGAAAAAGCGCAGCCCCGAACCCAACGACGGATTGCCAGAAATATTTCCAGCGTGCCGGCAGACCCTTGGGGTTCTTCTCGAACACCTTGCGATAGTCGTCAACCCAGCCAATGGCTCCAAACATCAGCGTCACGACCAAAGTCGTCCAGACATAATGGTTGCTCAGATCAGACCACAACAGCGTGCTCACCAGCATACTGACCAGGATCAATGCGCCACCCATCGTCGGAGTACCGGCCTTGCTGAAATGACTGGACGGGCCGTCATTGCGAACCACTTGCCCGATCTGCAGATAATTGAGACGACGGATCATCCACGGACCGATGATCAGCGAGATCATCAATGCTGTAAGAATGCTGAAGATTCCCCGTACCGTGATGTACTGGATGACGGCGAAGCCGCTGTCGATCTGAGTCAGATAGTTGGCAAGCCAGACGAGCATTATGGGGTTTCTCCCGAGATGAGTTTTTCGACTACGCGTTCCATCGCCGCACTGCGGGAACCCTTGATCAGCACACTGGATTGGGTGTTGGAATTGGCCAGGGCATGGGAGATCAGCCCGGCAATCTTTTCGAAGTGCATAGCTCCGTCACCAAAGCCAGCGGCTGCATGGGCGCTGAGTGGTCCAGATGCCCAAAGCGCTTCGATCCCCTTGTTTCGCGCGTATTCACCAACGTCGCGATGGGCGACCGCACTGTCCGCGCCCAGCTCGCCCATGTCACCGATTATCACGATGCGTCTGCCCGGAAAGCCGGCGAGCACGTCGATGGCTGCACGAAAAGACGACGGACTGGCGTTGTAGGTGTCGTCCACCAGAGTGGCGCCATTGTGCGCGCCAGCCAGACAAAGGCGCCCGGCGACAGGCCTTACCAGGGCGATCCCGGCGCGGACATCATCCAGTGAGGCGCCCGCTGCAAGACTTGCGGCACTGGCTGCCAACGCATTGACGATGTTGTGCACACCCAGAAGTCCGAGCGTGATGGTGCAATGGCCGGCCGGTGAGTGCAGTGTGAAACAGGTGCCTTTCAGCGGATCCGTCTGCACATCGCTGGCGTGGCAATCCGCAGTTGACGATTGCATGCCAAAGCGCAGCACACGGCGGCTTCCTGCTCGGGCTTGCCAGATGGAAAAGTGCGGGTCATCCGCGTTGAGCACTGCTGTACCATCGGCTGGCAACCCATCGATGATCTCGCCTTTGGTGCGCACGACACCTTCCAGACTGCCGAAACCTTCGAGATGTGTGGCTGCCGCATTGGTCAACACGGCCACGTGCGGCCTTGCCAGGCGAACGGTGCGGGCAATCTCGCCCAGGCCGCTGGCCCCGAGTTCAACGACAGCACATTCGTGTGACGCGTCCAGCGCCAGCAGCGTCAATGGCACACCGATGTGATTGTTGAGATTGCCGCGTGTCACAAGGACCTTGCGGGACACCCCAAGAATCTGTCCGATCATTTCCTTGACGGTCGTCTTGCCCTGACTCCCGGTGATCGCAACTACCCGCGCCTGTGAACGCTGTCGGTTCAACAGCGCCAGCTCGCCCAATGCATGAGTGGTATCTGCGACCAGCAGACTGGACGCCTGCGCCGCATCGGGCGCACTGACAACAGCTGCACTGGCTCCTTTCTCGAATGCCTGCCGGACAAACTGATTGCCATCGAAATGCTCGCCTTCCAGTGCCACATACAAGTCACCTGGCAGCAGGGTGCGGGTATCAATGCTCACACTGAAAAACTCGGCATCGCCACCGACCAGGGTTCCCGGAACTATTGCATTGAGGGCAGTCAGCGATTGTGAGCCGATCATAGCGAGCGTCCCCTGTCAGCCTTCATACGTGCCTGCAGTGCCAGGCGGGCCTGCGCTACGTCGCTGAATGCCAGCTTGCGACCGTTGATGTCCTGATAGTTCTCATGACCTTTGCCAGCAATCAGCACGACGTCTCCTGCCACAGCACCAGAAATCGCGAGCGCGATGGCCTTCGCGCGGTCACGCTCTACTGTCAGTTTTCGCGTATCCGCCACGCCGAGCACTATCTGCCGAATGATGTCTTCAGCGCTCTCTGTTCGCGGGTTGTCATCGGTAACGATCAAGTTTTCCGCAAACTGCTCAGCCACTTCGGCCATCAACGGGCGCTTGCCCTGATCGCGGTTGCCACCGCAGCCAAAAACACACCATACATCGCCATGAAAGTGTTCACGCAAGGCTTGCAGCGCTACTTTCAACGCATCGGGCGTGTGGGCGTAATCCACTACCACAGTGATGTCGCTGTTCTCACCGACGATCTGCATGCGCCCCGGCACCGGATGCAAGAGACATATCTGCTTCAGCAGCGCATTCAAAGCAAAGTCCGGGCGCACCGACTCCGTAGCAACCAGTGTTGCAAGGACAGCAAGAACGTTGCTGAAGTTGAATCGTCCGAGCAGCGATCCGGATATCTCGCCCTCGCCGAAAGGCGTTCGAACACGGGCCTTGTAGCCACGAGGAGTCAGCTGGAGACTCAGCGCATGAATATCGGCGTGAGTATTGCTGATGCTGAAAGTATAACTTCGGACCGATGGTGCCAGTGTGTTCAGAATTCTGCAGGCGAAGGGATCATCCATGTTGACGACAGCGCTGCTCAAGCCTTCCACCATGAAAAGCCGGCGCTTGGTCTCTGCGTAGTCCTCCATGCTGCCGTGATAGTCCAGATGATCTCTGGTCAGATTGGTGAACACTGCCACATCAAAGCGCACTCCGCTGACGCGATGCTGATGCAATCCCTGCGAAGAAACTTCCATGGCCACAGTGTCGGCACCATGTGCGCGCATGCTGGCAAGACTGGACTGAATGAATACCGGATCCGGAGTAGTGTGCGCGGACTCTTCGAGTTCTGGAAGAAAGCCGTAACCAAGAGTACCTATAACACCGCATGAGCGCCCCATGGCACTCATGATCTGCGCAATGAATTGTGTGCAGCTGGTTTTGCCGTTGGTGCCGGTCACTCCAATCATGGTCAACGCAGCACTGGGGTCGTCGAAGAAACGGCCAGCGATAACGCCAACGCGCGCCGCCAGGTCATCTACACAAATCACAGGTATACCGCGACGCAGACTGAAGCCCTGCCATCTTGAATCGGCATTCGCCAGTACGACAGCGGCACCATTGTCGATGGCGGAATCGATGAACGCACGACCGTCATGATTCCTGCCGAAGCATGCAAAAAACAAATCACCGGACTCGACTTTGCGACTGTCCAGCCTGACACCGCTGACTCGAACGTTGAACTCCGCCGGAAGTCCTTCAGGCAGAGTTACTATGTCGCTCAGCAATTGTTCCAGACTTGTCGTATACACTATCTTTTCCGCAGTGTTCATTGGTCAGCATCCATCAAAGGGCGCTCAGTGTCATTATTTCAGCATTTTCCATGTCATCAGGCGGAACGTTCAGAATGCGCATTGCTCCTGTAACGATTCGCGAGAACAAGGGAGCAGCAACCTGACTACCGTAATGCTCATTGCCACCCGGCTCATTCATGATGATCACGACGACAATGCGCGGGTCACTGGCAGGGGCATAGCCTGCAAAAAGCGAGTTGTAAGCGTTCTTTTCATAGCCGGAAGCACCCACGATGTGCGCCGTGCCCGTCTTGCCTGCCACGGTGTAGAGTGGAACATTGGCCGCAGTGGCGCCGCCACCGCGCTCCTTGTCCACCACGGTTTCCAGCGCCCTCATGACGCTGTGGGCGACCGCCTCTCCGATGACCTGCTCACGCGGCATGGCGTCAAGCGTTGCCGGATCGAGCTTCAAAAGAGAAACCGGCTTGCGCAGACCGCCATCAGCCAATGTCGAGTATGCACTGGCAATCTGCAGCGCAGATGCAGACAATCCGTAACCATAGGACAGCGTCGCGGTTTCGATGTCTGACCAGCGGCGATGGGCTGGCAGAACGCCACTGCGCTCGCCCGGAAATCCGGAACCGGTTTCTTCGCCAAACCCTACCTTTGCAAGCACATTGCGCAGCGCATCAGGTCCGATGGAGAGGGCCAGGAGACTTGCTCCGACATTGCTTGACTTTGTGATGATGCCTTCAACGGTCAGTACACCGTGATTGATGTCTCGAGTAGTGGCATCTGTTACCCAGTCACGACCGACACGAATTCTGCCGGGACTCGTATCAACCAACGTCTCCGGTGTGTACAAGCCTGATTCCAATGCTGCAGCGATAGTAAATGCCTTGATCGTGGAGCCTGGCTCCACGAGGTCGGTTACGGCGCGATTGCGCAAAGCGCTGAAATCGGCAATGTTGCCGCGATTGTTCGGGTTGTAGGAAGGCTGGTTCACCATAGCCAGTACCTCGCCAGTCTTGATATCCATCACAACCACGGATGCCGACCTGGCTCCACGCAATAGATACTCGGACTTGAGTTCTTTGTAGGCATGATTCTGAATGCGGAAATCTATGCTCAGCGACATGTCCTGCCCTGCTTGTGCCGGCTGCAGAGTGTCGAGCTCGCGGATGATGCGACCGCGGCGATCCTTCATCACTTGCTGCCGTCCGGGAACTCCCTGCAACCAATTGTCAAAGGCGAGCTCCATTCCTTCCTGGCCTGCGTCATCAACGTTGGTGAAGCCGATAAGGTGAGCGGCTATTTCGCCCTGGGGGTAGTAACGCTGATACTCAGTGCGCGCATACACACCGGCAATATTCATGTCGAGTATGCGATCAGCCTCGGCAGGTGGCATACGGCGCTTGACGTAGAAAAACTCCTTGTCAGCATTGGCGGCAAGACTGGCGGCGAGCTGCTGAGCGTCAAGCTCAAGTGCGAATGCCAGCACTTCTATTTCGCGCAACTCCTGTGACAGCTCCTTGGGATTCACCCAGATGGACCTTACTGGCGTACTCACCGCCAGTGGCTCGCCATTGCGATCCATGATGATGCCGCGATTCGCTGACAACGGCTCGACTCGAATCGTGCGCGCATCGCCCTGCCCCTGCAGAAAGTCCTTCTGGAGGACGTGCAGAGAGGTGAGCTTCCAGATCACGGCGAAAACACATATCACCATGACCCCGAGGATCAGATACAGACGCCAGGTCAGCGGCTTGTGTTGCGGCTCGTCTCTAGTCATAGCGCACCATTACGACATCGGAAAATTCGGGAACAATCATCTGCAGCTCTTCTATGGCCTTGCGCTCGATACGACTGTCCAGACTGAATGTGCTCTGCTCGATCAACAGCTGCCCCCACTGCACCTGCAACTCATTGCGCTGGTTGCGCAGCTGCTGCAACTCATTGAGCATGGAGCGATTCTTGAACGTGGTGTAGATCACAGAAATGCCAGAGACCAGCAGCGCAAGCAGCAATACCGTCACCAGCGTCATGCGAGGAGAGAACAGATTCACCCACTGGTATATGGATCGGGAAGTGAACGTCCTAGCGATGCTGATGGTGCTCAGGGGCTTTCTCATGTGTGCTCACTTGTAACGGGCATCTTGTTCTGGAGTTCGGTCCTGCAAAGCATCTTCAATTCAGTTTTTCCGCAATCCTCATGATGGCGCTGCGCGAACGGGGGTTGTCTGCCACTTCCTGCGCATCCGCCTTCACAGGCTTGCCGATCTTCTTGAGCCGGGGATTGAGATCAGCATGCTGAACAGGAACCCCCCGAGGATAATCATCACCGCGCGCCTGCTCACTCATAAACTGCTTCACGATGCGGTCCTCCAATGAGTGAAAGCTGATCACTACCAGGCGCCCGCCTCCCTGCAACATGTCAAGCGACTGACCGAGTACACTCTGCAAATCTTCAAGCTCGCGATTGATGTAAATCCTGATCGCCTGAAATGCCCTTGTTGCTGGATGCTTGTGCTTTTCCCAAGCCGGATTCGCATGTTTGATGATCTCGGCTAGCTGCAGAGTTCCGGTAATTGGCGCCAACTGACGCTGCTCAACTATCGCCCTGGCCATGCGGCGAGAGAACCTCTCTTCGCCGAAGCGGTAGATCACATCAGCGATCTCCTGCTCACCAGCGACTGCCAGCCACTGTGCAGCGCTCAGCCCCTCTTCCGGATTCATGCGCATGTCCAACGGCCCATCATTGGTGAAGCTGAAGCCGCGCTGAGCATCGTCGAGTTGTGGCGAGGACACACCCAGATCCAGCAACACTCCGCTGACCTTGTCCTCCAATCCCGCTGCCCGTATCGTTTCTCGCAATTGCGCGAAAGAGCTCTGAACGATTGTGAATCTCGAATCTGCAGCGAATCGCTCTCGCGCCACTGCAACCGCTTGCGGATCCTTGTCGAACGCTATCAGACGCCCATCAGCACTCAGTGACTGTAAAATACGTTGCGAATGACCGCCGCGCCCGAACGTGCAATCCACGTATACTCCGGAAGGCGACCCAAGAAGAGCCGCCACTGCCGGCTCCAGGAGCACAGTCTCGTGTTGCAGTTCTTCCGCCATTGCTCAACCCGCCTTGAAGTGCGCCACCAGTACAGCCGCCAAAGCGGAACGAAAAATCCAGATCAACTTACAAAGAGAGAGACTGAAGCTCTGCCGGCAACTCACCGCCAGCTGAGGTTTGTGTTATCCACAATTCTGTCTGCTCACTCCAGTTTTCCTCACTCCACAACTCCAGCTTCTTGCCCTGCCCCACCAGCGCGACGTGCTTGTCGAGCTCAGCATGATTGCGCAGCACCTGCGACAGAAGAATGCGACCACTGCTGTCCAGCTCCACGTCAGTGGCATAACCAATCATCATGCGCTGAAACTTGCGGGTGTCCGCGTTGAAGCTGGAAAGCGCTTCTATCTTCTTCTGAATCTCTTCCCACACATCAATGGGATACAGAAGCAGGCACTTGGCCATCGGATCAATCGTTGCAACGAGACGGCCACCGAACTGCGACACCAATTGATCGCGATAGCGCGACGGCATGGCCAGTCGCCCCTTTGGATCCAGATTGATGACGTTGACGCCTCGGAACACTCGCAAACCCTCTTTCCTGCACCAGGATCGATTTTGGGGATCAAGCTCTCTTTTGAACCCACTTTTACACAGAAATATCCACTTTTCTCCACCTTGTGACACTATATGCACGGCAAGGCCATCGCGCAAGATTTATTTACGGATTTTGAATAGGTCGATGAAGGAAAATGCTTAGAGAAATCCGGAAGTTACGTCGAAGAGAAGAGAGAAATAGGGTAATCAGCGCAATATCAAAAGGCTAAACAAAACACTTAAAGTGCTTTGTTAAGAGATACGAAGGGTGTTTGGAGGTAATCGATTGAAAACGAAGAAAAAACGAGTCAGCCTGTAAGCCGGGTTCTGTCGTGGACAGTCATTCATCTGGGACCTGCATCACTGCAGGCCTCGAGCAGCCTACCCGAATCCAGTGCGAGCAGCACCATTGGATCCCTATTTGGCCTTGCTCCGAACGGGGTTTGCCGTGCCACGAACTGTTGCCAGTCGCGCGGTGCGCTCTTACCGCACCCTTTCACCCTTACCGCCCGACTCGCGCCGGGGTTGGCGGTCTGCTCTCTGTTGCACTTTCCGTAGGCTCGCGCCTCCCAGGCGTTACCTGGCGTTCTGCTCTGTGGAGCCCGGACTTTCCTCCACCAGGCACCTCAACATACGTCATTGACGTTTGTCGAAGAATTCCCGGCAGCGACTGTCCGGCTGACTCGGCGCGCAGGTTAAGCGAGCGTACAGCATTATACAAGCACATTGTTCCTGGCAGTCTCAACGACTCTCGCTAGATGACAGGGAATGCGTATGTCACACTGCTGTTGCAGCTCACTCTGAAATGGAAGTGCGGTCAACATGGCAAGCAATACTTCTGGATCAGTACGTATTGGCAAGACTCTGGTCGTACTGATGCTGACTTTCGCGTTGCTGGCAAGCTCAGCTTATCTGCTTCGCGGACCGCTGATGCTTGCGACATTGCGGGTCGTTCTATTGGATTACGGTATAAGTCTGCACGATTTGAAAGGATTGGGGATCAGCCCATCAGGCATGCGCATAGCATCATTGCACATCAGTCTTCCAGGAGCCGAAGCTCGTAGCACCGTCGAGAATCTGCAAGTGGATTTCACGCTGCGCGAATTGCTTAAAGGAGAGCTTCGCGAGGTCACGTTGACAAGGGCCGACTTGCACATTGCAATACCAGATTCCCCTTCCAACTCTGCTTTTGCAGCACCAGAGATCAAGCCAATTCTTGCCATGCTCGTGAACTTTACGATTGCCAGGGTTCACGTGGAATCGCTTGCACTGTCTCCATGGCTGGAGGAGGCATCCCTGAATATACAGCGGAATCTGCAAGAGGTTTTCGCAACAATTGAGAGTGAAGAGATTCGGCTTGAAATGCGGGCCAACTGGCACGACATGGATTTTGTTTCAAGCCACTTCATTCCAGAAAATGATATTTCATCGCGCAGCATGGATCCTGGCACACTCTCTGCGAATGTGCGGATTCGCTACCAGGGAGGCCAGGCCTTGAACCTGGACTTTTCAGCACTGGAGACGAACTCAGGCACAAGCCTGGACTTGGAAGGGGATGTTAACCTGGCCTGGGTAGCAGCTTATGCCAGGACACAAGCCAATGTACCTGCAGCATTTGGAGAACTCGACGGAGAACTGGCATTGCGGGCAGGTGTACTCCTGGCAACTGACACCACCGCTGCGCATCAGCTCACAGTCCAGATTTCCCCATCGGCTCTGCAATTGCCTTTCCGGAACGAGCTCATTCTGCTGAAAATCGAAAGGTTCGGGCTCGACGGAGAGTGCACAGCATCGGGTGAGTGTCACCTGTCACAGAACATTGAGCTGAGTGGAACTACCCAATCCGGCAAGCCGCTGAATCTGGGCCCGACCCTGACGGGTAATAGGCAGGGCCAGGTGCTGCGCGCCAATGGCCTGAAATTGCAAGGACCCTGGGATGTGCAGACAACTGCAGACGGCTTGCGAGTCGACCTGCTTCCCGGTTTCGACATAGCACTGACACAAATGGAAATCGACACGCTGGAGACAATTGACACCAGTCTGCATGTGGAAGAGCGCTTGACGCTGCAATGGGACTATGCGGACACATGGCATTTGAATGGCACCAGCGCGGCACTTCGAGCAACGGAAATCCATTTCGGCGAAACACAGTCATCAGCGGCACTCACACTCCGGGACATCAGAGCCTCCGGTAGATTGTCAGACTTGCCGGCAACGAATCTGAGCATCAGCACAGGCTTGAGTGTATTGAGCACCAATGCGCTGCCTTTCACACTTCGTAGCCCCGAGGTACTTACTCAGATCGAATTCGACAATAATATCTACAGCCTCAGCGCCGATATTCGCGTAGCGGAACGCGAGGTAATGCATGCAGATGTGGACTTCGATTACATGCGAGGCGCAGGTTCCGCGGACCTGCGCATACCACGCCTGGAATTCGGCGCGGACGCCGGCAGTTTCGCCTACATGTTCGCTTCCCGTGGGTTTGCTGCGGACATCGTCGCGGGAAGTCTGGAAGCCAATGCCGCTCTGAGCATCCACAGGAGCGACTCTGGCGTCATCCAGTTCAATGGCCCATTGCATGCACAGGTGCACGACTTGAGCGGCTTCGTGGATGAGACCGCGATTGTAGGGGTGAGTGCTGACCTGCAGGCCATCCTTCAGGACGATTTCGCCCTGCAAAGCAGTGCTCCGACCATGCTGACAGTGAAAAGTATCGATCCGGGCGTTGCCGTACAGAACATTGTGGCTGAGATACAGTTTGATACCGGAGCCAACACATTCTCCCTTGCCGGACTCGAAGCGAGTTTGTTCAGTGGCAGCGTACGCTCGGAAGGCGGCATTTTTGCTCTGGACAAGCCCCAGGGCACATTGCAGCTTCAACTTGACAAGATCAATCTGGCCGACATTCTGACACTGAGTGCCTATGAGGGAGTCACAGCGAGCGGCCTTGTCTCAGGCACACTTCCCGTCAGTCTTCGCGATGGCTCGGTGTCAATCGCGGAAGGGTCTCTCTTTGCAGAATTTCCCGGCGGCAATATCCGCTACAGCGGTTCAGGGGAAGTATCAGGCAATGCAGCACTGGACTTCGTGAACAAGACTCTCAGCAACTACCAGTACGACGTAATGGAGACCGGAGTGGACTACTTGCCCAACGGGGATCTTGCACTTGCCGTGCAATTGCAGGGCACCAACCCCGACTCGAATTCCGGGCAACGCATCAATCTAAATCTCAATATCAGCGACAACATTCCGACCCTGCTGCGCAGCCTTCAGGCTGGTCGCACGATTACTGAAGCTGTGGAACAGCAACTGCAGCGCCGCTGAATTGATTCAGCTCGCATTCATGCGCGTCTGTTATAGTGAAGTCATTGATTTGCAAACAGTCATTACGGGAATCTCTCATGCGCCCACGAAATACACTGCTCACACTGGCGTTTCTTGCTCTTATGCAAGCTTGCACACCCACCGTGCAGGTCGCCATGCCTACCGAACCAATTACCATCAACTTGAATGTGCGTATTGAGCACGAGATCCGCGTCAAGGTAGAGAAGGAACTTGATGACATATTCAGCGCCGACAGCGGCTTGTTCTAACAGGAGAATCTCATGAAACAGTTTTTGAAAGTGATGTCCGTCGCCTTGTTTGCTTTGTTGCTGGCAAGCCCCGGCGCCTTTGCTGCCACTTTGGAAGAAGCGAAGGCTGCAGGGCAGATAGGTGAGAAGCAGGACGGCTATATCGGGCTGGTGCAGAACTCTGTGCCCGCTGATGTGGTTGCACTGGTGGAAAGTGTCAATCTGCAGCGCCGCGCCCGCTACGAACAGATTGCCAACGAGAATGGCATTCCTGTAGGTGATGTTGCAAAACTCGCTTTCACCAGGGCATTCGAGAACACGCGCCCGGGGCATTACGTTGAATCCGCTCCCGGTCAGTGGGCGCGCAAGCCCTGATCAGGCTCATTGCGCCACCGCGTCGTCGGCCTTGGCTGCGCTTGCCAGCGCCAAGGCATAGAGCAGGTTTTTCTTCACACCAGTAAGGCGCGATGCAAGTGATGCCGCCTGCTTTACCGATAGCTCTTCCATCAATACCTGAAGTATGCGTTTTGCATCTGCAGGGATCTCTTCGTCCTGCTCCGTCTCAGCTCCCTTGATGAGCACCACGAACTCACCACGCTGCTGATTTTCGTCGGCGCGCAACCAATGTTGAAGACTGCCAAGGGTGTCGCAGTGAATGGTTTCGAAAGTCTTGGTAAGCTCGCGGGCGATCACCGCAGTGCGATCAAAGCCAAAACCATCAGCCATGTCGTCCACGCACTCCAGAATGCGATGCGGTGACTCATAAAACACCAGCGTCCGGGTTTCCTGCACCAGAGCCTGGAAAAATTTCAGTCGTGCAGTGTGCTTTGCAGGTGGGAAGCCTTCGAAGGCAAAGCGATCACTGGGAATTCCAGCGGCAGATAGTGCTGTAGTCATGGCACAAACGCCTGGAATGGGCACAACACGCAAGCCGCGATCTCGCGCACGTTTTACCAGCCTGTATCCTGGGTCGGAAATAAGTGGAGTACCAGCATCGGAAATCAGCGCCACCGACTGCCCATCCAGCAAATTGCGCAGCAAAAGCTCCACGCGGGCGTCATCACTGAAGTCGTGATAAGAGGTCATGCGTGTCTGGATACCAAAGTGCTGGAGCAACCGTGCGCTGTGTCGGGTGTCCTCGGCTGCAATCAAGGCAACAGCCTTCAACGTCTCGATGGCGCGACTCGTCATGTCCCCAAGATTGCCGATAGGCGTTGCAACGATGTATAAAGTTCCGCTCGGACTTGCAGTATCGGACATGGACTCACTTCTCCGGGCCGAACGCCCAGTGCATTGGGAGTTGAAGTATACACAGAGCCGCGGCAGCGCTGATACCTCGATGAGTTGCCCGCTCCAGGCAACTGTAATAAGCTTCCATGACACCTTTTCCTTCCCCCGCGCATGCCTATGACCAACACTTTCATTGTTTCGCGACCTCGAATTCTGCTGCTCTGCGTGCTGATGCCCGGATTGCTGTCGTGTACAACAACGACGCCCGTGGAGCCCGTTGCACCCGTGGAAGAGATCGTGGCCAGCCCCGAACTTAGCGCCATAGAAGACCTGCTGGACCGGGCTCGCCGCAGCGCTTCTCCAGCCGCTGACGCGCTTAGAATGGACGCAGCGCGCCTGCAGATTGACACTGGCCTGATCACTGAAGCTGGAGTTTTGATTGGCAGCATTGACGCCGCGGGTGATTTGCCAACAGACCTCCGTGTGCGCCTGGCATTGCTGAACGCGGAACTGGCTTTGCTGAGTGCCGATACTGCAGAAGCGGAGCAGATACTTGAGAATCCGCTGTTCGCAGACATGGCTTCGCTGAACTCTGCCGCCCAGATATCCCTGCGCAGCATGCGCTCTCAGGTATATGTGTTGACCGACCAGCCCATGAATGCGGTGCGGGAAAGAATTCAACTGGCGCCTCTACTGGATGCCCAGGCGCAGGCAGAGAATCGCAACGCCATCTGGGCTGTGTTGGCGGGATCTCCACGTTCTCGAATTCTGACAAGCGGGTCCAGCTCCGATTCTTACGAATTGCGTGGCTGGCTGGAATTACTGCGCCTGGTAACCAGCAACCAGAGCGACATTCAGGATCAGCTGCGCTCCATCGAACAGTGGCGCAATACCTGGGCGCAGCACAGTGCTGCCGACAATCTTCCTGACGCGCTGACTTTGCTTCAGGATATCTGGGACAACAGGCCTTCAGAGATCGCACTGGTTCTGCCTGTGCAGGAGCCTCTGGGCAAGGCCATCAGCGAAGGCTTCATGAGCGCCTACTACGATGCGCTTGCACGCGGCAAAGACGTGCCACGTGTCCGCATCTACGACACCAGCTTCAGGACAGACGTTCTGGTGTTTTACGATCAGGCAGTGGATGAAGGAATGAAGCTCATCATCGGACCGGTTTTGAAAGATGCGGTCAGACGGATTCAACGCTCCGGCCGCCCGATGCCAGTACCCACACTGGCTTTGAATTATGGTGACCCGGGCGGTGGAATCATTGAGGATCTTTATCAGTTCGGGCTGGCACCCGAAGATGAGATCATGCAAGCTGCCGACACAGCCTGGGCTGCTGGTCATCGCAATGCCGCCGTGCTGACTCCTGCGGGCGAAGAGTATTTGCGAATTCAAGATACCTTCGTGTCTTACTGGTCAGCGTTGGGTGGTCGTGTAGTATCCATCGACAACTTCACCGAAGCGCGGGACTACGCCCCCGTCATCAAGCGAATCTTCAGCATTGATGCCAGCGAGACGAGGGCAGAACAGATTCGAAGCCTGGTCCCTCGCACCAACATCGAGTTCGTTCCACGTAGACGACAGGATGTGGATTTCGTCTTCCTCCTTGCCAATCCGGCTGAAGGGCGCCAGATCAAGCCGACTCTGTCCTTGCACTTCGCAGGTGATGTGCCAGTCTATGCCATGCCATCTGTATATGACGGTGGCAGCAACCCGGCGGCGAATCAGGACCTGAACGGTATCATCTTCAATGATGCCCCTTGGATTCTCGAACAGACTGACCCGCTCAAGAGCGCTGCAAACAATACCTGGGCAGCTGCGTCTGGTCCTGTCCAGCGCCTGCGCGCCATGGGTGTCGATGCTTATCGGCTCTACCTGCGCATGGAACAGATGCGCGCCTTCCCTTACATGAGCCTGGAAGGCGCTACAGGCACTCTCAGTATCCTGCCCGACGGCAGCATCCATCGTGCTCTGCGCAACGCAGTCGTCCTCAATGGCGAGGCCAGCGTGCTGGGTGACTAATCTCTGCCTATAATTGTGATGACTTCCAACCAACTCGGGAGTGACACACCATGGCAAAACCCGCCCGCGGCGGCAAACGCGCTTTCGGAGAGGCGCTGGAAAATGAAGCTGCCAACTTTTTGCTTCGTCAGGGACTGACGTTGGTCTGTCGCAATTTCCAGTGCAAACTCGGTGAGATCGACCTGGTCATGCACAACAAAGGCACCCTTGTCTTTGTGGAAGTTCGCTTCCGGCGCTCATCGCTTTATGGCAATGCCGCTGAAACAGTGGACTGGCGAAAGCGGAGAAAGCTGCAGCGTACCGCCCAGTTTTACTTGCAGCGTTCCGGAATGGCTAACCGCCTCCCATGCCGCTTCGATGTCCTTGGAATTGCACCTGATTCGAGTAACGGGAGTCTGCAATTCGACTGGATACGTGCCGCATTTACCATGACGGATGGCTGATTCAACAATGCTTCGCGCCACCGGGCCGGCATTCATGTACAGTTCATCAAATTGCAGTAAAATGCCCGTCGAAACAACCAGGCGGCGACGCAATTCATGGATCTGCAAAAACGAGTTGCTCAGCATTTCAATCACAGTATCGCCACGAAGCAAGGTGCGGCGTCGGTTCTGGTACCTGAGATTGCCAGCGCCAGCGAATTGATTACGGAAGCATTGTTGGCAGGGGGCAAGATTCTATGCTGCGGCACGGCCGGCTCAGGAGGGCTCGCACAGTACTTTGCCTCAACACTTCTCAATCGTTTTGAACGTGAGCGCCCTGGGTTGCCGGCAATTGCCTTGAATGCCGACACACAAGCGTTGACAGCGATTGCGAACGACCTTACATACAGGGAAGTATTTGCGCAGCAACTGCGGGTGCTGGGCCAGGAAGGTGATGTCTTGCTGGCAATTTCTGCGAGTGGCAATTCACGCAATGTTGCAGAGGCAATAAAGGCCGCTCGTGAACGCAGAATTAGAACCGTTGCCCTTACAGGCCGGGATGGCGGCGACATTGCTGACCTTCTGTCTGGTCATGATATAGAGATTCGAGTACCTGCACAGTCAGTTGCGCGAATACAGGAAGTGCACTTGCTGGTCCTTCATAGTCTGTGTGACTTGATAGACATTCAAATATTCGGAGAGGATGAATCGTGAAAATACAGAGATTGCTGGTTGCTGCATTGCTGGTCATGAGCACGGGATGCACGTCTATCCTTGTGGCCACAACGGATGAAAACGGCTTGCAGGAAAACCCAGGTGTGCGCACAGCAGGCACGATTGTCGAAGATGAATCCATTGAAACGAGAGTCACTGTCAACATGAAGACTATCGAGCCAGCATTTCGCGACGCTCATTTCAATGTGGTCAGTCACAATGGAGTCGTGTTGTTGGTCGGCCAGGTGCAATCAGAGGCGTTGAAGATCCGTGCGGGGCAGATTGCAGCTGAAGCGAGTGTGCAGGTGCGCCGAGTGCATAATGAGCTGGAAGTCGCAGGTCAGACCACGCTGCTTTCCCGCACCAATGACAGCTGGATCAGCACCAAGGTGCGAACCCAGATGGCATCCAACAAGGACGTGCCTTCGGGGCAAATCCGCGTGGTTACTGAGAACGGGGTAGTGTATCTGATGGGAATGCTGTCTCAGGCACAAGGAGATCGGGCTGCACTTCTGGCACGCAATATTGCAGGTGTTTCACGAGTAGTGAAGGTTTTCGAGTACATTTGAAATTGCTGATCGTCAAGGCTGCCGGTGTTTGCGCGGCAGCCTATTTCACCACGCGTAGTGACGGCCTGCTGAGTTTTCCTTTCCCTGCAGGTTTGGACCCGAGATCAACTACTGCCTGCGGCGCCTTCGGTGACGGGGGCTGCGGCTTCTCCGGATCAAAAACCATCCCCTGTCCATTCTCACGGGCATAAATGCCCATCACAGCTCCTATTGGCACATAGACGGGTGTAGGTATCCCCGCAAAACGACCACTGAATTCCAGAGCTTCGTCCTTGATGAACAAGCCCTGTACTGCTGACGGCGATATATTGAGGATAATCTGGCCGTCCTTCACATGCTCCTGTGGCACCTGAACACCATGACCGAAGGCATTGACCAGAATATAAGGCGTACAAGAGTTCTCCAGGATCCACTCATAGAGAGCCCTGATAATGTAGGGACGGCTGGAAGTCATAGTCATGCTGCGCACCGTTGTGAGTAAACGAACGCCGGAGCATCGATCAGCACTGGCGCGCTCGATCCATCAAAGCATTTCCCTTTCCTGCTCTGACAGGCTGGCGCGAACCGAATCGCGGGTGAATAGCCGGGCACGGTATTCCAGCAGTGGTTGCAGTGCCTTCGTCTCGGCAAGCTCAATTCCCATCGCTGGGAGTCGCCAAAGAATCGGAGTGACGCAACAATCCACAATCGTGAATTCATCGCTCATGAAGTAAGGCTTTTCGGAAAAAATGGGGGCAATGGAAATCAGGCTCTCTCGGAGTTCCTTTCGAGCTTTATCCAATTCTGCTGCGGTCCCCTTGCTCGACATTATGAAGTCTACCAGCGCACACCAGTCTCGCTGGATGCGGTACATCCACAGCCGGCTCTGAGCTCGGGCAACAGGGTAAACTGGAAAGAGCGGTGGGTGTGGAAACCGCTCATCCAGATACTCCATCATGATATTGGCTTCATACAGCACAAGATCACGGTCTACCAGTGTAGGCAGCGTGTTGTATGGATTCAGTGACGAAAGATCCTCCGGCTTCTTTTCAGGGTCCACGTCGATAGTCTCGACAGTGACCCCTTTCTCGGCCAGCACAATCCGCACTCGGTGACTGTACTGACTCGCACCATCGGAATAAAACGTCATTGAAGAACGCTTGGCTACCACACCCATGTAAAACCTCTGCTCTTGGATCAGTTCTGAGCCGGAATCCGGATCAATGTATCTTTTTCCAGTACTCGCGATTCAGAAGCGAAGTGAACACGAACAGAATTGCCAGGAACCCCAGTACGAAGAAACCCATGTATTCGCGCTGTGCACGCACGGGCTCGCCGATGTAGTAGAGGAAATTGACGATGTCCGCCACCGTGTTATCGAACTCTTCGGGCGTCATGCTGCCCGTGCCATCCACGTGCTCAAGTTCGCAATGCGCCATGTCACCGCCCGCACACACCACGTCACCCTGCAGTTCATGGAGAACATTTGGCATACCAACATTGGGGAATACCACGTTGTTTACGCCCCACGGCCGAGAAGAGTCAGCGTAAAACGTACGCAGATAGGTGTATAGCCACTCTGGGCTGCGCACGCGCCCGATCAGTGTCAGATCGGGTGGAGCTGCACCAAACCAGTTCTTGGCGTTATCTGTGGACATGGAGTTTTCCATCAGATCACCGATCTGGTGTTCGTTGAAAATCACGCTATCCAGAATCACGTCATTGGGGATACCCAGGTCATTTGCAGTGCGCTCGTAACGTGCGTACTGAAGTGAATGGCACGAAGAACAGTAGCTCATGTAGTACTTGAAACCATTCTGCAGGGAGTCCTGATCTTTCACATCAACTTCGACATGATCAAGAGGTACAGAGGACTCGGCACCAACTGCCTTCAAGGGCAGGAAGACCAGAACGGCGAGGAGCCCGATGCTGAGTACCAGCTGCTTCCACGTAATCCAGCGCCCAGTAACACGCAGCGGCTCGGGGAACGTCTTCTCTTTCGCCGTGTACCACGGCATGAGGAAGAAGAAGCCGAAGTAGACCACAGTCATGATCTGAGCCAGCAATGTGCGCGCAGGACTGACTGACAGCGTGCCCAGTACGCCCAGGATAATGAAGGATACTGTGAATGCCAGCAGCGCTATGCGGCTGCCCCAGCCCTTGTAGCGCATGGACTTAACGGGGCTGCGATCCAGCCAGGGCACCACGAACAGAATGGCGATTGCACCAAACATCACGATCAGTCCCCAGAACTTCGCATCAATGCCCAGAAGCGGAACAGTGACGGCTCGCAGCATCGAGTAGAAGGGCGTGTAGTACCAGACAGGAGGAACGTGTTCCGGAGTCTTGAGAGGATCCGCTTCCTGGAAGTTCGCGTGCTCGAGGAAGTACCCACCCATCTCCGGGACGAAGAATACGACGAAGCAGAACACGAACAGGAATACAGTAATGCCCATGAGGTCATGTACTGTGTAGTAGGGATGGAACGGAATGCCGTCTAGCGGAACACCATCCGGACCTTTGTTCTTCTTGATTTCGATGCCATCCGGGTTGTTGGAACCCACTTCGTGCAGTGCCAGCAAGTGCAGAACCACCAAGGCCAGCAGAACGATTGGAAGCGCCACGACGTGCAGTGCGAAGAATCGATTCAGTGTAGCACCGGATATCAGGTAGTCACCGCGCACCCAGACCAGCAGATCTTCCCCGATCACCGGAATCGCGCCCACCAGTGACACAATTACGTTGGCTCCCCAGTAGGACATTTGACCCCAGGGAAGCACGTAGCCCAGGAATCCTTCAATCACGAGCACAAGGTAAATGGCCATGCCAAACACCCATACAAGCTCGCGGGGCTTCTTGTAGGAGCCGTACATCAGACCACGGAACATGTGCAGGTAAACCACCACGAAGAACGCAGAGGCGCCTGTGGAATGCAGATAGCGCAGAAGCCATCCCCACTCCACGTCTCGCATAATGTATTCAACGGAAGCAAACGCTGCTTCGGCGCTGTTGGTGTAGTTCATTGTCAACCAGACGCCGGTCACCAGCTGAAGGACGAGTACCACCAATGACAACACGCCGAAGAAGTACCAGAAGTTGAAGTTCTTGGGCGCGTAGTACTTGCTCATGTGCTTCTCCCACGCGGCAACGATCGGCAGACGATCATTGGTCCAGTCGCGAAGCCCCACAAGCGAAGAGATTATCCAGCCACTCTTTTTCGATGTGCTCATTATGTATTCACCCCATCTTCACCAATCACCAGAACACTCTCGGACTCGTAGAAATACGGAGGCACCTGCATATTGCGTGACGCCGGTGAGCCCTGATAAACCCTGCCTGCCAGGTCAAAACGAGAACCGTGGCATGGACAGAAGAAGCCACCCTTCCATTGCTCGTCGAAAGGTTCTGCACGCAATTCAAGCCGCGGTGTCGGGGAGCAGAACAAGTGGGGACAAAGTCCTACCAGCACCAGAATCTCCGGCTCACGTGAGCGGTGTGCATTGGTAGCGTACTCAGGCTGTTCAGGCTGCGTAGACGCAGGATCCTGCAAGGTGCCGTCGAGACCCGGCAATGCCGCAAGTGCTTCAGCAGAGCGGCGTACAATGAATATCGGCCGACCTCGCCACGCGGGAATCGGCCCGAGAATGCCGCCCTCTTCAATTGTACTGATGTCCAGTCGGACAGCAGCACCGGCAGCCCGCGCTTTGGCGCTGGGACTCCAAGAACCGACAAAGGGAACCGCTGCAGCAACCACGCCTGCAACACCGACTACCGAGGTGGACCCCAATAAGAAACGCCTGCGGCCAGAATCAGTACCGTCTTCACTCACCGTGTTATCTCCTGAGCATTGGTAATTTAAGAATCCTCTCTTGTGAAGAGGAAACCAGAGTTGATCTTGGAAAAGAAAGCCGGACTGTAGACCTGGGGAAGCGGATACATGGACCGGTTACGCAAATGCCGCGGATAGTAGTGAATCTGCCGACTTTATTCAAGCCTGCGGCTCGCCAATTCACAGGCAACTTTTTGATTTAGATCAGAAATTTATATTTTCGGAAATAAAAAAACGCCTGGGCTGTGAAGCACAGGCGCTTTTTGTAATCGACCCTGCTGATTCTGTCCTGCTCGAAGCGAAACAGAAACGCAGCAAACCAATAATCAACGTTTGGAGAACTGTGGCCTCTTGCGGGCTTTGCGCAAGCCAACTTTCTTACGTTCGACCGCACGCGCATCACGTGTCACGAATCCGGCCTTGCGCAGCGTCGGGCGCAGCTCGCCATCGTATTCCATCAGGGCACGTGTGATTCCGTGACGTATTGCCCCAGCCTGACCGAAACTGCCACCGCCTTTCACAGTGACCATCACATCGAACTTGTCTTTCAGCTCAACCAGCTCAAGAGGCTGCTGCACAATCATGCGAGCCACTTCGCGGCCGAAAAAATTGTCCAGCGTACGCTTGTTGATAGTGATTGTCCCTGTTCCCTTCGTCAGGAACACACGTGCAGTCGCAGTCTTGCGTCGACCTGTACCGTAATATTGAGTCGTGGGCATAGTGTATGTATAAACCTCGTTACAGTGTCAGCGCTTGGGGCTGTTGTGCGGTATGCGGATGCTCGTTGCCGGCATAAACCTTGAGCTTCTTGAACATTGCGCGACCCAGCGGAGTGCGCGGAAGCATGCCCTTGACAGCCAGCTTGATGACACGCTCAGGCGCTTTGTCAACCAGTTTGCCGAATGCAATCGACTTCAGGCCGCCCGGGAACGCGGAGTGGGAATGGTAAATCTTGTCCTTCACCTTGTTGCCTGTAACCGCCACTTTCTCGGCATTGATGACGACTATGTAGTCACCAGTATCAACGTGAGGAGTGTATTCAGGCTTGTGCTTACCACGCAGACGGCTGGCAATTTCTGCCGCCATGCGACCCAGGGTCTGCCCTTCGGCATCCAGAAGCAGCCAGTTGTGTTCAACATTCTGCGGTTTCGCAATAAAGGTCTTCATTTACTTTCACCAAAGGAGCATTGTCTTCAAGGAGCGCGAATACTACCGAAGCGACTTTAATTGTTCAAGCATTAAATAGCCCCAAGTTGCCCTGCAAGTTGCGGCCCCGCAGCACCTGCAGGGCATTGTAATCGCTAGGGGCGGTGCTGCCGACCAAGGTACTCCTCTGACTGCATTTCCAGCAATCTGCTGCGGGTTCGCTCGAAAACGAACGCCAGTCCACTGCCGGCATACAGACTGGCTAGCTCAACCTGCGCTGAAAGGATCAGCTTGACGTTACGATCGTAGAGCTCGTCTACAAGGCTGACGAAACGTCTTGCCATGTCATCGCTTTCACTTCTGAGCTGCGGAATATCGCTGACCAGCACCGTGTGATACAGCTTGCCGAGTTCGACATAGTCATATGCGCTTCGTGGCCCGCCGCACAAATCCGCAAAATCAAACCAGATCACGTCATCACTTTGCGCGCGCACTGGAATCTGTCGTCCTAGTACTTCGACACTGGTCCCCGTTGCGACACTGGCATGCTCTGAAACTTGCCGATCGAAACAATCCTGCATGGCCTTTTCCGCTCTGCTTCCCAATGGGGAGTAGTAGATACTGGCCTGCTGAAGATTTCGAAGTCGATAATCAATCCCGCCATCCAGATGCACTACATCAAGATTCTCCTGCAACAAAGCAATTGCAGGCAGGAAACGCTCTCGCTGCAAGCCATTCAGGTACAAGGAGGCGGGCTCGATGTTTGAAGTCATCACCAGCACGACACCCTCTTCCAGCAAGTGAGCCAACAATCCCCCAAGAATCATCGCGTCGCCGATATCCGAAACAAAAAATTCGTCAAAGCAGAGCACTCTTGCATCGCCTGCAATTGAACGAGCCACTGATTCCAATGGATTCTTCTGCCTTTTCACTCGCTGAAGTTCGGCGTGCACACGCTGCATGAAGCGATGAAAGTGTGTTCTCATCTTGCGCTCGAGCGGCAGACTTTCGAAAAAAACGTCCATCAAATATGTTTTGCCACGCCCTACGCCGCCATGGATATACAAGCCCTTGACTGGAGGGATGGCATCCAGATTCAAGGAGCGTTTGATCCAGCCAAAGCGTGTTGACTCCGCAGTTTGTCTGGCGAGCAGTTCGTCGTAGAGGCGCTGAAAATGGACAATGGCATCGGCCTGCGCGGAATCTTCAAACAGAATGCCCTGCGCGACATCTTGTCTGTAGCGCGCGTCTGGCGGCATGGAATGGGTTTGAGAGTGCGACATTCGCAGATTCATCCGGCTTGGAAAGGCTGCGCATTCTACGGCAAGCAACCATGGCCAGACCAGCAAGGCGTGACGGCCCGCCCGCAATAGCCACCGACCAGTGACCGGAATCCCCTGACACCATGACACGGCTCAGGCTATACTTGCGCCACTTTGGATATTCAACCCGTGCAAGCCACGGACCTTCGCAAGAGAGGCATTCTATAGTGATGGTATGGGTAATCGGCTTCATTTGTCTGGCGACTGGCACGGCCGCCGGGTATTTCCTGGCCAGTCGTATCAACGCCAGTCCGACAAAAATCTCCGAGCTGGAGCAACAACTGCAGGATCTGCAACGCAGTCATGCCCGCTACAAGGAAGAGGTCAGCGAACATTTCAGCACTACCGCCGGTCTTGTGCAGCAAATGACAGACAGCTATCGGGATGTGTATCAGCACCTGGCCATTGGCGCTCAGGAATTGTGCTCAGGAGACGTGGCGAGCCAACTTCTCCCAGCGGCTTCCGACGGCCTGTTCAATCGTGCCTTGACTGTTGATGAAGCCCATGTTCAGGCACCACGTGACTATGCACCCAAGCAGACGCCGGGCCAGAGCGGAGCACTTTCAGAGGGTTTCGGCCTGGAGAAACTCCGAGAGTCCGACAGGGACTATCTTTAAGAGCCCAAGCGACTTCACTCACCAGCCTCCTTAGTACTGACACTCCAGTGCAAAGCCGCAAAATATGTCGAGCTGACACCAACTTAGAACAGTGAAACACGATGACTGACTACAACCTGACGCACCTGAAACAACTTGAAGCTGAAAGCATTCACATCATTCGCGAAGTCGCGGCTGAGTTCGACAATCCAGTCATGCTCTATTCGATAGGCAAGGACTCTGCCGTCATGTTGCACCTGGCCATGAAAGCTTTCTATCCAGGCAAGCCTCCCTTCCCGCTCCTGCACGTGGACACGACCTGGAAATTCAGGGAAATGATCGAGTTCCGGGACAAGCTGGTAAAGAACCTCGGGCTTGAGCTGATTGTGCACACCAATCAGGAAGGCGTGGACGCAGGAATCGGCCCATTTACGCATGGGAGTGAGAAGCATACTGACGTCATGAAGACACAAGCCCTGCGTCAGGCGTTGAGCAAGTACAAGTTCGATGCTGCGTTTGGGGGAGCCCGTCGTGACGAAGAGAAGTCGCGTGCCAAGGAACGCGTTTTCTCATTTCGCGACAAGAATCATGGCTGGGACCCAAAGAACCAGCGCCCGGAGTTGTGGAATATCTACAATTGCAAAGTGAACAAGGGCGAGAGCATCCGCGTTTTTCCGCTGTCCAACTGGACTGAACTGGATATCTGGCAATACATCTACCTGAACAACATCGATATCGTCCCACTGTACTTTGCGAAAGAGCGACCGGTTGTTCGCATTGACGGCGTCGATATCATGGTGGATGACGAGCGCATGCCGCTGGAAGGCAGAAAAGTTGAGCACAAGATGGTGCGCTTTAGAACTCTCGGCTGCTATCCACTGACCGGCGCAGTGGAATCCAATGCCACCACTCTGACAGACATCATTCAGGAAATGTTGCTGACGACCACCTCGGAACGACAAGGCCGCCTGATCGACAGTGACAAGGCAGGCTCCATGGAAGACAAGAAGCGCAAAGGCTACTTCTAACCCTCGCTTCCCAAACACTCTGCGGCATGTACGCGAAAACCAGGTTCCAATCTATGTCACATCAATCGGATCTCATCAGCACGGACATCAACGCCTATCTGGCCCAGCACGAGCGCAAGGAATTGCTGAGACTGCTCACCTGCGGCAGTGTGGACGATGGCAAGAGCACGCTAATCGGCCGCCTGCTGCACGATTCCAAAATGATCTACGAAGATCAGCTGAGCGCCATCAAGGCGGACAGCGTGAAATCCGGCACGACCGGCGGTGCCATCGATCTTGCACTTCTGGTGGACGGATTGCAGGCGGAGCGCGAACAGGGCATCACCATTGATGTGGCTTACCGCTACTTTTCCACGTCACGACGCAAGTTCATCATCGCCGACACCCCCGGCCATGAGCAGTACACCCGCAATATGGCAACAGGTGCTTCTACGTGCGACCTCGCCATCATCCTCATCGATGCCCGCCACGGTGTGCAGGTACAAACGCGACGACACAGCTTCATTACGTCCTTGCTCGGCATTCGGCACATCCTTGTGGCCATCAACAAGATGGATCTGGTCAATTACAGCCAGGAGGTATTCGAGCGCATCAAGGCGGACTATCTGCAATTCAGCGAGCGTCTCGCCCCGGCAGACTTCCAGTTCATTCCGATGTCGGCGCTCAATGGCGACAATGTTGTGAATGCCAGCGAATTCATGCCCTGGTATTCCGGCCCGACACTGATGGCACAGCTGGAAGCCGTGGAAATTGCCAAAGACCGCAATCTGCGTGACCTGCGCTTCCCTGTTCAGTACGTCAATCGCCCCAATCTGAATTTCCGCGGTTTCTGCGGCACTATCGCATCGGGCATCGTACGCAAAGGCGACGAAATAGTCGTACTGCCATCGCAGAAGACCAGCCGTGTGAAGTCCATCGTCACCTATGACGAAGAACTTGAATCAGCATTCACCGACATGGCTGTGACACTGACGCTGGAAGATGAAATTGATATCAGTCGCGGCGACATGATTGTGCACAGCGACAATTACCCCGTGGTGACCGATACATTCGAAGCGACACTGGTATGGATGATCGAACAGCCATTGCTGCCCGGAAAGCTTTACGACTTCAAACTCGGCACGAAAACTGTCAGCGGCAAAGTCTCGACGCTGCAGCATAGAATCGACGTCAACTCGCTCGAGAAGACCCCTGCCCCTTCACTCGAATTGAACGAGATCGGCCGTTGCACTGTCAGTGTCGACAAAACAGTATGCATCGACAACTACGAAGCAAACCGCAGCACAGGTGCCTTCATCGTTATTGACCGCCTGACCAATGTCACTGTCGGCGCGGGCATGATTCACACTGCTGGCAGCGAATCGTCTGTTCAGGCTCAAGCTTCCAACAGCACGCAACATGTCACCCGGGATGAACGCGCCGCCCGCTATGGCCAGAAGCCCGTGACAGTCATGTTCGTCGGCATCTCCGGAGCAGGCAAGACGACACTCGCCCATGCACTCGAACGGCGCCTTTTCGACATGGGCCGTGTGAGCACCGTGCTTGATGGCAAGACCATGCGCCTTGGAATCAGCAAGGACCTTCCTCATGACGAGGCTGGACGAGCCGAGAACCTGCGGCGCAGTGCGCACATCGCGAAGCTGATCAACGATTCGGGTGTTATTTGCTGTGCGGCCTTCGTGGCGCCGGGCAAAGACGCCCGCGAACATGCAATCAGCGTGATTGGCAGCGACAACTGCATCATCGTGTACTTGAATCCAGCGATGGACATCTGTCGGCAGAGAGATCCCAGCGGACTTTACGCGGCCGCGGAATTGTCAGGACATGGCGATGTACCCGGCGTCTCCTATCCTTATGAAGCGCCTGCGGAAGCCGCACTGTCCCTGGATACAGGCGCGCTCGCGATTGATGAATGCGTAAGTCAGGTCATCAAACTACTGAGATCAAGAAAAGTGATTTGATTCCTTTCGACAGCCCGGTCACACCGGGTTGTCGATATCAACGAATTCGTGGGCAATGCCGAAGCGTTCTACGAGATGTGCGGCGACTGCCTGTACTCCATAGCGCTCTGTTGCATGGTGCCCGGCGGCAAAGAAATGTATGCCCGTTTCCCGCGCGATGTGGACCGTCTGTTCAGAT